>JAEPNQ010000077.1 GCA_017643305.1 Marinibacterium sp. | reverse complement strand
TGCCGCCCCTTCCAGGTGGCCGATGTTGTTCTTGACCGACCCGATGGCTGTTCGCCCGTGAGCAACCGGCAACTTGGCCGCCGCATACAAATGGTCCAAGGCTAATTTAAGGCCACGAACCTCTATTGGGTCGCCAAGGGGCGTACCCGTTCCATGCGCTTCGACATAGTCCAGCGTATCGGGTCCGGCGCCCGCCTGCGTCATGACCCGTTCGATCAGGGCCGCCTGTTCGTCGGGATTGGTTACCGTCAGCCCCGCCGTCTTACCGCCATGGTTCGATGCAACCGCACGGATCACCGCACGGATCGGGTCACGATCGGCAACCGCATCAGAAAGCTTTTTCAATACGACAATACCCGCCCCTTCGCCCCGAACATAGCCATCCGCTTCATGATCGAACGCCCGCGAGCATCCGGTTTTCGACAGCATATTCGCCTTGGAAAACGCCATGAAGTGGTCCGGCGACCAGATCAGGTTGGCCCCACCAGCAAGCGCAAGGCTACAAGCGCCGGACCGCAAAGCCTGCACCGCTTGTTCAATCGCAACCAACGAACTGGAACAGGCGGTGTCGTTGGTCACACTGGGGCCGTTGAAGTCGAAAAAATAGGACACTCGATTGGAGATGACGGCAGGCGAAATCCCGCTTGCACGGTGCAGTTCGGTCGAAGACGCGGACCGCGATTGCATTTCCAAATAGTCCCAGTGGCACACCCCCATGAACACGCCGACGTTTCGTTTCGACAATTGCGAGGGCGCGATAGCCGCGTCTTCCAAGGCGTTCCATGCGGTTTCCAAAACGAAGCGCTGTTGCGGGTCCATCTGACACGCCTCGCGCGCGGAAATACCGAAAAACAGCGGATCAAATGTTTCCGCTCCATCAACGAACCCACCGGTAAAATTGCTATCGCTGGGGAAACCGGCGGTGCGGCGGATATCCGGTAGGGTTTTGATCGCGACGCGACCTTCGGAAAGCATCGCCCAGAATTCTTCCATGGTTTCCGCCTGCGGGAAACGGAAGGCCAAACCGACAACGGCGATGGGGTCTGGTTCTACCATCACGCGACCTCCTGAATTTCAACGGCGACGGTCAGGCGATCGCGCACGGTTTTATCTTGCCGCACATATGCGCCATCGCGTTGGGTAAACTGCTGCTGTATGCATTGGAAGCTTAGCAAATAGACAAACGCCTGATGTTCACGCACACTGATCCGGTCGGCAGGCGTCGTCAGAATCTTATTCATCAACCGCTGCGCAAACCGCGTGTCGATCAGGCCGGATCGGTCCAGCTCCTGTTCCGACAGAACCAGTTCCATATATTCGGGGCGGACTTCTACAAATGACGTGCTGTCGGCGGCACGGTAGGGATGCTTATGGCGCGTCAACACCTCAGGCGGAAGGGTCGGGAAAGCTCTTTTTAACAAGTGCTTTTCGTCCCACCCATCATCGAATTTCAGGTTCACCGCCCCCATCAAATCTGTGACATTCGGATCAAGGAACGGACAGCGGTTTTCAACCCCGTGTGCCAGCCCCATCCGCTCCCCTTGAGTGGACAAGAGATAGCCTGGCAAAAGTGTATTGAATTCAAGCCACTGAGCTTTTTCCATCGCTGACAGACCGGCGAAGTCTGCGGCCGCTGACGTTGCCGCCATGATCGGCGCGAACCCTGTTTCGGCAACCTGCCGGTCTTTCAATAGGCGCAGGGCGAAGTTGCCGTTCTGATACCGCATTTCATGCGAAAACAGGCCAGGCATCCTTTCGCGCGAAAACTGATCGTAAAGCCCCAGAATGCCGGATTGCCGCGCATTGGAAAAATGCGCCAGAAACGGGTTTAACCGCGCAACATAATCCTTGCGCGTTTCGGTATCCAAACTGTCCCAGCGTTTCCGTAACGCAGTTTCACGGAACAGGTCATAGCCAAGAAACACCTCATCTGCGCCCTCGCCGCTTAGCACTGTTTTGATGCCCGCAGCTTGGACCCTGCGCGACAAAAGGTACATCGGCACGAAGGCGGTGCGGAAAACCGGCACCTCCGCATGATAGACCGCGTCGGGAAAGGCCGCGCAAATCTGGTCATGTGTAATCTCGATCGGATTATGCCGAAGCCCGTAACGATCCGCCACGATGGTTTGGTAGGCGCTTTCATCGAGATCGCTGTCGCCGAAGGTGATCGAAAAAGAAGACAGGCCCCCATCCCCGCCAAGGTCCGCCATGATCGAGGCAAGAATGGAGCTATCTAATCCGCCCGACAGGTAAAGCCCGACCGGAACATCGGTGCGAAGCCGGACTTTCACCGCCTCAATCACCCGCGCACGGACAGCCTCCACCGCCTCTTCAATCGTGGAAAAACAAAAGTTATCATGGAATTCGGGACGAGCGAATTGCCGGATTTCCTGTTGCCCCGATCGGTCCAGCCGAAGAACCGATCCCAACGGCAGCGCTTCGATCCCTTCCCAGCATGTCTGATGCGGCAAAGGCGTCCATGTCGCCAAAACGGTTGCGAAATCTTCGATGTCGGGGCGGAATGATACCTGTTCACAGGCCAGAAAGGCCTTCATTTCGGATGCAAACAGCATCCGATTGCCCGCACGGGTATAAAACAGCGGGCGCTTGCCGAACCGGTCCCGCGCCATTGAGAGCGTGCCTTCGACACTGTCGTAAACGGCGAAGGCAAAGGCTCCGTTTAGCCGGTCAAGGCATCCCTCACCCCAGGTTGCCCAAGCGTGCAGCAACACCTCTGTATCACTATCATCCGCGAAATGGCATCCCAAGGCCCGCAATTCATCTCGCAATTCTAGGTAGTTATAGATTTCACCGTTGAAGGTAATCCAATACCGCCCCGACGGGTGGCGCATCGGTTGGTGTCCATGGGCAAGATCGACAATGCTTAGCCGTACATTGCCCAAACTACATGTCGGATCGCGGATGTACCCCGCCTCGTCCGGTCCACGATGTCCGATATGTGCCAGCATGGAAATAATCCCATCCGCCCCCAAAGAGGCTCGCGCACCAGCAAAGGCAAAGGATCCGACGATTCCGCACAAGTTCAGCCAGCCCGCACTTCCGACAGCCTAGATTGTATGGTGTCTGACATACGGTCCATGCTGCCCATCACATTGGTCAGAAATTCGTCATCCGAAAGAACCACATCGAAATTCCGTTGAAGGAATTCGACAAGCTGGACATAGCCATAGCTGTCCATTATCCCAATTTCGAACAGGTTGGTGTCACCTTGGAAATCCGCACCATAGGTCACCAGAAACTGGTCCTCGATGTAGGTGGCAATTACGGATTTCACTTCGTCCATACGTTACACTCCTTGAAAATCATTGATTAATTGGCCAAGCCGGTCTGCTGTGGCGTCCAGCAACGCGCGATTCACCTGTTCGACCGACCGGTTTTGCGGCCCTTCCAGATCGGTACCCGTGACCCATTGGTTGAACGCTCCCATTGCAGGCCCGCAATGAATCTGGAAGTCCACCTTGCGGCTTGCGTCCCCCTGTAAGGCCAACCGCCCCGAAAGGCCGAAATACCAACGGAACACATAGGCCATCCTCTGTTTCGGCATCCGCAAGGCGTGGTCAATCACATCGGCGGGCCAATATTCCTGACAATCGTGCCAGACATCGTCAAAGCTGCGCTGAAAATACTTGATTTCGACCTGTTCCCGGACCTTAGGCGGAATCGCCTCCAGGCTGTCGTGTTGCATATAGAGATCAAACAGACGGTTGGCCCGCGCCGGAAATAGCAACCCACGGCGCAACACCTGAACCCGCGCGCCAATTTCGAACATGTCGCCCGCTGGGGCATAAGTGGTATCCTGCACCTCGCATGCCGCCAGCATTTCCTTGACCAGACCGCTTGTTCCCGCTTCCACCGTGCATTGATTTATCGATCCAGTCAGGGTGAATTGCGCCCCCAAAACCAAGGCCGAAACCGCCGCCTCCGGCGTGCCGACACCACCGCCCGCACCGATCCGCACCGGATCGGCATAGCCATATTCCCGCTGCGCCAGATCCCGTTGGCGCCGGATGGCGGGGATAAGGACCGTCGCATTGCCCTGATCAGTATGGCCACCTGAATCGGATTCGACACAGATGTCATCGGCCATGGGCACCTTAGCGGCCAGATCCGCCATTTCGGGTGTAATCAGGTGACGTGCCAACAGGTCCTGAACAATCGCGACGGGCGCAGGTGCAAGGAAGGACCGCGCCACTTCTGGTCGGGAAAGCTTCGCCACGATCTTGTGACCGATGTGCACACCACCGCCATCCCGTGAAAGCCCTGTCAACCGGTATCGGACAAGATCGGGGGTGACTTGCACAAAGGCAGACGCCTCAATCGTATGAATGCCATAACGCAGAAAAAGATCGATATTTGCCGCCTCGTTCGATCCGTTCAAAAGGTTGAACCCGAATGGCGCGTCGTCCCCAAGCCGACGCTGTAGATCAATGATGGCCTGTTCCACCCGATCCGGCGATAGGCCGCCGGTCCCGAAGAACGAAAGAATTCCCGCCTCGGCGCAAGCCGCGACCATACCGACGCTGGCGATGCCATGCACCATGCCGCCGCAGATATGCGCATAGCGGGTGTTGTGCACCGCGCGGAAACGGTGCGACCCTAGGGTTTCAGCCCGCATGTGTTTCGTGCCGAGTTTCGGCGCTGATGGTTGTTGAACCGGCGCAACCGGCATTTTTTCTTTGGGCACAACCTGTGCCTCTTCTGCGCGCTGGGGGGCTAGCGGCTGATAGGCCGCGCGGATTTCCCGCACCATGTCACTTAGGACCGGTTTGGGGGACAGCTCGACAAAATCCGTCACCCCGTGATCCAGCATGTAGGTCACACAGCCGACCCAATCCACCGACCGCGACAAAAGTCTGGAAATCTGACCCGCGATATCGTCAGGGGCGTAGGGTTGGGCGGTCACATTGGAAATAACCGGTATCGTGGGCGGTTGCAGGGTGATCCCTTGCAGGAACCGGTGAAAGCTGTGTTCTGCCACCTGCATCAGGCGCGAATGAAACGCTCCACTGACCGGCAATGGGATACAAGCCTTTGCACCCGCCTCTTCCATCACTGAACGCGCCTTCGCCAACTGTTCCGCCGCACCGGAAATCACCAATTGCTGCGAAGTGTTGATATTAGCAAGATCTACCCGATCCAGACCGTTTTGGGCCAGCGCGTTTTCAATTGCGCCTCTGTCCAGCCCGATCACCGCAGCCATTGCGCCGGCAGTTGCCTCTGCCATCAGTGTCGCGCGTTGCTGGACAACGCGCAGGCCGGTTTCGAAATCCATCACCCCCGCCGCCAGAAGTGCATTCATTTCACCAAGCGAATGCCCCGCCAGAAACGCGGGCGCACTATGTTCTTCGCGATAGGCGCGATAGGCCATGGCGTTCACACAAAACACCAAGGGTTGGGTAAACCGCGTATCGGACAGCTTCTCCCCCGGATCGTCGCGGCACATATCGACCAC
This sequence comes from Marinibacterium sp., assembly GCA_017643305.1. Taxonomy (GTDB): domain Bacteria; phylum Pseudomonadota; class Alphaproteobacteria; order Rhodobacterales; family Rhodobacteraceae; genus HXMU1420-2. The sequence goes on along the minus strand of JAEPNQ010000077.1, from coordinate 14,427 downwards.
AGAATAGCCCAGAATACAGTCAGCCTGCGCCCGCATGTCGGGAAAACGGGCAAAAAGGTCCAGCCCCATCCCCTTAATCTGCGATCCTTGCCCGGCAAAAACAACGGCGGCGCCCCCCACCCTTGCGACTGTTTCTGGTTCAGCATCGCGCACGCGGTCTTTCCCCATTCGGTCAATTTCGTTCAGGCGTGACACTTCGGCTGCAGGCTTGATGAACGGAGACAATATCCGTGCCTGCGGCCAGTTGGTTGCATGTGCGGGCAAATTACGCGCAGCCAGCGTAACAAGGCTTCCGGACGGGCCGACATCGATCAGGCGATGCACCGCGCCCCGTTCCGCCAAGGATTGAACCGCCTGACGGAAATTGACAGGCATACGCCCTATCCGTCCAAAATGCGCGGCGTCCGGTTTCCTGACTGGCTGTCCTGTCATCGATGAAATCAACGCGCAACGCGGCGCGCGAAAGGTCATTGATTGAAAGACCGCCATTAGGTCGAGCTGGACCACATCCATGGCGCTATTGTGAAAGGCGCGCGTCACCGGCAGGCTGACACACAGAATGTCACGCCCCGCCAGGTACAGCCGCACCCGTTCAATCGCTTCATCCGACCCACTGATGACGAAATGGTCCTCTGCCTGTTCACCGGCAAGTTCGACGTCGCGCAAATCGTTGAACACCGCGAGAGGGGCCATCACCGATAACATGCGTCCCGCAGGGCATTTGTCATGTAACAGTTTGGCAGACCGCGAAATGGCACAAAGCATGGCTTCGGGCGTCACCACATCCGCAACCGCCGCCGCCGCATATTCGCCCAGCGAATTGCCGACGCATACATCCGGTTCCGTTCCGCCCGCCCGCAGCCGCAAGGCCACTGCCATTTCGGTCATCAACAGAGCGGGATGGGTGAACCTGACATCGCCGCAAGGCGTATCGCGGCCCACGTCACCGGCATAAAGGCGTGGCAAAACGGCATCTTGGCTGTCCGCAATCAAAGCCTGATCCAGCCCGCGCATGATCGCGTTGAACCGCACGTCCCCTTCAAAAAGCGACGCAGCCATATGGAAATACTGCACCCCCTGTCCCGGAAACAGAAAAGCGGTTTGCAAAGCGTCCGGGAAAAGCTGACTGGACCGTTCTACATTCACGCCAGCCCCACCAAAATACGGCCTCTACCCGAGTGGCCGGGAAAATTGCGGGCAACGACCGAAACATCGGCCGGGTCGATTTCGTGCGCCAACAGGTTAAAATCCGCCGCCTGAAAATTCCGCGCGACCAGTTTAAGCGCACGGGCCTTGGCCGCTGCGGAAATACCGGCATTTACGCCGATCAGCGCGAGACACTTCAACAACACCGAAATGGTATTGATCTGGTTTTGATGCCCGCCCGCAAATCCCGTAACTGCAATCACACCGCCCTGCGCCACATTGCGCGTCAGCCAGTTCAGCATGACCCCCGTCACATCGAACGCCGCCGAAAACCTGTCGGGACCGAAGGTGTCGGCATTCAACTCGTCAAGATGGGGTGTCTGGATAAAATCGTTCACGCCCAGCCTTTTCAAGACGTCGGCGCAATCCGCGTTGCGCGACATTGCCGTCACCTTGCGCCCGGCACGGGCAAAAAACGTCGCCGCCACGCGACCGGTCCCGCCAGACGCACCGGTCACCGCAACGGGCAAGTCGGCGTCCGTCGGGAAAAGCGAAAGCGCCTCTGCCGCGACAAGGCTTGGCACGCCCGCGATCGCGGCTTGGCGCAGGGTCAGGCCCGCGGGTATCTTGCAAACGGAGGATGCGGGAACCGTGATTTCCGCTGCCGTTGTGCCATTGCTTTTTTCACCCAGACCGCCGCTGTTGACAAACACGCAATCGCCTTCGGCCAAATCCCGCACAGCGCTTTCGAGGATAACTCCGGCCCCTTCATTCCCGGGGGCCAGCGCCGCCGCCTTCGGTCCCAGAAACCCATTGGCGGCGAGATAATCGCGATAGTTTAGGGCAACGAAATTGATGCGTACTTTGACACAGTCTAAGGCGTTTTCTGATAAGTCACTTTGAGTCATCCCCATATCTCAAGCCCTGATAACATTTAGCACAAAACAAACGAGACTCGTCAAAAAACAAAGTAATAACGCCAACTTCGCTCCACACTTTTCTTGTGTGAGCCAGTAGTTGACCTCCCCAACACAGTGCGGAGCGCCGGCATTCGCGCGCCAGGACCTCGGACGGATGTCACGGATCAGGTTAGTAGCCTACAAACTCATGTTCAAGGGATTCGACGGGATAGTAAAGGTGCGGCCTCGTCGTCGGCACAGGTTGATGACGCAAGCTTCTGAAGGCTACACTCTCGGTCTTCCGTGAGAGGGGTTCCGAATATATGCGTTGCCCCATCACGTCGGCTTGGATTGATTTTCAACGGCCTTGGCGAAACTCGGCAAGATTACTCCGACGTTATCAATTCGGCCGGCATTCTTGGCTCAGATCTTCCCGCTGCGGCACAGGTGTAGGCTGTGACAATGCCGCCGAGCTTCTGATTGCGCCGGATTGGGCCGTCCCGCACGGGCCTGAAATCGACTTGTAGCACTTTGTTCCCGATATCCCTACTCACGATGCGGGCGCTCGACATTGTAGTGGCGCAATCAGGTCCGCAAGATGTAATTGAGCTGGGACCGGTTGGAGCAGATGAAGAAATTCAGGCATTCGCGCTTGAGCGTGCCGATGAACGATTCCGCGAATGCCTTTGCTTCAGGCGCCCGATGCGGGATTTGGATCACCCGAGCGGCCTCTGACGCCCAGACGGTATCGAACTGCCCCGCAAGCTGCGCAGGCTGATCAATTCTGTCGGCGATGACATAAATCAGGCCGGTCTGCTTTACGCTGCGCCCAACGCGCGGCCGGTTTCTTAGTGCAATTGCATCATGGACAGCCGCGCAGCTCCGCGCCTTGAATGGTCAAGGTTTCACATCGGGGAGAGAACCATGTTCGACCAAACTAGACGTTCCTTTTCTATGGCGGCGCTGGGTCTGGCCCTGTCCGCCAGTTTTGCTGTGCCTGCCAGCGCAGCGGACAATATCGTGATCGGCGTGCCAGCGGCCCAGTCAGGACCGGTGGGGGTGGCCGACCATCAGGACTGGACCAACGGGGTGATGTTGGCCATCGAAGAGATCAATGCGGCAGGCGGTGTGATGGGCCGTCAGCTAGAATCCAAGATCGTCGATCTGGACATGCTGACGCCTGAAGGCAACGTGGCCGGCATTCAGGCGCTGACCGAAGGCGGCAGCCATGCGATCCTGTCGGCGTTCACTATCATTCCACAACCGGCCATGGATGCGGCAGCACCTTCGGGCATTCCTTACCTGCACGGCAATACGTCGTCGGTGAATGACAACCTGTTCAAGGGCGACCCGCAGAAGTACCGCAATATCTTTCAGCTGGACGTGCCGGAGGTCTGGTACGGGTCCGGCTTCGTCAAATTCCTGCAGGACATGACTGAGTCGGGACAGTGGGAACCGAAGAACAACAAGATCCACATCGTGCAGGGCCAGATCAGCTATACCCAGTTGATTTCGCAGGCCACGCAAGCGGCCGCCGCTGCCACCAATGGCGAATGGGAGATTGCCCAGATCACTGATATCCAGTTCCCTGTGCAGGACTGGGCTCCGGTGATCCGCGCGTTGCAGGACACCGACGCGGCAGCGATTATGATCGACCACTGGGTGGCAGCGGAACTGGCGGCCTTTGCTCAGCAATACGTCTATGACCCGGTGCCGGGCGCATTGGTTTACCTGCAATACGGACCGTCGCAGCCAGAATTCCTCGACCTTGCGCAAGGCGCGGGGGAAGGCATGGTCTGGGGCACTGTCTATGGCGTCTATGCTGACGAAATGGGCACCGCGTTCCGCGAAAAGTACCGTGCGAAATATCCCGGCACCATGGGCATGGTGTATACCGGCGGCGGTTATGACGCGGTCTACATGATGGCCAATGCGTGGGAGCAGGTCGGCAACCCCGATGACTTTGACGCTGTTGGCGATGCGATCCGCGCGATGGAGTACCGGGGCATCAACGGGTTCTACAAGTTCAACCCGGAAACCAACTCCGGCATCTCCTATCCAAACATGACGGACGACCCAGAAGCCGGCCAGGCCCATCTGTTCTTCCAGGTGCAGGATGATGAGCATCGGATCATCGCGCCGACGCCCTTTGCCGAAGTGCCTTTCGTGGCACCGCCCTGGTGGTAAGGGACGGGTTGGCACATGCTGTTTGGCTGTGAAGGGATCTGCCTGTCGCTCGGCGGCAGGCAGATCCTCTCCAACGTTGCGCTGGAGGCTCGGCCCGGGGAAATCCTGGGTCTGGTTGGGCCAAACGGAGCAGGCAAGACATCGCTTTTTGAGGTATTGTGCGGGCGATATACGCCCAGTGCGGGCAAGGTTGAACTGGAAGGACGAGATGTTACCGCCCTGCCCTTTCACAACCGCGCCCGGATCGGTCTGGGGCGCACCTATCAAAGCCCGGTAGTGCCCGCGTCGCTGACCGTTGGCGAAACCTTCCGCGCTGCGCGGAAATCATATGCCCCGATGCTCAGCCGCCATGACGCCGAATGGGCCGCGCGACTGGTGCATCTGCGGGTGCCCTGGGACACGCCGGCGGCGGCACTGGGTGCGTTTGACCGGCGCAAGTTGCTGTTTGCCTGCCTGATGATGCGTATGCCCAAAGTGCTGCTGATGGATGAACCGGCTTCGGGCCTGATCAATGCCGAGATTGATGAACTGGACCTGATCATCCGCCGTCTGGTTGACGAATATGGCATGGGGGTCATCCTGATCGAACACCGGCTAGAGCTGCTGGCCGCCGTTGCCGATGACTGCGTGGTGCTGGACCTGGGCGAAGTGATTGCGACTGGATCGCCGCGAGAGGCGTTCGAAAACGAGCGCGTGAAAGCAGCCTATTTCGAGGGAGCCGATGCCTGAGCTTCTAGAAATCCGCCAATTGTCCGCAGGCTATGGCCCGCTACGGGTGCTGCACGAGATCGACCTGACCGTGCGTGAAGGTGAACGGATCGGACTGGTGGGCCTGAACGGGCACGGCAAGACCACGCTGATCCGGGCGCTGACCCATATGACGGGTTGGCAGCAGGGGTCGATCAAACTGGACGGCGCGGAAATCGGCGGCACCCGGTCTCTGGGGGCCGGACGACGCACGCCGGGGCTGGTGAAACGCGGCATTGGCGTGGCACCACAGGGAGATGCGATTTTCCCCGGGCTTTCGGTGCGCAAGCATCTGGAATGCGGTGCGCATACGCGGCTGGCGTGGCGCGAGCGCAAGCAGCGCATTGAGCGTGTCTTTGACATTTTCCCGCCTTTGCGCCCGCTGGAACATGCGTTGGTGGGCAAACTTTCGGGCGGGGAACGTCGCATGGTGTCCATTGGACGGATGTTGATGACCGAGGCGCGGTTGTACCTGATTGACGAACCGTCCCTGGGGCTGGCCCCAAAAATCTCCCAAAGGGTGATGGCCGCGCTTTGGGACCTTTCGGTGAGTGGCGCGATGATCATTGCTGAACAGAACGTCACCTTACTGACCGGCCATGCAGACCGCGTGATCGGGATGCACGCCGGACGGATGCGCGGCGATGTCGGGCATGTGGAGCTGGGCTGATGGATCTGGGACTGATCGTATATGCGCTGAACCTGGCCTCGATCTACGCGCTGATGGCAATCGGGATTTCGATCCTGTGGTCGTCGGTGGGGATCATCAACATGGCCCATGGCGCAACCTTTGCCATTTCGGGCTACGCCGCCTGGCTGGTGACGGGCGCCTTGAAGCCAGTGATCGCAGCGGCCTTTGGCAAGACGGCGCTGGCCAGCATGGTCATGGCCGGGGCGCTGGTGGGGTCCGCAATTGTAGCGGGCGCGTTGTGTGGCGTAATAATCTACCTGCTGGCCTTCCTGCCGATCCATGACAAACCAAATTATCCGGTGCGGGCGCTGATCATCACGCTGGGACTGAACATCGCCACCGTGCAAGGTCTGCTGTGGACCTTTGGGCCGCGCAACCAGGGCCTGCCGAAAATCTTTGGGTTTGGCCGTTGGGAAGTTTTTGGCACGCGCATTCGTTATGATCAGGCCGGCACGATCATTGGCGCGATCATCGTCCTAGGGCTGACGCTGGCCTGGTTGCGGTATTCACGCCGGGGGTTGGAGATCCGCGCGATGATGCAGAATGCCGAAGGCGCGGCCTATTCCGGTATTTCCCGCCAGATCACAGCGCTGCCGGTGCTGATGCTGACCGGTGCACTGGCCGGTATGGCCGCCGCACTGCTGAGCCAGACGATTTTCGTGAGCCCCACCTCGGGCGTGATCCCACTGGTTAAGGGGCTGACCATTGCGCTGCTGGGCGGACTGGGGTCCGTGGCAGGGGCCGTAATAGGAGCGATTCTGGTAGGGTTTCTGGAAGCCATCGTCGGCGCGATCCCCTTCCTCGGTCAGCGATACGTGCTGTTTGCCACCTTCCTTTTCATCATCGCTGTTCTGATCGTGCGTCCGCGCGGCATTGGCGGCCTGCTGGATGACACGCGAGAATGAGCGACAACACGTATCACAAGGTTGGGCGACGGCCCTGGGAGTGGAAGCTCAAGCCCATTGGCACTGATGAGCGCCCCCGCCTGCGCCTGCCTGGTACGCGACGGCATTGGCTGAAATGGCGCGATGTGCACAACCCCAAAACGTTGCGCCGCGAACGGGTGCTGGCCGACAAGATGCCGCTGTGGTGGACGCTGGGGCTGGGCTTTGTGGCGATCATCACGCCGTTCATGCCCAATTCGATGATTTCGGTGATGTCGATCTTTTGCATCTACGCCGCGATCAACGTGCTGTGGACGCTGATTGTTGGCACCGCTGGCATCTTTTCCCTCGCGACTTTGGCGGTGGTTGGCGCGTCGGGCTATGTGGCGGCGGCGGCCAATGTGTATCTTGGCGTGCCGTGGCCTTTCATGCTGATTATCGGGCCGATTGTGGGGTTTTTGTTTGGCGCGATCCTTGCCGCGCCATCGACACGGCTGGATGGGCTTTATTATGCCTTGTTGACCATGGGCGTGGCCGAGATTTGCCGTGTTTTCGTCGTGCAGTTGCGCGCGCTGACGCAAACCAATGGCGCGATCACACAGGTGGACAGTTTCATTCCTGAGGCCTGGTTCTTGCAGCGCCCGGGCCTGCTGCTGGGCTTTGCGGGGGCGTTCCTGTTGCTGCTGGGCGCGCTGCTGGTCTGGCGGCTGGTGAATTCCGAGCGACTGGGCATGCTGCTGCGCGTCGCACGCACCTCTCGCGAGGATGAAGCCTTTGCCGAAGCCATTGGCATCGATTTCCGCCGAGCGCGCTTGATGGTGTTCGTCATCTCGTCTGCTGCTCTGGGCGTAGTGGGGGCGTTTTATACAATGTACTATCGCTCCATTTCGCCCACGATTTTCTCACTCGACCAGCTCTTGCTGCTCTTTGCCATGATGGTGATTGGTGGGCTGGGCCGGGCCGAAGGGGCGGTAGTGGGCGCGGCCATCGTGACAATGATCGACAAGGGGCTGGTAGAGTTGGGACCGCCCCGTATCATCCTGGTCGCCTTCATCATGATCGGTGTGACCATCTTTGCCCGCGAAGGGCTGACTGGCGCGCGGCATCAGTTCCGCGACTACCGCAAACGCAAATCCGGTGAGCGGCGTGCCCGCCGAACCGAGAAGGGAGGCGAAGCCATGCCCGAGGAAGCTACTGAAGTTCATGACAAGCAAGAGCTTTACTATCGCCGGTTCAACAAACGGCTCCGCGACCGGCTGAAAACGCTGATCACACCCGAGCTGATCGAGGAACACAAACGCGATCCGCTAGGGCACCATTCCGACGCTTTGGCCCGCGTTCTGAACTATTTCCGTCGGGCGGAGATGGCTGATAAATACGTCATCCACCGCATGATCCCAACCGAAGAACGGTTTCGAATCATGGCCGTTTCCGGCGTACGGGGGCTGCCGCCGCGCGTGGTGGATGACCGCGAATACACCGACATAAACGATGCTTACCACGCGGTTTTCCTGCTGCGCGTGAACGACCTGCTGGAGAGCTGACGTGACCGACATACGACTATTCGGCTATTGTGATCCGTTGTCCGCCCAAGCCGGAAAGCCCATAGATTTCATGGTCTCTGCTGAAGGCACAAGCGAAGTGCAGGCCGAAATCGTCCGGTTGGTCCATGGGGATTTCAACCCGGACGGCCCCGGGTTCATCGAAGAGCCTGTAGCCACGGATGTGCCCGCCGCGCTGAGTGTTCGGCGACAGTATACGCAGAATGGATCGTTTTCGCGGGTCGACGACTCGCAGGCGCGACTGGCCCCGGATGGACCGTTTACAGTGCACGCCTTCATCTGGCCCTCGACGCCCGGCGGGCAGCGGCAGACGATAATGAGCCGCTGGTCGGTGCATGGCAACGAAGGGTACGCGCTGGGGATCAACCCCGAGGGCAAGCTGGAGTTCTGGGTGGGGGACGGCAAGGTGGTGGATCAAGTCACCGCCGATGCACCTTTGGTGCCCAAGGTCTGGGTCCTGGCAACGGCCAGCTTCGACCCGGCCACCGGGCAGGCCCGGCTGCGCCAGATCGGGGTGCAGAATTCGTGGAACTCTCATATCGGGCCGGTCACGCCTTATGACCACAACACGCATGTGGTCGAAACCCTGCGCTGCACGCCAGCCAAGCCCGACGCACCATTCCTGATCGCCGCAGCACATGAGGAAAACCCGGAAAGAGGCCGCTTTGCCTCCACACTTTATAACGGCAAGATCGACCGGGCGGGGATCGTGGCCCGCGCGCTGAGTGCTGAGGAGATGGCCGCCATTGCCGCAGGCACGCCACCCACCGATCCGCTGGCCTATTGGGACACGACCGAAGGCTTTACCGATCGGGGTATTGATACGGTGATCCGCGATACTGGGCCGCACGGGCTGGATGCGCAGGGTGTGAACCACCCTGTCCGTGCGATGACCGGCTGGAACTGGACTGGACGCGATGACAGTTTCCGCCTGAACCCGTCGCAATATGGCGGTGTGTCCTATCACGACGACGCACTGACCGATTGCGCTTGGGAGCCTGCAGTGACATGGGCCCCACCCGTCGATCTCCGGTCCGGGGTCTACGCGCTCAAGGTTTCTGCCGGCGACCGGGTGGACCGTATTCCCGTCATCATCCGCCCCAACAAACCGCGGGCGAAGATCGCAGTGCAGATGTCGACTTTCACCTATCTGGCCTATGCCAACGAACATCTCAGCTTTGACGCCCAGATCGCGCAGGCCATTGTCGCCCATACACCCGTGATTACCGGTGAGGACATTGAATACGACAAGCTGCAGGAGTTTGGGCTGTCCACCTATGATCACCACAATGACGGAGCCGGCGTATGTTATTCGTCGTGGAAGCGGCCCATCATCAATATCCGTCCAGGATATCGCATGGCGGGCATGAACTTCCCTTGGGCGTTGCCTGCCGATCTTTCGCTGCTGTGGTGGCTGGAGCATGCAGGCTATGATTACGACCTGATCACCGACCATGATCTGGATCGCGAAGGGCTTTCGGCGCTGACGCCTTATAAGGCGGTACTGAACGTTACGCACCCGGAGTATTACTCAGAGGGCATGCTAGACGCGACCGAGGATTATCTGCGCGAGGGTGGGCGGGTTATGTACTTGGGCGGCAATGGCTATTACTGGGTCACCGCCGCCTGCCCGGACGATCCTGCCTGTATCGAGGTGCGCAAGCTGGATGTCGGGTCACGCGCGTGGCAGGCAGAGGCAGGTGAAGGATACCTTGCCTCCACCGGTGAACGGTCGGGCCTCTGGCGATCGCGCGGGCGGCCACCGCAGAAGCTGGTCGGGCTGGGCTTTACCACCGAAGGCATGGATCGGGCGGAACCGTTCGAACGCATGCCGGACAGCTTCCACAAACGCGTGGCCTGGATTTTCGAGGGTATCGGCGACGAAGAACTGATCGGAGATTTCGGTCTGGCACTGGGCGGCGCGGCGGGCGTGGAACTGGACCGCTACGACCTGGCCCTCGGCACCCCACCGCACACGTTGTTGCTGGCGGCTTCGATCAATCACACCGACAATTACCCACTGGTCAGCGAGGAAATTACCTACGCCTTCCCGGGTCGTGGCGGCAGCCAGGACCCGCAGGTGCGCGGCGACATGATCTATTTCACCACCCAAAACAACGGCGCAGTTTTTGCCGCCGGTTCCATCAGCTGGAGTCAGGCGTTGCCGTGCAAGGGAGGTGAAAACAACGTTGCCACAATCATGCGCAACGTGCTCGATGCGTTCATCAGGGAAGGAGAATTGCCGGGATCCCAATTCAGCGGGGAAGAAAAACACTGGCGATAAGGTACGCGGCCGGACAATAATAGGGGATGTACACCAGGATCAGCGAACTATCAGCGTTCGTGCTGGATCTCAACGCCCAGGCGCAGGACCGGGGCGTATCGGATCTTGTTGCTTGGGCGGTTGCATCCCTGTCTGACCGATTGGGCTTCGATTGTGCATGGTATGGGTGGGCGCAGTTACAGACTTCCGGTGCGGTGATCCACGCCAATACAACCTATAACTTGCCGCAGGATTATTATCCATTCTGGATGGGCATGGCAGATCAGGATGTACTGGTGGACCAGTTGCTGAATGACCCATTCTGTGTGGCTACCTATGACCGCAACGGCAATATTCAGTCTGATGGGATGGAACACCTGTCTGACGCGTTTGGGCTTCGCAAGATGGCGACGGCCATGTGCCTGCGGCCGGAACGCACCGCGTCTTTCTATTTGTCCGCCTATCGAGGTGGGGACCCGGTCCGACCCTGGAGCAGTGAAGAATGCGAGTTTCTGAAATGCGCGGTTGATAACATTTCTGCCGCTGCCGGGATTGCGGCGGGCAATGATCTTCAGTCGTTGGACGGACAAACCGCATCGATTTTCATGAGCCCGAAAGGGGCCGCGATTGTTGGGTTGAACCGCCTGCGCGAAAGGTTTGGCCATCTATGGACCCGCAGTGACGGGGACAGGGTGCCCCGTTGGCTTGCCGAATATGTTGACCGGCCCGGTGAACACCTTTTACTGGATCAGGAATTGGTGGCGACGTGTGAACCTTACTACGCCGCACAAGGTGGCATGGGCTGGCACAAAATGACCCTGCGACCTTTGCAGAGGTACGATTTCCTGACCTCCCGCGAACGGGAGGTTGCCACTGCACTGGCGGACGGGCACAGCCACAAGGAAGTCGCCCGTTTGTTGGGCGTCGCGCCATCCACAGTGCGTAACCAGACACAAGCGATCTACCGCAAGCTGGGCATCGACAACCGGGCCAGCCTGGCCAAGCACCTGCCCGCGCGTCTGGTCTGAGACTTTGCCGCAGGCCCGGACGCCGGGGCCTTCCTGCGCAGTCACCACCAAAGCTGGAAAACGGTGCGATCAGGTGCCGCTGATGGCTGAAATCGGGGTTTCCGACAATTTCTGAACGAGACTTGCCTCTACCTCTGTCAGCACGGTGGTCACACGTCTGAACAGGGCATGTTCAACCGAACAGGATGGCACCTCATAGTCAGGACCCGTTGCAATCATACGTTCGTTCAAAGCAAGGTAGACATCCGCCAGGGTGATCTGCTGCGGGCTGCGCGCAAGCCGCCATCCGCCTGCATGACCCTTTTCTGAGGTAAGGAGCCCCGCCTCGCGCAGACGTCCCAGCACGCGCCGCACCACAACCGGGTTGGTCCCCGCGTGATCTGCAATATCGGCGGAGGTCCGCACGCGGTTAGGTTCCTCCGCCATGTGGCTGAGGGTGTGCAGAGCGAGGGACAGGCGGCTGTTGCGCTTCATCTTTTGGCCTCATAGTGATGCTAAATGTAACTTTATTAGTTGCGTATGCCACGTAACTTCTGTAGGTATCCACTCGGAAGCAAGTCACCAGTGGCAAGGTTTCGGATGCAGGACATTATCATCGTCAGCAAAAGTTTCGCAGATTTGATCGTCGCCCTGCAGCTAGCCCAATCAAATCAGAAAGTGGTTGTGATCGACACAAATAGTCCAAGAAGCCGTGTGTGGCCAGCAGCGCACAGCGTATCGGGATGGGATGCAGTCGCACGCCACGAAATCGCTGACCAGATTCTAACCGAACTGGTGGCCTATCCCACTGCGACCGTGCAAGGCGGTACGGTGACGGCGGTATCCAGAGCGCCAGATAATTCCACGTTGAAAATGGACGCAGGTAACAGTTTGCGGACCCGTCGCATTCTGTCAGTGCACGGGGTCAGGGATATTATGCCAGACATTCCCGGCGTGTCAGAAATCTCGGGCACTGATTTGCTGTTGTGGGCTTATTTGGATGGCTACGAGACCCGCCAGAAACTGATGGCGGTACCAATCAAACATCTGATGTCCACCCATCAGGTGCATCTTCTGTGCGCGTACTTGATCGATGACATCGCTCTGATGACGGACTGGGCTGACATGACAGAACAGCTGTCGGCCCGCGCCGAAGGTGTTTTCGAGGAGCCTAGCGCCATCACCAGCCTTAGGACCGCAGACTTCATCATCTTCGTGACCTTGGAAGACGGCGCTATGGCGGTCCTTGCTACGGCAGATTGCGCCCCCCCTGCTCATATCTTGGCCGCTGCCATTGGCGACCGTGCCACGGCTGGCCTTGAATACCATCAATCGCTTGTTTTCCCTCAGTTCGTTCAACCTATCGAGGCTGCTGCATGACCGATACCCGCCTACCCGTCACCGTCCTGTCCGGCTTTCTTGGTGCCGGCAAAACCACGCTGCTGAACCGCGTGCTCAACAACCGCGAAGGCCGTCGTGTGGCCGTCATTGTCAACGACATGTCCGAGGTGAACATCGACGCCGATCTGGTGCGCGAAGGAACCGAGCTGTCACGGTCCGAGGAAAAGCTGGTTGAAATGTCCAATGGCTGCATCTGTTGCACCCTGCGCGACGACCTGCTGAAGGAAGTGCGCCACCTGTCCGAAGAAGGGCGGTTCGATTATCTTCTGATCGAATCCACCGGCATTTCCGAACCTCTGCCAGTGGCCGCAACTTTTGATTTCCGTGACGAACAGGGCGAAAGCCTGTCGGATGTTGCGCGGCTCGACACGATGGTAACTGTTGTGGATGCGGTGAACCTGCTGCAAGACTATTCCAGCCACGATTTCTTGACCGATCGGGGTGAATCCCTGGGAGAAGAAGACGACCGCAGCCTGGTCAGCCTGTTGACCGAGCAGATCGAATTTGCCGATGTGGTCATCCTGAACAAGATCTCGGATGCCGGTCCCGAGCGTACAGATGCCGCACGCAAGATCATCCGCAGCCTGAACGCGGATGCGAAAATCATCGAAACGGATCAATCCGCCGTGGCCTCTGATGCCATTCTGGATACCGGGTTGTTTGACTTTGACACGGCACACGAACATCCGATGTGGGCCAAGGAACTATATGGGTTTGCCAACCATGTGCCGGAGGATGAGGAATACGGTATTACCTCATTTGTCTACAACGCCCGTGCCCCGTTTGACCCGGCCAAGCTGCATGCTGTTCTGAATGGCCCCCTGCCCGGCATGATCCGCGCCAAGGGGCATTTCTGGATCGCGACTCAGCCCCGCTGGGCGGCTGAGTTCAGCCTTGCTGGTGCGATGTCGTCGGTCAAACCGCTAGGGCTGTGGTGGGCTGCAGTCCCGGAGGAACGGTTGCCGACCCATCCGGAGGCACAGGCCGAGATCGCCCGCAACTGGACCGAACCCTGGGGCGACCGGCGGCAGGAGATCGTATTTATCGGCACCTCACTGGATCAGAAGGCGATTTCAGACAAGCTGGATTCCGCGCTGATGGACAGCACTGAGTTTGAGCCCGAAGTTTGGGCCAAACTGCCCGATCCGTTTCCCCGCTGGGGTGTGCAGTGAACGTGGGCGGGCATGAACGGGTCACCCTGACCGACGCCGCTGTTGGTGTGGGTCTGGCCAATGACCCATCGGCGTTGAATGTGTTTTTGCAGCCCGGATGCGCCGCGGCCATATGGCAGCGGCAAACCCCGCCCGACGTGCAAGCCTGGATTACTGCGCTGGACCCTGCCCTTTTGCCAAAGGGGCGCGTCGTCCTGCCGACCGCCCATGTAGCGCGGGTCGTGCAGCAGATTTGCGATATGTCCGGCCTGCCGGAGGGACCGGAACGGGACTGGCTGCAGGCGGATATCGCCCTGCTGGCTGATACGTTTGCCGATCTGATGACAACGCCCTACCTGCGGCTGCGGTTGGACGTGGTGAAGACCAATGCCTGCCGTAAATTCCACATCGACGCGGTCACCGCACGGCTGGTCTGCACCTATCGAGGGATCGGGACGCAATATGGCATTTCCAACGATGGGCACGATC
>JAEPNQ010000097.1 GCA_017643305.1 Marinibacterium sp. | reverse complement strand
GGCTTCAGCGACTGGGCCGAAGGGCTGGATCTGATCGTCTGCGTGGAAGAAAAGCGCAAACTGATCGAGGTGCAGATCAAGGAAGCGCTTCGCGGCCGAAGCCTATGCTCGTGCGAACCAGATTGACAAGCGCATGTGGGGCAAACCCGGCGCCAAGATCGGCTTTGTCGCGGCGGGCAAAAATTGGCTGGATCTGATCCACGCCATGTCCCTTCTTAACATTGATGAGGCTGAGGCTGAGCGCCTCGGTATCTCTCTTTACAAGGTGGGGCAGGTGTTCCCGCTGGACATGCAGGGCTTCAGCGACTGGGCCGAAGGGCTGGATCTGATCGTCTGCGTGGAAGAAAAGCGCAAACTGATCGAGGTGCAGATCAAGGAAGCGTTGTTCGACAACCGGCAGGGCCGCCGTGTGTACGGCTGGTACAAAGGTGGCGGCGCAGGGTCCATGCATGGTCCCGAGCTGTTCCCGACACGATATGCGCTGGACCCGATCCACATCGCATCGGCGTTGGGCGAAATTCTGTGCGAAGAAGGCCGCGAAACCGATGGCATCCGCGCGGGCATGCAGGCGCTGGATGACGCGCGCCGGAACGATAACGCCGAGGAAATCGCAAGCCGTCTGCCGTATTTCTGCTCTGGCTGTCCGCATAATAGCTCCACCAAAGTGCCCGAAGGATCGCGCGCCTATGCCGGGATCGGCTGCCATTTCATGGTGCAGTGGATGGATCGGTCCACGCTGGGATATACCCATATGGGCGGCGAAGGCGCCAACTGGATTGGTGAGGCGCCGTTTTCCAACCGCGCGCATGTATTCCAGAATATCGGCGACGGCACCTATAACCACTCGGGTGTGCAGGCGATCCGTGCAGCTGTCGCTGCTGGCACCAACATGACCTACAAGATCCTCTATAACGATGCGGTTGCCATGACAGGTGGGCAATCCAATGAAGGTGACCTGACCCCGCAGCGGATCGTGGCAGAAATGCGCGCCATGGGCGTCGAAAACGTCGCTGTTGTTTACGATGAAAAGGAAGACGTGAACTTCAAGGCGCTGCCGCCCGAGGTGAAAACCTATGAGCGCGCCGAGCTGATGACGGTGCAGAAGGAATACGAAAAGATCGAAGGCGTGTCGGTCATCGTGTACGTCCAGACCTGCGCTGCGGAAAAACGCCGTCGTCGCAAGCGCGGCACCTTCCCCGATCCCGACAAGCGCGTGTTCATAAACACTGATATCTGCGAAGGCTGTGGTGATTGCGGGGTGCAATCCAACTGTGTGTCCATCGTGCCAAAGGAAACCGAGCTGGGCCGGAAACGCGCGATTGACCAATCATCCTGCAACAAGGATTTCTCCTGCATAAAAGGGTTCTGCCCAAGCTTTGTCACGCTGGAAGGCGCAAAGGTGCGCAAGGAACCAACGGCAGAGCTGACCCTGCCGGATCTGCCGCAGCCGGTGCTGCCGCAGATCGATGGCACTTATAATGTGGTCATCACCGGGGTCGGCGGCACTGGCGTTGTGACCATCGGCGCCGTGCTGGCGCAGGCCGCGCAGATTGATGGCAAGGGCGCGGGCATGATGGAAATGGCCGGGCTGGCGCAAAAGGGTGGGGCGGTACACATCCACTGCCGCTTGGCTGAAAAACCGGAAGACATAAGCGCAATCCGCGTCGCGACGGGCGAAGCGGACGCGTTGATCGGCGGAGACCTCGTGGTCAGCGCCGGGTCGACCACATTGGGTCTGACCCGCAAGGGTCGTACCGGCGCGGTGGTGAACAACCACGAAATCATCACCGGTGATTTCACCCGTGACACAGAATTCCAGCTGCCCGCCGACCGGCTGAGCCTGGCGCTGGAAGCCCGTCTGCAGGATCGCGTTGCGCTGTTCGATGCCTCCGATCTGGCGAAGGCTACGTTGGGCGACAGCATCTTCTCCAACATGATGGTGTTCGGTGCAGCGTGGCAAAAGGGTTTAATCCCGCTGAGCCTCGAGGCAATCCGCGCCGCTGTTGACCTGAACGGTGCGGCAGTGGAACGCAACCTGCGCGCCTTTGAAATTGGGCGCTGGGCGGTGGAATTCCCCGAAGATGCAGCCAAGCTGCTGACCCCGAATGTGATCGAATTGCCCAAATCGCTGGATGAACAGATCGACTTCCGGGCTGATCATCTTAAAGCCTACCAGGGCCGCAGGCTGGCCAAGCGCTATCGCAAGATTCTGGACGGGATCGAAGACAAGGGCCTGAAGGAAGCGGTGGCCAAAGGGTATCACAAGCTGCTTGCATACAAGGACGAATATGAAGTCGCGCGGTTGCTGCTCAGCTCCCGGGACAAAGCGGCGGCGGAATTTGATGGGGATTTCAAGATGACCTATCATCTGTCTCCGCCAATCCTGGCGCGGGAAGGGGCCGATGGCCGTCCGGCCAAGCGACCCTTCGGCGAATGGATGACCCCGATGCTGAAGATCCTGCGCGGCCTCAAAGGCCTCCGTGGAACGCCGCTGGACGTGTTTGGCTATACGGCCGAACGCAAGATGGAGCGGGCGCTGATCAAGCAGTATGAAGCGGACATGAAAAAGGTGCTGGCAGAGTTAAAGCCCGAAACCATGGATGCTGCTGTTGCACTGGCACGCCTGCCGCTGGAGATTCGTGGGTTTGGACCGGTCAAGATGGCCAACGAAGCCAAGGCTGCTAAGCGCCGGGAGGAGATTTTGTCCGCGCTGCGGGATGGCGGAACACCCCTGTCGAAGGCGGCGGAATAGGCGTCATAAACCTGTAACGCATCCTATGCAAAATCGTTAGATAGACCTATATCGCAGATGCAGAAAAATGGAGAGGGCCGATGACTTCGCGCCGCCACGCTGTCCGTGACATCAGCTATGCGCATTCGGCCGAAACCAAAAGCGGCCGGGCGATGATTCGCCTGATGGAAAACACAACCGGCCGCTTGCGTCTGATCAAGCGCGCCGACGGGTACGAACAGGAGGTTGCCAATGGCCGCGACTTCTGGAGCGTAATGCTCGACCGCTATGGGCTAAGCCTTGATGTGGTTGGAGGGTCCCTGTCGAACATCCCCAAGGACGGCCCGCTGATCCTGATCGCCAACCATCCCTATGGCATCCTCGACGGGATGATCATGGGCTATATCCTGCAGATCCTGCGAGGTGACTTCCGCATTCTGGCGCATCATGTGTTTCGCAAGGCCGATGAACTGAACCGCATCATCCTGCCGATCTCATTTGCTGAGACAAAGGAAGCGATGAAACTGAACATAGAAACCCGAAAGACGGCTATGAATTATCTATCCGGCGGGGGGGCTATCGGGATTTTCCCGGGCGGTACGGTGAGTACGGCGGCCAAACCGTTTTCGAAGCCGCTCGATCCGGGCTGGCGCGGGTTTACGGCCCGTATGGTGGCCAAATCCGACGCCACGGTTGTGCCGATTTTCTTTGACGGAACCACCAGCCGCCTGTTCCAGATCGCAAGCCATCTGCACTGCACGTTGCGGATGGGCTTGCTGATAAAGGAATTCAAGAAAAGGGTGGATACACCGGTGCGAGTTGTCATCGGTGAGCCAATCGGGCGTGACAAACTCGACCCACTTGCCAAAGATGGCAAGGCAATGATGGAATTCCTGCGGAAAGCCACGTATGAGCTATCGCCAACGCCGATCAACCCGGACGATCGGGGCTTTGAGTTTGAGGAGCGCTACCGCGCCTGACAGTACATGGCAGTTGGTATTTTCGATTCCGGTTTGGGCGGTCTGACCGTCCTAAAGGCGGTCCAGAAGCGTCTGCCCGATACCAATTTGCTGTATTTTGCCGACAGCGCCAATGCGCCCTATGGGGTGCGGACCGCCGATGACATCTATGGGCTGACCCGGACCGCAGTCGAAGACCTGTGGTCGCAAGGCTGCGACCTGGTCATTCTGGCCTGTAACACCGCCAGTGCCGCTGCGCTGCGGCGGATGCAGGAAGCCGGCGTGCCCGAGGGCAAGCGCGTTCTGGGCGTGTTCGTGCCGCTGATCGAGGCGCTGACGGAACGGCAATGGGGCGACAATTCTCCGCCCCGCGAGGTGGCCGTGAAGCACGTCGCGCTGTTTGCGACGCCCGCCACCGTGGCCAGCCGCGCGTTCCAGCGGGAACTGGCCTTCCGGGCCATCGGCGTGGATGTGGAGGCGCAGGCTTGCGGCGGTGTGGTCGATGCCATCGAAGACGGCGACATGATCCTCGCCGAAGCGCTGGCGCGCAGCCATGTGGACGCGCTGCGCCGCAAGATGCCAAACCCGCAGGCCGCCATTCTGGGCTGCACGCATTATCCCTTGCTGGAAGACGTGTTTCAGAAAGCGCTGGGCGCTGACGTAAAGGTTTACAGCCAGCCCAAGCTGGTGGCTGACAGCCTGGCCGATTACCTCGAACGCCACCCGGATATGGCTGGTACGAGCGCAGCGGGCTTTCTGACCACGGGCGATCCGCGCCGCGTCAGTGACGGTGCGACACGGTTTCTCCGACGACGAATTGCCTTTGACGCTGCCTGAGAAATCGTTCATCACCCTGCGTTGAATTCGTGACGGGTGAGCCACATCTGAAATTCTGAACATAAAGGTCTGATATGACCCATAAAATCGCCATTCTTGGAGCGTCCGGATACACCGGCGCAGAACTGGTCCGGCTGATTGCCGGCCACCCAAACATGGAAATCGCCGCACTGGCGGCGGACCGCAAGGCCGGCATGCAGATGGGCGAAGTGTTTCCGTTCCTGCGCCATCTGGACCTGCCCGCCCTGTGCCGGATCGAAGAGATCGACTTTGACGGCATAGACCTTTGTTTTTGCGCCTTGCCGCATAAAACCAGCCAGGACGTGATCAGCACGCTGCCGCAAACGGTCAAGATCGTGGACCTTTCCGCCGATTTCCGTCTGCGCGATCCGGCTGATTACGAAAAATGGTACGGCAACCCGCACACCGCGACCGACATCCAGAGAGAAGCGGTTTATGGCCTGACCGAGTTTTACCGGGACCAGATCCGCAATGCGCGGCTGGTTGCCGGTACGGGCTGTAACGCCGCCACGGGACAGTTTGCCCTGCGGCCGTTGATTGGCGCCGGAGTGATCGATATCGATGACATCGTGATCGACATGAAATGCGCGGTCAGCGGGGCAGGCCGGTCGCTCAAGGAAAATCTGCTGCATGCTGAACTGAGCGAAGGCTACAACGCCTATGCGCTGGGCGGCACGCACCGGCATTTGGGTGAGTTTGATCAGGAATTTTCCGCCATTGCCGGGCGGCCCGTGCAGGTGCAGTTTACGCCGCATCTGTTGCCGGCGAACCGGGGTATTCTGGCCACCACATACGTGACCGGCGATGCTCAGGAAATCTATGATACACTGGCTGCAGTCTATGCAGATGAACCCTTCATTATTGTACTGCCATTTGGTAGCGCGCCCAGCACACATGACGTGCGCGGGTCGAACTTCTGCCATGTGGGTGTGGTTGCTGATCGGCGCAAAGGCCGGGCCATCGTGATAACCGCCTTGGACAACCTGAACAAGGGCAGCTCCGGTCAGGCGCTGCAAAACGCGAACCTGATGCTGGGAGAAGAAGAAACCACTGGCCTGATGGGCGCGCCCTTGTTCCCGTAACCGTTACCGACATCCCCTGCCGTCTGGTTGAAGAAAGCGAGGAAAAGTCATGAAATCCCTAAAGAAACAACGCCGCATTCAGGTGATTCTGGTGGCTTTCGTGGCATTGATTCTGTCCACGGCTCTGATCGGCTATGCCATGCGCGACGGTATCAATTTCTTCCGTGCGCCCAGTCAGGTGATCGCCGAACCGCCCGCACCGACCGAGGTGTTCCGGATCGGTGGCCTCGTCGAAGAAGGCACGTTGAAACGGGGCGAAGGAGAAACCGTGCGCTTTTCCGTAACCGATGGTGGAGCGTCGGTCCCAGTGGTCTACACGGGCGTGCTGCCTGACCTGTTTTCCGAGAACGAAGGCATGGTCGGCACGGGGAGTTACGTGAATGGCGTGTTTGAAGCCACGGAAATTCTTGCAAAACACGATGAAACCTACATGCCCAAGGAAGTCATCGACGCGCTGAAGGAACAGGGCGTGTATCAGGAGCCCGAAGACGGCTGACACTGCGCAACGCACGCTGACATCAGCCTGTGTTCACCTTGTCCTGAGCAGTCTGCTCGCAGTTTCCCCAAGGGAGAATGCGATGCAGACGGTGCGTGAAATTGCTTAACAAATCGTGGCGCGGGAAGGCGGGTTCGTGAATGACCCCGACGATCCTGGTGGGGCCACCAAACATGGTGTGACAATTCACACCATGCGGCGTCTAGGGCTGGATCTGACCGGCGATGGCCGGGTGGATGTGGACGATGTCGGCGCCTTAAGCCGGGAACAGGCCATTGATATTTTTGTCGAACATTACTTTGTGGCGCCGGGCATTTCCCGGCTGCCTAACGCACTTCAGGCCAGTGTGTTTGATATATATGTGAACGCGGGTGGCAACGCAGCCAAGATTTTGCAGCGCCTGCTGCGCCAGATGGGGTTTGGCATTGCCGTTGACGGCGCCATCGGACCCCAGACCGTATCCGCCGCGCAGAATGCCGCCCGTCCCGACCCGGTGGCCTTGCGCGACGCCTATGGGGTGGCGCGGCGCAACTATTACTTTGCGCTGGCGGATGCGCGCCCGGCGTCCCGCAAATATGCCAGGACACGGGCGGGGGATAAAGGCGGTTGGATCCGCTGGGCGGAAGAATTCCTGTCGCCCCGCTACCACCTGACCGACGCGGCGTTTCAGGCGAGGGTGGCAAAATGGGGCTGATCGGCGGGATTATCGAGCTGCTTTTTTGCAGCGGGCGGAATGTGGTGAAGGAAACAGTCGAAGTGTTTCGCGAAAACGCCGAAGCGGGCGCAGAGCGTGCGTTGGGCCTGCAACAGGCCACGCTGGCGCAGTTCGCGGAAGAGTTTGGCCGCCAAGCCACTGGGTTTGACCGGGTTATGGACGGGATTAACCGCATCCCACGGCCCGCGTTGGCACTGGGCACGCTCGCGCTGTTCCTGTCGGCCATGTCCGATCCTACTTGGTTTGCTGCGCGCATGCAGGGGCTGGCGTTGGTGCCAGAGCCGTTATGGTGGCTGCTGGGTGTTGTGGTCAGCTTCTATTTTGGCGCCCGCCACCAAATCAAAACGCAGAACTTCCAGCGCGAAATTGCCCACACTACGGCGCAGGCTCCGATGGTGATGCGGAACCTGTCCAGCTTGCAGGATTTGGGGCCGGATCAATCGCCTTAGGTGGCAGGGCAGGGCGCGACCCTGGCTGATTCCGCCAATCCGGCATTGGATGACTGGAAGGCTCTGCGCAAAGCGTGAACGATTATCCCCCTGCGGCCTGTCGTCCATTGGCTGGCCGCGCTGGCCACGCTATAACACCGTCATGATTACAGAACTCGGGCACTTTGCCCTGATCCTCGCCTTCCTTGTTGCCTGTGTTCAGACGGTTGTCCCGATGATTGGGGCCAGCCGAAAATGGCACGGCTGGATGGCCGTGGCCGAACCGGCCGCAACTTTGCAATTCCTGCTGACAGCCTTCGCCTTTGGCGCGCTGACCTGGGCCTTTGTGACTTCGGATTTCTCGCTGCGGCTGGTCGTGCTGAATTCCCATTCGGCCAAGCCGATGCTGTATAAAATCAGCGGGACATGGGGCAATCATGAGGGTTCCATGCTGCTTTGGGTGCTGATCCTTACGCTGTTTGGGGCCTGTGCGGCGTGGTTTGGTGGCAATCTGCCGCCCAGCTTGCGGGCGCGGGTACTCGCGGTTCAGGCTTCCATAGCGGTGGCGTTTTTCGCCTTCATCCTGTTCACCTCCAACCCCTTCCTGCGCCTACCGGTGCCGCCATTTGACGGGCAGGATCTGAACCCGCTGCTTCAGGATCCGGGCTTGGCATTCCATCCGCCGTTTTTGTACCTGGGCTATGTCGGGCTCTCCATGGCGTTTTCCTTTGCCGTAGCGGCTCTGATCGAAGGACGGATTGATGCCGCCTGGGCACGCTGGGTGCGGCCCTGGACGCTGGCGGCTTGGGTGTTTTTGACGATTGGCATCGCGTTGGGGTCGTGGTGGGCCTATTACGAACTGGGCTGGGGCGGTTTCTGGTTCTGGGACCCAGTCGAAAACGCGTCTTTCATGCCTTGGTTGCTAGCGGCCGCGCTGCTGCATTCCGCTATCGTTGTGGAAAAGCGCGAGGCGCTGAAAAGCTGGACCATCTTGCTGGCCATCCTCGCCTTTGGCTTCTCGCTCATTGGGACCTTCATCGTCCGTTCGGGCGTGCTGACCTCGGTGCATGCTTTTGCCAATGACCCGGAGCGTGGGGTGTTCATCCTGATGATCCTTGCGTTTTTCGTTGGCGGCGCGTTGTTTCTATTTTCAATGCGTGCAGGCGCGATGGAGGCGCGTGGCGTCTTTGGCGTGGTCAGCCGCGAAAGCGCGCTGGTGATGAACAATGTGCTATTGGCGGTATCCTGTTTCGTGGTGTTTGTCGGTACGATCTGGCCGCTGGTGGCGGAGATGCTGTTTGACCGTAAGCTCAGCGTCGGACCGCCCTTCTTCAACCTGGCCTTCTCGCCCTTCATGGTGGCGCTGGGGGCGATCCTGCCGATTGGCGCGATGCTGCCGTGGAAACGTGGACAGCTGGGCCGCACCATGCTGGCACTTCGCGTGCCGTTTGTGCTGGCGCTGGCACTGGCGGTGCTGGCCTGGGCGATGCAGACGGGCCGGTCGGGGCTGGGCCCCATCGGGCTGTTTTTGGGTGCCTGGGTGGTGTTCGGCGCGCTGACCGATTTGTGGAGCAGAACCGGGCGTGGTGATAACCGCCTTGGCCGTCTGAGTCGTCTGCCGCGTGCGGATTGGGGCAAAACCGTCGCCCATTCCGGACTGGGCGTGACCATTTTTGCCGTTGCGGGATTGCTGGCCTGGGAACAGGAAGATATCCGTGTGGTACAGTTGGGCGAAAGCTTTGATGTTGGCGGCTACACCCTAACGCTCGACGGGGTCGACCAGGTGCGTGGGCCAAATTACATCTCCGAAATGGGCAAGGTGCGCGTGGCGCAGAACGGGCGGGAGGTGGCCGTACTGAACCCGGAAAAACGCGTCTACCCGGTGGCTCAGATGCCCACGACCGAAGCCGGGATCGACTACCGCGTATTCCGTGATGTTTATGTCGTAATCGGCGACCAGCAGGCTGACGGAGGATGGACTGTGCGGACCTATATAAAGCCATTTGCAAACTGGATCTGGAGCGGCTCGATCCTGATGGCCATCGGCGGTTTCCTGTCGCTGAGCGACCGGCGATTCCGCGTCGCCGCAGGCGCGCGCAAGACCCCGGCCGGAGTGCCAGCGGAATGAGCGCGCGCGGATTTTTTCAAAAAATCCGGTTCCTTGCCGTATGTACCCTGTTGGCGATGGGCACGGCTGTTCAGGCGGTCGAACCCGACGAGTTGTTGAGTGACCCGGCGCTGGAGACGCGGGCGCGGGAGATCAGCAAGGATCTGCGCTGTCTGGTTTGCCGGAACGAAAGTATCGATGAAAGCAATGCCGACCTGGCCCGTGACCTGCGGGTGCTGGTACGCGAACGCCTCAGCGAAGGGGACAGCAATGCCGAGGTGCTGGATTTTGTCGTCGCGCGCTACGGCGAATACGTGCTTTTGCGGCCCACCACGCGGGGCGCGAACTGGCTGCTCTGGGCCTCTGGGCCGCTGATGCTTGTGCTGGCAGGCGGGATTGGGCTGGCATTTGTGCGCCGCCGCAGCCGGTCGCAACCGGCGGGTGCCGATACGCTGACAGAAGATGAAAAGGCGCGGCTGGCGGAAATATTGAAGGAATGACGTGTCGTTGTCCTTTTAACTGATCTCCGCCAAGGCTAGGTCGGAAGCAGTTAACGGGGAGCACGGCCATGAAATACGAAACTCTGAAGCTGGATATTGCAGACGGTCTGGCGGTCCTGACCCTGAACCGTCCCGACAAGATGAACGCGCTGACCACACAGATGCGCGCCGAAATCGGTTATGCGGTCGACGTGGCTGGCAAGGAAGCGCGCGCGCTGGTCCTCACCGGGTCCGGGCGCGCCTTCTGCACGGGCCAGGATCTGGGCGACGGCGCAACTGGTGCCAAAGTGGATCTTGAACGCACGCTGCGCGACGAATACGTGCCGATGCTGAACGCGATTTATGATTGCCCGATCCCAACGCTGGCTGCCGTTAACGGGCCTGCTGCCGGGGCAGGCGCCAATCTGGCGCTGGCCGCTGACGTTGTGATCGCGACTGAAAGTGCGTATTTCCTGCAGGCCTTCACGCGCATTGGCCTGATCCCGGATGCAGGTGGCACATGGTTCCTGCCACGCCAGATCGGGCTGGCCAAGGCGATGGGCGCGGCTCTGTTTGCCGAAAAGATTTCGGCCAAGCAGGCCGATGACTGGGGTATGATATGGGCACATGTGGCCGATGATGCCTTTGAGGCACATTGGAAAGCCCGCGCGCTCCAACTCGCCGAAGGCCCAACCGCAGCCTATCTCGCAGTCAAACAGGCGATGCGTGGCAGCTTTGATGCAACCCTGCAGGACCAACTCATGACTGAAGCAAAGCTTCAGGGCGCCTGTGGAAGGAGCCGTGACTTTCAAGAAGGCGTCGTGGCGTTCCTCGAAAAACGCCCCGCGCGGTTTGAGGGGCGCTAAGCGCAATGTGGCTGGCGTGATGTGACCCCCAGCTACCTTGTTTTGTACCGCCCCGGCGATGTCGCTGCGAGCGCAACTCAGGCGTTGGGTAAAAGCCGGATGATCTAGGAAGTCAGAAAGTTCAGCGGCGTGTCCGCGCTGAACTTTGTCGGGCCGTTCATCGGGGTCAAGTTCCGGTTCTGAAGCGGATTATCGCACATCTCGGCCCTGGTTCAGGATAATCACGTTGCCGCTGCTGACATTGCCAGCCTCGGACACAAGGAACCCAACCCAGGCTGCAATCTGCGCGGGCTGCATCGCTTCCCCATGGGGCATGGCGGCGATGGCGCGGTCCAGCACATCCTGTGTCAGCACGTTGAACAGCGGCGTTTCGGTCATGGCCGGAGCGATGGAATTCACCACGATCTTATCAGTAGCATAGCGCCTGGCCATGTCCTTTGTCAGCGTGTCCAGCGCGGCCTTGCTGGCGCGGTAATGGGGCGGGTCGAACACATCGAAATTATAGGCACCGTTGGATGAGATATTAACGATCTTGCGCACGCCTTCGCGGCCGAGCATCAGCGGAATCACCGCCTGACAGCAATGAAAGGCGGAGGAGAAATTAACCGCCATCTGCCGGTCGAATTCCTGCGCCGGGATGTCCGGAAAGTCAGACATGAAACACGTGCCCGCATTGTTGACCAGAGCGTCTACCCCGCCATGGCGCGTGGCGATGCCTTCGAACACCTCCGCGATCTGGGTGGCATCGGTCAGGTCCACGGCCACCGGGTCAAACCGGTCGCCAAGGTCGCGATGCATGTCCCGCAGGGCAGTGTCGTCCAGATCCAGCCCGACCACTTGCATGCCATCGGTCAGCAGTTGCGCGGTGATAGCGCGGCCCAATCCGCCCGCGGCCCCCGTGACAATTGCAACTTTCATCCTGTCCCCCATTTCCTGACCTATTTAAGCACCTTAACGCGCCAATCTCATTCAGCACAGGGGTCGTGGAACAGACCCGCTTGGGCAGTTTCACGGCATTGGCTCAAAACCGCCCCCGATTTGACCCGAGCGCAACACGTTCTGATCACATTTACCGCGCACGCTGCTTGAACCTATATTTGAGGCATTTTGGCAAGGGACTTTGGGCGTCGCATGGTTCACGAGGAACTGGATATTCACGAGGTCGATGATGATGTATTGCCACCGGGCGTAACGCTCCTTCATGGGCAGTACATGATTGAAAGCTATTTGGTGCGCGGTGGGTTCGGTGTGACCTATCTGGCCCGGGACAGCCTGGAGCGGCAAGTCGTAATAAAGGAATGTTTCCCGGCGGCCATCAGTTGCCGTGTCGGGGACGAGGTCCGTCCGCTTAAATCCGAGCAGACCCGTCAGTACAATTCCATCCTACGTCATTTCCTGCGCGAAGCGCGGCGACTGGTGCGGCTGGATCATCCCAATATCGTTGGCGTGCACCAGGTTTTCGAGGAAAACAACACCGCTTACATGGCGCTGGATTAAGTCGAAGGCGATGACCTGCTGACCATTTCGGAAATGGAGCCAGACCGGCTGGCGCCCGCGTTGATCCGCCAGTTGCTTGAAACCGCGCTGCATTCAGTCGATTACATCCACAACGAAGGCATCCTGCACCGCGATATTTCACCCGACAATTTCCTGATGAGCCCCGACAACGTGCTGACGTTGATCGATTTCGGCGCAGCGCGAGAACAGGCCGGGCGCGAAAGCCGGGCGCTGTCGGCACTGCTGGCGGTCAAGGATGGGTATTCGCCGCATGAGTTCTACATGGCGGATGTGTCTCAGTTTGCCTGCAGCGATCTTTATTTGCTTGGCGCGACTTTCTACCATCTGATCACCGGCGATCCCCCGCCGCATAGCCAGGACCGGCTGGCCGCACTGGCCGCCAACAGCGAAGATCCGTTCGTCCCGCTGATGGACCGCGTGCATGGCTATGACCGGGCGTTTCTGGCGACCATCGACAGATCGTTGGCGGTGCTGCCCAAGGACCGGATGCAGACCGCCGAAGAATGGCTTTCGGCACTGCATGGTGAAGTGGCAGCAAAGGCACCAGAGATGACTATGGTGCTGAGCAATGACCTGCGTCGCGAAATCTCTCGCCTTGTGGAAGATAACAACAGCA
This sequence comes from Marinibacterium sp., assembly GCA_017643305.1. Classification (GTDB taxonomy): domain Bacteria; phylum Pseudomonadota; class Alphaproteobacteria; order Rhodobacterales; family Rhodobacteraceae; genus HXMU1420-2. The sequence goes on along the minus strand of JAEPNQ010000097.1, from coordinate 1,496 downwards.
ATCTCAAGCCTGCCAAATCCAAAAACCCGCGCCTGCGCAACACCAAGCAACGCGTGGCTGACCGCCTGCGTGAAAGGGCCGGTCAGCAGGCGTGCGACGCCCAGCCCAAACCGGTCGATATTTTTGGCAACCCGCTCGAAGACATCGATGCGTGGATGCAGGACCAGGATATGCGCGCCCAACAGCGCGCGGCTGAAAAGGCCGCGGCCGAGGCCCCGCCAGAAGAGCCAGAACGTCGCCGTCCGGGACTTATTGCGCGCAGCCTGACTGCACTGCGCTTGTCCCGCACGCCCGCTGCCTGAACCTAGAAGGGATCCGTCATGAAATTCATTCGGGATATCATCAACGAGAAAAAGCAGGCGGCTGATCAGAGCGCGTCCGATGACGCGACCATGCGGATGCCGCAGGCGATGCGGCCGGATGCCGGGGGCCGCCCCATGATGGTGGACCAGAATCAGGCGATCATGGATTTGGAGTTTCAACCGGAAACCGACGACCTGAACCTGTTTGAAGAAGACGACATGATTGATGGGGTTGCTGAAAAGGTGGAAAGCCTGTTCGTCGAAACCCCTGAGGAACCGGCGCGCGTAGTGTCTCAGCCCGCACCACAGGCGGCAGCCATGCCCGCCGCCGTTGATGAGCCCGAGGCGGAGGTCTATCCCGCCGAAGGTCTGGGCAGTGATCCGGTCCCGGCCTCGGCGGGACCAGAAAAAACGACGCTTGCGAGACAGGCTGAAACCGATGCACCGGATGCGGACCTGACGCAGCACATCCTGTCACGCCGGTCCGCCGCAGAAGAACCAGCGATAGTGCCGGAAACTGTGGCCGTCGAAGCCGCACCGCAAGCCTTCGAAGTACCGGCTCCTGCCGCAGGACGCGGCGCGCGCAAAGCAGGGCGGGTGAAAACCCGTCTGCTGGGCTTTGGATCGGCCCAGGAAAGCGTGAGCGATCCGTTTGCCGGTGCGCAGCAGGACAGCCGGGCAGCCAATGGGCGTCTGCCTGTCGGCTGGATCGTGGTGATCGAAGGCCCCGGCACGGGCAAGGCTTTTACGCTCTTCGAAGGTGTGTCCCAAATGGGGCGGGGAGAAGATCAGGCCATACGCCTCGATTTCGGCGACACCAGCATTTCCCGCAGCAATCATGCGGCGGTGGCTTACGACCCCGAACAGCGAACATTCTACCTGGGCCATGGTGGCAAGACCAACCTGGTGTGGTTGAACGGTAATCCTGTGCTCAGCACCGAAATGCTGGGTTCGGGGGATCAGATACGTATTGGTGAAACGGTTTTGCGGTTTGTTGGCCTGTGGGGGCCAGATTTCAACTGGACGGCGGGCCCTGGTGAGAAGGAGCCGCGTGCATCTGAGCCTCCCCAACTGAACTGGTCCACCGCTATGTTTAGGAAACGGAGGACCGAGAATGGCAAACAGGCGACCCAAGCCCGAAGAGATTGTCTCGAAGTTACGACAGGTTGAGGTGCTGATGGGACAGGGCATGTC
>JAEPNQ010000154.1 GCA_017643305.1 Marinibacterium sp. | reverse complement strand
CATGGGCGGCCTGGTGCATGCCTGTGTGCTGCACCACAAGACCATCGAAAAGGCGCTGAGCTACCGGATTGCGGCCAAGCTGTCGTCGAATGAAATGTCCATGGTCATACTGCGGGAGATCACGGAAGAGGCCTATGCAGCCGCGCCCGAGTTGGTGCAGGCCGCGCGCGCTGATCTGGTGGCCGTCTATGAACGAGACCCGGCCTGCCACAGACTGTTGCAACCGATCCTGTATTTCAAAGGCTACCAGGCGATGCAGGCCTATCGCGTCGGCCATTGGCTGTGGACGCAGGGCCGCCATGATCTGGCCTATTTCCTGCAGATGCGGGTCAGCGAAATTTTCGGGATAGACATTCACCCGGCCGCTCGGATTGGCAAGGGCATCATGATCGACCACGCGCATTCTATCGTGATCGGCGAAACTGCCGTGGTCGGCGACAATGTATCGATGCTGCATTCGGTGACGCTGGGCGGGACAGGTAAAGAAGAAGAGGACCGCCACCCAAAGATCGGCGATGGCGTGCTGATCGGAGCCGGGGCCAAGGTGCTGGGCAATATCAAGATTGGCAATTGCTCCCGTATTGCTGCAGGCTCCGTGGTGCTGAACGAAGTACCGCCGTGCAAGACCGTGGCCGGCGTGCCTGCAACGATCGTCGGCGAAGCGGGCTGCGATCAGCCTTCACTGCTGATGGACCAGCTGTTTGCCGGGGGGGATCCGGCCTGATTGGCCCCTCGGTTTTAGGGATTATGCATGCGGCCCGGGCATGTTAGGGTGACCGGGCACATCTGTGTCAAACCGGGAGGGTTTCCATGTCCATTCGCACCACTGGCGGTCGCGGTCGCCTGTTTTCGTCCGTTCTCGATTCCGTTGGCGATACGCCTGCCATCCGTATCAACCGTATCGCGCCGGACCATGTGACGGTCTACGTCAAGGTCGAGGCGTTTAATCCCGGTGGCTCGGTCAAGGACCGGCTGGCGCTGAACATCATCGAAGCGGCAGAGCGGGATGGCAGCCTGAAACCCGGCCAGACCGTGGTGGAGGCGACCAGCGGCAATACCGGTATCGGGCTGGCCATGGTCTGCGCGGCCAAGGGGTATCCGTTTGTGGCGACCATGCATGACGGGTTCTCGATGGAACGACGGCAACTGATGCGGTTTTTCGGGGCGCAGGTGGTGCTGACCCGCAAGGAAGACAAGGCTGTGGGCATGGTGCAGAAGGCCAAGGAACTGGCCGAGGCCAATGGCTGGTTTCTGGCGCATCAGTTCGAAACCGCCGCCAATGCGGATATTCACGAGGCCACGACGGCGCAGGAGATCCTGGCCGATTTCGACGGCCAGCGGCTGGACAGTATCGTGACCGGTTATGGCACCGGTGGCACGGTTACCGGGATTGGCCGGGTGATGCGGGACAAGCGGCCTGACGTGAAAATCATCCTGTCCGAACCGGCCAATGCGGCGCTGGTGGCCTCGGGCACGCCAACCCCGCGCAACGCCGATCAGGAGCCAACCGAAGGCCACCCGGCCTTTGAACCGCACCCGATCCAAGGCTGGACGCCAGATTTCATCCCTTACGTTTTGCAGGAAACGCTGGACAAAGGGCTTTATGACGAACTGCGCCCGGTGGCTGGGCCAGACGGGATCGCGTGGTCGAAACGGTTGGCGGCCGAAGAAGGGATCTTCACCGGTATTTCCGGCGGGTCGACCTTTGCCGTTGCGATGGAGGTGGCGCAGCAGGCGCCGGAGGGCTCGGTCATCCTGTGCATGCTGCCCGATACCGGCGAACGCTACCTTTCGACGCCGCTGTTTGACGGCGTCGAACGGGAGATGACCGAGGAAGAACGGGCGCTGTCCGCCTCCACCCCCGGCTTCCAGTACCCCGGCTAGATCAGCGGGTCAGAGGCCTTCAGCGCCTTGACGCCATACATATAGGCCGGGCCGCCGCCCATCATCACCGCGACTGAAACGGTCTCGGCGATCTCTGCGCGCTTGGCGCCGTGCTTGGCCGCGCCTCGGACGTGAAATCCGATGCAGTCCAACCAGCGTTGCAAAATGCCGATGGCCAAAGCCAACAATTCCTTGGTCTTGGTATCCAGAACGCCCGCGCCCATGGCGGCGTGATGCAGGGTGGTGAAGCCCTTGCCTATGCCACCCTGGACCTCGCGGTACTCGGCAAGGCATGCGCTGGTGTCTTTGAGGTGGGATTTCAGCCCTTGATTCCGCGCGGGGCCCTTCTTCTCAGCATTTGGGCCTGCAATCAGACCAGCATCAGCATCGGGTTTTCGAGGTACTCGACAATCGCCTTCAGCAGCTCTGCCCCCAGCGCGCCGTCGATGACCCGGTGATCGACCGAGAGGGTGACGGACATCACCGTGGCCACGGTCAGTTCCCCGTCTTTGCCCACCACCGGCTTTTTCACGCCTGAGCCCACGGCCAGGATTGCGCCATGGGGTGGGTTGATGACGGCGTCGAAATTGTCGATGCCAAACATGCCAAGGTTGGAGATGGCAAAGCTGCCGCCCTGATATTCGTGCGGGGCCAGCTTGCGGTCGCGGGCACGGGCGGCGAGGTCCTTCATCTCGGATGACAAGGCCGACAGCGACTTGGCGTCTGCATCCTTCAGCACCGGGGTAAAGAGCCCACCGTCGATGGCAACAGCGACGGCAACGTCCGATGGTTTCAGCTGTAGTATCCGGTCTCCGGCCCAGACCGCGTTGGCGGCGGGGACGGTTTGCAGCGCTAGCGCGCAGGCCTTGATGATGAAATCGTTGACCGACAGCTTCACGCCACGACCTTCGAGCTGTTTGTTCAAATCACCCCTGAATTTTAGCAGCGCATCCAACTGAATGTCGCGACGCAGGTAGAAATGCGGGATGGTTTGTTTCGCTTCGGTCAGACGCGCGGCAATGGTTTTGCGCATACCGTCGAGCGGGATTTCGTCGTAGCCGCGATCCGCATACATCTTGGCGATGGTATCTGCGGATGGCCCGGTGGGCGCGGCGACAGGAATCGCTGCAGGCGCGGGCGCTGCAGCAGGGGCTGCGGCTTGCGTGGGGGCGGCGGTGGCGCCTTCCACGTCCGCCTTCACAATCCGTCCACGAGGGCCGGTTCCGCTGATCTGCGCCAGGTCGAGACCCTTCTGAGCCGCGATGCGGCGCGCCAGCGGGGAGGCAAAGATACGCTCGCCCGAGGCAGCAACCGGTGCAGCGGGCGCTGGCGCTGCCGGTACGGTGACAGCAGGCGCCGCCTCTGCGGGGGTTTCGGCGGCCGGGGCCGCCTCCGGGGTGGTTGTAGGGGTGCTGCCGATGTCATCGGTGTTTTCGCCATCTTCCAGCAGTATGGCAATGGCGGTGTTGACCTTCACGCCTTCGGTGCCTTCGGGCACTAGGATCTTGCCAATGGTGCCTTCGTCCACGGCTTCGAATTCCATGGTGGCCTTGTCAGTTTCGATCTCGGCCAGAAGATCGCCAGAAGACACGGTATCGCCTTCCTTGACGAGCCATTTGGCAAGGGTGCCTTCCTCCATCGTGGGGGAAAGGGCGGGCATCAGGATTTCTGTCGGCATCTGTCGGTTCCCTGTAGGGGGGGTGGGAGCGAGGGGCCAGCCCCTCGCGCTCCCCGGGATATT
>JAEPNQ010000101.1 GCA_017643305.1 Marinibacterium sp. | reverse complement strand
TCGATGATGATTTGGGCTTCTCTGAGGGAGTAGAAGATTTCACCGTTGAGCAGCTCGTCCCTCATCCGCCCATTGAAGCTTTCGCTAGGGCCAGTGCCGCCGGGGGATCTATCTCGGGATGATCGGTCTGTTTGCGATCCATCAATCTGTGAAGCAGGTTCAGGATATGTGTCTTGGTGGGCACGCCAGCTTCCAATGCCAAGTCCACGGCGCATAAGACGGCATCCTCTTCATGGTGGAGCACAAGTGACAGGATATCGACCATCTCGCGGTCTCCGCCTTCCTTGCGCAGCATGTGGTCTTGCAGGCGGCGGAAGGCTTCAGGCATCTCCGTGAACGGTGCGCCATTGCGCAGAGCGCCGGGCTTGCGCTGGATCACCGCGAGATAATGGCGCCAATCATAGACAACCCAGCCGGGTTTGCGATGTGACCGCTCGATGATGCGCGCGTGCGTGCAAACCGTCTGGCCCTCGGCCACGAAGACCAACCGATCCGGGTAGACATGCAGGCTCACACGACGGTTCGCGAAGCTAGCTGGCACGCTGTACCGGTTGCGCTCAAAGGTGACCAGGCATGTTGGTGAGACGCGTTTGCTGTGCTCGACGAACCCATCAAAAGCGGGCGGGAGCGTCATGAGCGTCGGCTTCTCAGCCTCCAAGGCATCTGCGATTGAGCCGGGCAATGTCTGATGCGCCGTCTCTGCCCATAGAGCGATGCAGCGGTCCTCCAGCCACTGGTTCAGCTCGTCCAGCGTGTCGAAGACCGGTATCACCTGCCACAGACGGGTCCGAGCATCCCGGACGCTCTTCTCGATCTGGCCCTTCTCCCAACCGGCCGCGGGATTGCAGAACTCGGGCTCAAACACGTAATGGCTAGCCATGGCCTGGAAGCGCGTATTGATGTCGCGCTGCTTGCCTTTGCCAACACGATCCACTGCCGTCTTCATGTTGTCGTAGATCCCCCGGCCAGGCACGCCGCCAAAGACGCGGAAAGCGTGCCAATGAGCGTCAAATAACATCTCATGGGTTTGCAAAAGATAGGCTCGGACCACAAAAGCGCGGCTGTGCGATAACTTCGTATGCGCGACCTGAAGCTTGACGCGTTCGCCGCCAATGGTGGCCCAGTCTTCGCTCCAATCGAACTGGAAAGCTTCTCCGGGTTGGAAGGTCAGCGGCACATATGTGCCGCGCCCCGTCGTCTGCTCCGCAATGTGCCGATCTGCGCGCCAGGCACGGGAAAACGCGGCAACGCGCCCGTAGGACCCGTCGTAGCCGAGCTTCACCAAATCTTCATGCATCTGCTTGAGGCTGCGGCGCTCTTTGCGCGGCTTGCGCGTCTGCGACAACAGCCACGCCGATAGCCGATCCGCATAAGGATCCAGTTTGCTGGACCGGGGCGGTGTCTTGAACTTCGGTTCCACTGCGCCCTCGCGCAGGTACTTCTTGATGGTATTGCGAGAAAGGCCCGTGCGTCTGGCGATCTCTCGAATGGGCATCTTGTCTCGCAAGGCCCAACGTCGGATGACACTCAAAAATCCCATGTCGATCACTCCATATCTCCCTGACAAATCCGTCAGGTAAAGGTGTTCACATGGGTCAGTTCTCAGTGAAAATTTACTTGCCTACCGGGTCAGTTCTCAACGGAAATCAACAGAGTTATATTATAACATATATCCATCTGAGTGCAGGGAGCCGAGTTCCAAGAACCGTGAACCGTGGAGCATGGGGTAAGCTCCTTGGTCCGTGGCAGGTGGTCGACAGCTAGGGTACAAACTTCACGTTGCGTGGTCCGTGGCCAACTTCCTTGCGCTTCGCAAGGGTCCCGCGGAGAAAGCCGAGAATTCTTGGACCAACCTACAACTGAAGCTGATCAAGACTGGAGCGCGTATCATCCGTTACGCCTGCGCAATAACATTCCAGCTGGCCAAAGTGGCCATCACCGGTCCGGTGGTCCGCGCCGTCCTAGCCGCCACCCGCCGCCGCGGTGCGCATGACCACAATCCAGACCCACACTAGACGACGTGTCGAAATCTTGCAGCACGCGCTCGCAGTACGAAATTCGCCGCTGATGCTCGGTAGACGACGCTGCGCGGTGGCACGGATAGCGGTCATTCCTTCATGACGCGGCGAATATTTGGACGGCCAATGGCGGGTCGCGAGCTTGGCTGGTTTTGCCTTTGAACAGATAGGCGACTCTAGCTGCTTTGAGCGTCCGGCATACTTTCGGCTGCGTAGACGCCGCTTTCGCCACAGTGTTCACTGAAGTTTGGTTTGACACACAAAGCTTCAACGCCCCTTTGACCAAGGGCCACCTTGAACACCACGATGCGGACTGACGGCGCTCTCAAGACTAAGGCCTCGACGCCGCAGATTGCGTTCCGCCGCGCCTCTCTTGAAACATGTCTTTGCTCTATGTCCTGCGGAGCAACGGCTTGGTTGGACGGCGCAGGCGCCGATGCCGCCCTTCGTGCCACGCGGCACCCTTCGGTGCTTATGACCAGGCAAAAAGGTCCGGCGCTAAAACCAGATGTCGGTCCAGGAAATTCTCCATGTGAACGACTACGCGGTCTTCGTCACACAGCACGACAGCGACTTGGCCGGGTCCTTCTCGCCTTGGAACCGGGCTGACGTATTGGCCACGCTCGCTCGGGACGGGGCCTGATTTTGTGCTAGGCATGGGTTCGATCGAGTAGTGCCCACCGGCGAAGGTGCAAAACGGCACGCCACGGTAGTTTCCCGAAGTTGTCATGTGCACATGACCCGAGATCACTTGCCGTACGTTGCCATGCGCCAGCACAGCCTCGGCGAAATCTGCGTTGTCCTCCAGTATGATGAAATCGGTCTGGACCGAGAACGGCGCTATGTTGTGGTGCAGGACGATGACCACGGGCGTTTCCGGCACCTCGCTGAGGCGCGCTTTCAGCCAATCCATCTGTTGTGGCTCAAAGCGCCCCGCGCCGCGCAGGTCCGGGTCGGAACTGTCCAGAACGATCACCCGGTGACCGCCCGCGTCGATCACATGGTCAAGGCAGCCGGTGTTGCCATTGGCCGTGCCGGGAAAGGCCTCAAGGAAGGTCGGGCGGCGATCATGATTGCCCAATGTCAGATAGGTCTGCGGCGTAAGCGGCGCGATGGCCGTCTTGAAGCGCGCATAGGCGTCAGCCTCGCCATGATCGGCTAGATCCCCTGCGAAGATGACAAAATCCGCATCGCCATGAGTGTCGTTCACAAATGTCACGGCCTGCTCCAGCCGGTCATATGTATCAAGCCCGTGGCTCAGCTTGCCTTCGGGTACGAGGTGAATGTCGGCCAGAACAACAAATTTCAGCATCAGCCTTTAACTCCGGTCATTGTTATGCCGCGAATGAAGAGACGGCGGGCGAAAAGGAAGGCGATCACCATCGGCGCCGTGACCACAGTGGCCGAAGCATAGGTGCGCCCGTAATCGGTATCAAAAGCCGATTGGTACTGCATCATCGACAGGGTCGCCGTCATCTTGTCCTGGCTTTGCACCACGATCAGCGGCCAGTAGAGGTCATTCCAATGCGCCACAAAGCTGAAGACACTGAATGCGGCGATGGCCGGGACGGCAGAGGGCAGGATCAGGCGCAAGATGATCTCGATCTCGGAAAAGCCATCTACGCGGGCGGCCTGAATGATGCTGTCGGGAAAGCCGCGAAAGAACTGGCGGAAGAGGAAGATCGCGAAGACCGACACAATGAACGGAAACATCATCGCGAAATAAGTATCGAGCAATCCGACGCGCACAAGCCCAATGTAAAGCGGGATGGAGGTGACGTTAATCGGGATCGTGATCGCGGCGATGACGGTACCAAAGAGGATCGTGGAGCCTCGAAACTTCAGCTTCGCCAAGGCATAGGCCGCCGGGATCGCCGTGACCAGCTGGATCAAAAGGATGCCCAGGCAGACGATCATCGAGTTCATCAGGAAGATCAGGTAGGGCTGCTCAAAGATTACACCGTAGTAATTGTCCCAGCCCTTGAAGGTCTTGGGAATGATCGAGAAATCGCTGTCATAAACCTCGTCGGTGGGCTTGAGGCTTGATGAGATCATCCAGATGAACGGAAAGACCATCACCCAAGCGCCAAGGAACAGCAGGATTGTTGTGACAAGGCGTCCGATGCTTTTGGGGCGCAGGCGGTCAAGCCAGTTCGGGGCAGGGGCAGCGATATCAGCCATCAGTAATGCACATTCCGGTCGGTAAAGAGGGCCTGGACCAACGCAAAGAGGAAGATGATCCCGAGGAAAAACAGCGACAGCGCCGCCGAATAGCCCATGTTGAAGTATTCAAACCCTTCGAGAAAAGCGAGGTAGAGAAAGACCTCCGAGGCCCTGTCAGGCCCGCCTTGGGTCAGGATCGCCACTGTGTCGAAGAGCTTGAAGGCGGTGATCGATGAGGTCACGGCCACGAACATCGCCGTCGGCCCCAGCATGGGCCATGTGACGCGAAAGAACTTGTCGATGGGGTGATCGGCCCCGTCCATCGCCGCCGCCTCGTAAAGGTTCTGCGGGATCGAGGTCAGCCCCGCGAGGAAGAGGACCATGTTGAAGCCGATGATGCTCCAAAGCGAGATGATGGCGAGCGAATAGAGCACCACCTCTTCGCGCCCGAACCAGTTCACGCCCGGGATGCCGAAGGTCTCAAGGCTGTTGTTGATCACGCCTTGCCCGCTGTCCATCAGCGCCGCCCAAACGAGCGCCATAGCTGCAAGTGTGGAGGTGACAGGAAGGAAATAGAGGACTTCCAGAACAGAACGGAACTGCTTTTGCTCCTGAATGGCGATGGCGAGGATCAGGCTGATGACGAACGCCCCGGGCAGGAAAAGCGCTGCATAGAAAAACGTGTTGCCCACTGCGTTGGCAAAGACCTCATCGTCGAACATCGTGCGGTAATTCTCAAGGCCCACAAATTCGAAATAGTCGCTGACCAGCGTGTAGTCGGTCAGGCTGGCCAGAAAGACCAGGATAATCGGAATGATGTAGATCACGAGGATCAGGAGCGTCGCGGGCAGCACCAAGAGGTAAGCCAGCCGCGTCTGCGCGTTTTGCAATCGGGACGTGGCCATCAGGCGGCTCCGGCGGTGGTGGTAGTGGTGGTTGCGGCGAGGGCCTTGGCGCTGAGGCGCTGGCCCTCGGCATCAAAGAACAGCAGCTGTTCAGGGTTCAGCATCACTTGCAGGGTCTTCGCGCGCGACAGTGCCCCGGTCTCGCCATAGACCCCGCTTTTCTGCGCGCGGATGCGGACAAGCCCATCGGGGGCGTGGGTGAAGTGCCCGTGGATCAGCACCTCTGGCCCCAGATCTTCGATCATACGCTTGGTAAAGCTCAGCGCCGGGCCTTTTACGGGCTGTTCCAGCGCCGCAAGCCCCGCCGCATTGGAAACCGAGATCGCCTCGGGCCGGATGCCCACCTGGACCGGGCCAGTGCCGTCGACACCGACGGGCAGCGTCACATCGCCCAGCTTCACCCCATCGGCCAAACGCTCACCCGCGGCGATGTTGATCTCGGGGCTGCCGATGAATCGCGCCACATCCAGATTCGCCGGATCGGCATAAAGCGCATTTGGCTGTCCCACTTGCAACAGATGCCCCGTCTGGAGCAGTGCCACCCGGTCTGACATCGTCATCGCTTCGACCTGATCATGGGTGACATAGATGAATGTCAGGCCGGACGTGTCATGCAATTCGGTGATCTCGGCGCGCACCTGCACCCGCAGTTTGGCATCGAGGTTCGACAGCGGCTCGTCCATCAGAAACACCTGCGGATTGCGCACCAGCGATCGGCCCAAAGCCACACGCTGCCGCTGTCCGCCTGACAGTTGCGCGGGCTTGCGGTCCAGCAGATGGTCAATGCGCAATTGCGATGCGACTTTTTCCACCTCGGCCCGGATCTGAGGCTGTGCGCGCCGCCCCACCGGCGTAACCCGACGCATCCCCGGCAGGCGCGCGTAAAGTGGCAGGCGCGCCATCACCAGCGGCATCGCCATGTTCTCGCCCACGCTCATGTGCGGATAAAGGGCATAATCTTGAAAGACCATTGCGATATTGCGGTTTTTGGGGGCGCTGTTCAGGACGGATTTTCCGTCGAGCAGGATGTCACCGCTGTCCGGTGTCTCAAGCCCGGCAATGATCCGCAGCAAAGTCGATTTGCCACAGCCCGACTGCCCCACAAGCGAGACGAATTCGCCATCGGAAACATCGAGAGAAATGTCATGCAACACGGCGGTGTCGCCAAATGATTTTTTGATATTGGTCAGCTCTAGCCGTGCCATCGTCCGTTCCATCCGTGCTAAAACCCCGGGCCGACACACCGGCCCGGGGCAAAAGGTGCCGCCTTAGCGCGTCATCAGCTTTTCAGCGATCGCCTTGAGCTCGGCCGCGCCCTCTTCCGGCGTGACTTCGCCTTCCATCACCGCGCGGATGGTCGAGGCCTGCTCGCGCCAGATCTTCTCGGACTGCGTGCCCGGGTAACCCGACCATGGGCCTGCGCGGTCGTATTGCTTGACCGGCGTGGCATAATAAGGCTCGGCCTCATAGAATGCGCCCATATACTCGGTTTTCAGAACCTGACGGTTGGTCGGCAAGTAGCCCGTGATCTCGGCTGTTGCCTGCTGGCCGCGCGGGCCGGAAACGAACTTGATATATTCCCAGGCTGCCGCGATTTTCTCGGGATCGGATGCGGTGATGATCGCTGCGTTGCCGCCTGTGGGCAGCTTGCCGTCGGCGTCGTTCCAAACGGTGAAGGGGTGCGAACGCAGATCAAACGCACCGCCCACACGTTCTTGCATGTTGCGCGCGCCAGCGGGCGAGAGCCCCCACATGCCCATGCGCCCTTCGGTGAAGGCCGCGAACTGGGTCGGACGGTCAAGATCCGTGCGCAGACCGCCTTCGTCATGCAGACGCTTGGCCATTTTCATCGCTTCCAGCGCGTGGTCGTTCTCGTGGAAAGCCACGGACTGACCATCATCGGACATCATCCGGCCACCCTGCTGCAGGATCAGCGTCTGAAAGCCCCAATCATCGCCGTTGATCAGCCACATGAACATCGGCATGATGTCTTCGCCCAACGCGTCGATCTTTTGCGCGGCGTCAAAGAGGCCATCCCAATCGGTGGGGAAGTTGTCGGGGTCAAGGCCAGCCTGCTTAAAGAGGTCGGCGTTGTAGTACCACTGGATGACAGAGGCGTTGAACGGCATGCCGTACTGAATACCATCAACATTGCCCAGATCGAGCATCGCGGGGGTGTAGTTCTCTTCGGTCCAGCCTTCGCCTTCGGCCTCCATCAGCGGGCCCATATCGACGATCTGGCCGCGTTCGGCCAGCGCACGTGCCAGCGAGGGCAACTGGTTATAAGCCTGAAACGCGCAATCGGGCAGCGTGTTCGTGGCAGAGCCGCGGAACAGCTTCAGGTGCGTGTCGCCGTAGTTTTTGGCAGGGGCCGCGTATTCCACGACGATCTCATCCTGCATCTCGTTGAATTCTTTCATCAGCGGCTCGTGCTGACGCGTCAGGTGGCCGGCATTCGTCAGGCAGGTGATGGTGGTTTTTGCATCAGCAGCCGCGCCGACAAGCGTCAGCGCTGTCGCTGCAGCGAGGGTAAGACGAAACATCTATTTCTCCGTTGGGTAAGGATCGGTCTAGCGACATGCCCCCGGTCGAAGGGCACGCGCCGATGCAAAACAGTCGTTTGTGAAGGCATGTTAACGGTCTGTGGTGCAGCCCGCTGTGTCATCAAAACTTCGCGCAAAGTGGCAGGGTGTGCGCCGCCGCAAAGCGCGCGGCTTTGTGACAAGATTTTGTGAAGACCGCCCGCGCGCCCACGGGACGAAACATGGCTGTGATCTTGCTGATTAGACTGGAGGGGAACCAGCGAGGGGAGCTCTCTAATGACACTTTTGAACCGCCGCCAATTCATGGCGCATGTCTCAGCAGGCGCGACTGTTTTCGGCCTCAGCCATCTGCTTGATCCAACCAAGGCGCTGGCCGCAACGCCTGATATGGTCGAGGCCATGATCGATGGACAGACGCCGAAACAGGGCGGCATCCTGACCTACGGCCAGACCTACCCGAACTGGGCCCTGGGCCAGTCCAACAAGGGCCAGCACCCCTATTTCTGGCTCGACCTGCTGACCCGTTCGGTCTGGAACGCGCTCACATGGGTGGACGAAGAGATGAACGTCCAGCTTGAGCTGGCCACATCGCTCACACCGAATGAAGACCTCACGGTCTGGGACTGCACAATCCAGGAAGGCGTAATGTTCCATGATGGGACAGAGCTGACCTCGGCCGATGTGATCGCCTCTATGAACTTTCACAAGGACGCGATTGGCCTCATCCGCCAGAACGTGGACCGGATGGAGCCGATGGGCAAATACGGCGTGCGTTTCTTCCTTGTGAACGCAAATGCCGAATTCCCATATGCGCTGGCCGAGTACCGCGCGATGATCCTGAAGGCGAATGAGGATCTGGCCCAGATGGGCTATGACGGCATCGGCTCGGGCCCCTTCAAGCTCATTGAGATCGACAATGCGCGCCAATTCCGGGCCGAACGCTTTGATGATTACTGGATGGGCGCGCCCTATCTGGACGAGCTGCGCGGTGTGATTGCCATGGGCAATGCGGCGATCAACGGCTTCCGGGCGGGCCAGCTTAATTCGGTCTGGAACATCGATCCGGGTCAGATTGGCCAGTACGAAGAGGTCGGTGGTCAGATCCATGCCTCGGCCGCCGGGGACCAGTTCTGGCTGATCATGCCGAAGAACCTCGACTTCCCCTGGAACGATGTGCGCGTGCGCAAAGCTATGAGCCTTGCCATCGACCGCCCTGCAATCAACCGGATCGTCTATAACGACCCTGATGGCTGGACCGGCAATGACAGCCACATGACCGGCGTGAACAAGGAATTCGTGGCGCGCCCGGTGGAGCGTGACGTCGACCAGGCCAAAGCGCTTCTGGCCGAGGCGGGCTATAGCGACGGCGTGACCCTGCCCGCGATGGTCTTCTGCCCGTCCTTCCCGGAAGAGCCGCGCGTCTACCCGATCGTGTCCGAAAGCCTTGCCGAGGCGGGCATCAAGCTGGAGTTCCAGGAACGTCCCTGCGACGGCTTCAACCCCTTCGTCAGCGCGGTGAACCAGCCCATCGGGCGCCCACGCCGCAACCTTGTGGGGCCGCGCAACCCGTTCATCAATCTGGGCCGCGCCTCGTCGCGCAACGCCGCCGAGCCAGGTGGCTGGACGGGCGAAGCTTCGGCCAAATACGACTCCCTGGTGCTAGAGGCCGTGGGCACGCCGGACGATGCAAAGCGCACAGAGCTTTATCAGGAAGCGCAGAAGATCCTGCAGGACGAAGTGCCGGGCATCATGCTGGGCGGACGCCGCAATATGGTGGCCCACCAGGCCAATGTGAAGAACGCGCGCAGCCATTCGCAGAACTGGTCGAGCCGCTTCGAATACATCTGGATCGACGCCTAATCGCCGCGGCGGGCAGCGGCTTCACGAAACTGTCCGCAAAGACATCTAGAGACCATCGCGGGGGCCGCGCGCCCCCGCCTTTTACAAAACTAAGGACACACACATGGCCCCTCTCAAGATCGGTGCGGCGTTGAAGATCGACGCCCTAGACACGCATCGCGACTGGCTTTTTGGCGACAAGCGCGACCTGGAACTTCAGGATTTCATCTTTGCCGAGGTGTACCGCGAGGGCTGGCAGTCGACCGTCGACCGCGCCAAGGCGGCCATCGATGGGTTTGAAGGACGCCTGGGCATTCACGGCCCTTTCATCGGGCTGGATATCGCCTGCGCCGATCCGGACACGGCCGAGGTTATCGGCAAGCGCTATGCAGAGGCTGTCGAGGCCGCGGCCGCCCTTGGGGCGACCCAAATGGTCATTCATTCGCCGTTCAACAACTGGCACGAATACAACCGCTTCAACTTCATCCAACCGGGGTTCAGCAGCGTTGTCGAAAAGGTGACGGCGGATGTGAAGAATGTCCTGAGCCGCGCACTGCAACTGGGCGAAACCCACGGCGTCCAAATGGTGCTGGAGAACATTCAGGACATCACGCCCCAGATCCGGCGCGAGATGGTCGAGATCATAGACTCGCCCGCCTTGGCGCTGTCAATCGACACCGGCCATGCGCAGATCGCTCAGCGCGCCTCGGACGCGCCCCCGGTGGATGTCTATGTGCGCGACGCGGGCAACATGCTCAAGCACGTGCATTTGCAGGACACAGATGGCTATGCGGACCGGCACTGGGCGCCGGGCGAAGGGCACATCGAGTGGCTTGAGGTTTTCCGCGCTCTGGCCACGCTTGAGAGCGCGCCGCATCTGGTTCTTGAACTCAAGCGCCACGAAGACATCCCAGCAGGCTTTGCCTATCTGCAAAGCATCGGCGCGGCGGTTTAAGGGCGAGCGCGGCGCATGGGTCCGATCCTATCGTTGATCTTGCGCCGCCTTGCGCTCTCTGGCGTGATCCTCGTGCTGGTCTCGGCGGTGGTCTTCATCGGCACCGAGATCCTGCCGGGCGATGCGCTCGATGCGACCATCCCCGCCGACGAGCTGATCTATTACACCGAGGGAGACCTCGACCGGATGCGCACCGAGCTGGGGCTGAACAAGCCCTTGCTCGAACGCTTCGGCATCGTGCTTTGGAACCTTGTCACCTTTGATTTTGGCGTGACCATCCTGACGCAAGAACGGGTGATTGACTTTATCTACCATCCCCTGATGAACTCGCTTCTGATGGCCTCTGTGGCGGTGATCCTGACGCCGCTTGTCTCCATCGCTCTGGGCATCTGGGCCGCCTTGAAACCTGGCGGGCGCACCGACGGGATCGTCTCGGGCGCGACGCTGTTTGCTTATTCCATGCCGGATTTCGTGGTGGGCAACGTCTTTATAATCACCTTCGCAATCTGGCTGGGCCTCGCGCCTGCCGTCCTGATGGTGGCCGAAAGCGCGCCTTGGCACGCAATCCTTGCCGTCTCAATCCTGCCGGTCGCGGCCTTGACGGTCTCTGGCGTGGCCTATCAGTTTCGCCTCTTGCGCGCGGGCATGGTCGAGGCACTGGACAGTGAGTTTGTTGAACGGGCGCGGCTCTCTGGCGTTCCGGAATGGCGGCTTGTCGTCACCCACGCCCTGCCTGCAGCGCTGATCCCGATGCTGAATGGCTCCGCGCAGTTTGTGGCGGGCATCATCTCTGGCACAGTCGTAATTGAGGCGGTCTTCCGCTTTCCCGGAATCGGGTTGGAACTGATCCGCGCCATCGCGCAGCGCGAGGTGCCCACGGTGCAGGCCATCACCTTTTGCGCCGCATTCGCCGTGATCCTGGCCAATCTGCTGGCAGACATCGGTGTGCTGGCTCTGGACCCGCGCGTGCGGAGGAAATCTCATGGCTGATGCTGCGCTGAACGCCATCCCCCGGCAGGAAAACCGCTTTTTGAAAGCGCTCAGCTCGCCCCTGACGGTAATCGGGCTTGTGCTGGTGACCATCCACCTTTTCCTTGCGTTTTTTGCGCCCTTCATCGCGCCTTATTCTATCAGCGCGATCTTCACGGACGGCCTGACGCCACCCGAGCCAGAGCATTGGCTGGGCACCGACCAGATCGGGCGCGACTACCTCTCGCGGCTGATGTCGGGCGGGCGCGTGGCTTTGCTGGTGTCGGCCAGTGGCGTGATCATCGCGATTTTCGCCGGGACGGTTCTAGGGATGGTCGCCGGCTATGTCGGGGGCTGGCTGGATGATGCGATCATGCGCCTTACGGATGCGCTGATGTCGCTCCCCGAGCTCTTGCTGATCGCGATTCTTGTCCTGACCTTTGGCAAGGATCTTTGGGCGCTGACCATCATTGTCGCAATTGTGTACACCCCCGGTGTGATCCGCGTGGTGCGCGCCAAGACCCTGACCATCGCCGCGCTGGACTATGTGCGGGCCGCCGAGCTGCGGGGCGAGGCCGTCTGGTTCATCCTGGGCCGCGAGATTGCGCCGAACCTCGCAGGCCTTCTCGCCGTTGAGCTGGCCATCCGCATCTCTGCGGCCGTGCTGAAAATCTCCGCCCTGTCCTTCCTGGGGCTCGGGATCAGCCAGCCCACGCCGGATTGGGGCCTGATGGTGCAAGAGGCGATGTCGGTTGTCTTCACCGATCCCTGGTTCTTAGTGCTGCCGGCGATAGCACTGTCGTCCCTGATCATCGGGATAAACTTCACCGTGGACGGGCTGGCGCGCGCCTACGGCGTTTCCACATTGGAGACCGGCTGATGGCGCATGTCTCGGTGCAAAACCTGTCGGTCGTCTTCAAAAGCAATGGGCAGGATGTGGCTGCGGTCGAAGACCTGAGCTTCACGCTCCAGCGCGGGGACACATTGGGCATCGTTGGCGAAAGCGGTTCGGGCAAATCGACGGTTGCCCGCGCGCTTTTAGGCTTTGCCAGGCCCGGCGCGCGCTTTTCGCAGGGGTCTGTGCAGGTGGGCGAGACAGACGTGCTAAGACTTGAGGCAGACGCATTGCGCTCCTATCGCGGCGGACGCGCGGCCATGGTGCCGCAAAACCCGCTTTCATCGCTCACGCCGCATATGACCGTGGGGGCCCAGCTTGTCGAGTTGATCGGGCTGCACGCCGGCGAGACCGGCAAGATCGCCAAGGACCGCGCCTTGTCGTTGATGGACGAAACAAACCTGCCCGAACCAAAGGCCCTGTTTGACAGGTATCCCCATGAGATTTCGGGTGGCCAGCGGCAGCGCGTTGTTATCGCCTCGGCTCTGGTGGCCCGGCCCGAACTGATCGTTCTGGACGAGCCCACCACGGCGCTGGACAAAAGCGTGGAGGCGCGCGTTCTGGATCTCGTTCGCCGGGTACAGCAGGATCTTGGCGCCACGCTGATCTATGTCAGCCACGATCTCAACGTGATTGCCAATATGTGCGCCCGTGTCCTGGTGATGCGCTCGGCCCGCGTTGTCGAAGAGGGGGAGACAGGTCAGGTCTTCCACGCCCCCAAGGCCGCCTATACACGAGATCTGGTAGAAGCGATCCCGCATCTGAAGGCCCGTCATCCTGGTATGCCGGAGGTTGGCAGCGTTCCTATTCTCATGGCGGAAAGCATTGACTTCAGCTATGGAAAACCGGGCCTCTTGCGCAAAGCCACGCCTTTGGCGCTCAAGGGTGTTTCTTTGCGGCTTTATCCCGGACAAACCCTTGGCGTTGTCGGTGAGTCCGGCTCGGGCAAGTCAACGCTGGCCAGCCTGATCTCGGGCGCCTTGTCCGGCCATAGCGGTCAGATCACACTCGACGATGGCACCCCGCTGTCAGGCTTCGCGAAGACGCGCAGCAAGTCGGCGCGGCGGCGCGTGCAGATGGTATTTCAGGACCCGCTGTCCTCCCTGAATCCAGCGCACAGCGTTGAGGAAATCATCACGCGGCCCTTGCGCCTGTACTTTAAGGAGACACCGGCTGATGCGCGCTATTCGGCGATTGACCTGCTTGCAGAAATGGATCTCGGCCCAGAGTTTTTGCACCGAAAACCGCGCCAGCTATCGGGCGGGCAACAGCAACGTATCGCTTTGGCCCGCGCCTTGGCGGCCGAACCGGATGTTCTCTTGTGTGATGAGATCACGTCGGCTCTGGACGTAACCATTCAGGCCCAGGTCCTGGAATTGCTTAAGAGACTGCAGGCCAGC
>JAEPNQ010000125.1 GCA_017643305.1 Marinibacterium sp. | reverse complement strand
GAGCGAGGCTGTCGCCGTCATGTTCATGGGCCGCCTTGTCGAATACGGACCGGCCAAAGCGGTCCTGTCTAACCCGGCACATAATTACACCAAGAACCTTCTGGCCTCGATCCCGGTTCCGGACCCAAGCAAACCGATGGCGTCCCCGCAGCTTTACGAGGAAGGGCGCAAATCGCCGATCGCGCCGAAAGGCACGCTAACAGATGCGCCCGCCATGTTGGCCGTTGCCCAGGACCATTTTGTGGCGACGTGATCCGACGCTGCGCTCAGACGTCGCTCGGGCCGCGGTAGGCACGCTCGACAACCCGGAAGTAGCGATGGCCCGGCCCACGCGTCCAGTTGCGCAGGTCCATGTTGATCATGTCCTCAGGCTCGTGCTTTTGCACAGAATAGCGATCGCCGCTGAAGTTGAACTCTAAAAAACCCACCCAAGGGACGCCGCCAAAGGCATCGTTGCCGCTGGACATAAACGCGGTGCCGGGCGCCCAGATATGGGTGATGCCGTCAAAGATCAGGCGCTTGTCTTTGTGAATGTGACCCGATGCGACAAAGCGGACATTGGCCGCCTGAAACAGTGCGAGGTAATCGGCACGTGGCGCCGGGGTGACTGTGCCAGCCGTCTCGTCATCATCCTCGCCCGGATGGTGGGCAAAGAAGGGAACGTGGGTAAAAACGCCAATGGGCCCGCTGTGATCCAATGCGTCGACGACCATTTTGCGCTGCTCGGCCTCGGCCTCAAATCCGCTTTCGAAGAGGAACGGGTTGAGGCCAATATAGCGCCAATCCCCATGGTCGAACACCCAGAAATCGGCACCAACGCGGTCCAGATATTGCTGCCGCCGATCCGGCGTCATTTTCTGTTCGGCCGCAATCGCGGCGGGGGAATAACCCACATCATGGTTGCCCGGCGTAACGTGGATGACGGGCGCGGCGAAGCGCTTCATCTGCGCGGCGGCGAAATCCAAGTCGGCAGGGGCATCGGGGCCGTTCAGCGACAGATCGCCCGTCACGACGGCGACGTCGGGCGCGAGCGCATTTGCTGCCTCAAGTGCCACGTCGAAATTGTGAAAGAAGAGTGGATGCGTTGCGCTGACATGGGTGTCAGAAAACAAAATCAAACGAAAGTCTGTCATCGACCGTGCCCTTTGAATGCAAATGAGGCTCGAGGGCAACACTAACGGGGAAGTTAACACCCCGATGACAGTCAGGTCTCAGAAGACCATCGTGCGCTTTTCACACGAAACTGTCACACAATGTCATTGATTTTGCGTCGCGAAATAGAAGCACGGCGCCAACCAACATAAGCTGACCTTCCTCTTTATCAGTGCGGATTTAGCGTATGGCGACGGTATGTGGTCTGGCCCGCGCTGTGTCTAAACTCAACGAGAAGGTCTGCGCCAAGATCGATGACTGGGGGCCGCGGCCCATTGAGGGTGGGATCGTCCTTGCGACGTCCTCCCCATTTGGCTGCATCCTGAGGATGTGCCGGCCGGGCAATGGACGTGATCGTGATATAGCGGTCGTGGGCAAACAATGCACGTCACTCTGCCAGCGTATTTGCCAACGTCGTCGCATTGCCGTCGGCGTCTACCTAGGCGCTCTCAGCGGGTCCGTCGAGCGGCGGGATCAAGTGTATCTTAGTGAAGCGACAGTTTTACACGGCCTGCCTTTTTGGCACACCGTGCTGTGGCGATGTGCCCGGCCCGGGTCTTTTCGCAAGCGCAATGCCGCAAGTGTGGAAAGCGCATGAATGCGACACAGCTCCGCGAAGCAGGTCGCTTTGTGGGAAGGTTTCGTGACAAATCTCCAGCCCGGCGCGGATGTCGAACCGCTGTAACAAAGCGGCATCCCTAATGGTGACATGCGCGGACAGTTTGGAAAGCGCTCGGGATTGAGGAGATTTCACGATGCTAAACCGAAGCACTATACTCGCGGCCTTGCCGCTCATTGGCACGCTGGCCTTTGGCGGCATGCCGGCCATGGCCGACGACGTCACGCTGCGCCTCTGGTCGGGCGGCTTTGCCAAGGAAGGGCAGCGCACCATTCGCGAGGTGATCGGCGAGTTTGAAGCTGCAAATCCAGGCATCAAAGTCGACTACACGGCATGGGCGTGGGACAAGTACCGCGCACAGCTGGCCACCGCCGCCACCCTGGGCGATGCGCCGGATATGTGGGTCGACAGCTTCCTCAAACGCTGGCAGGACGCCGGCATCACGGCCGACAACGCCGATCTCTACGACAAGCTGCCGCCCGAAGAAGTCGCCGCCTACCTTCAGGCGTCGATCGACATCCAGAAGGCGAGCACCGGTCTGCTGAGCTTCCCGTTCGTGGCGTACGTGTGGGCCGTCGGCTACAACAAGGAGATCTTCGCCGAGCGCGGCATTGAGGTGCCGACCGAGCCGATCAGCATCGAGCAGCTGATGGAGCTGTCCGAACAGCTGACCTTCGACCGCGATGGCGACGGCCGGACAGATGTCTACGGCTACGGTCTGTTGGGTGGGCGTCTGTCGAGCCACCTGTTCAACATGGTCTTCAGCAAGCGCGGCGGGCAATGGGTCGATCTGGAGAGCAATCTGGTCATCGATCAGTATCGCGACCAGTTCATCGAAGCGCTGGTCTACATGCGCGACATCGCCGAATTTACCCCAGGCGGTGCGACCGCGGCGGTCGGCCGGACCTATGAGGGCACCCGCGCGCTGTTCGCCCAAGAGCGCGTCGCCATGACCGTCGACGTGAATGAACTGGGCGCCGTGGTGGACGATCTTGCCCCAGACGTGCGGGAGAAGCTTGGCTTTATGCAGGTCGATTTCGGCTTCATCGCTTTGGACGGTTTGATCGTCGGGAAAACCGACCATCGCGACGAAGCGTTTGAATTCGTAAAATTCGCCACGGCGCGCGATCAACTGGTGCGGATCAACGATGCTGTTGGCCTGGTCACGCCGCGCAACGATGTCGCCGATCACCCGATGGTCGCCTCGGACGAAAACGAGGTGACCCTGGCCGAGCAGATCTCGCTGCCGAGCAACGCGATCCACCCGGGCGGTTTGCTCACCCAGTATGGTGAGCTGCGCCCGGCGGTGTGGGACGCTGTCGCCGAGGTGCTGCTGGGTGGGGACCCAGGCGAAGCCGCCGACAAGGCGATCGAGAGAATGACAACTCAATTCAAGAAGTAAGCTGCTGACACGTTTTTTGGGCCCGGCCCTCTTGGGCCGGGTCGTTAAAAAAGGAGAATATCAATGCGGAAGATCAAAGTACTTGCAGCGGCCTTGCCGCTGATTGGCGCGCTGGCCTTTGGCGGCATGCCGGCCATGGCCGATGATGTCACGCTGCGCCTCTGGACAGGCGGCTTTGCCAAGGAAGGTCAGCGGACCCTTCGCGAGATCATCAGCGCGTTTGAAGCTGAAAATCCCGGCATCACGATCGAGTACACGGCGATCGCCTGGGACAAGTATCGCGCGCAGATTTCCACCGCCGCTACATTGGGCGAAGTGCCCGATATGTGGGTCGACGGCCTGATGATGGTTTGGCAGGACGCAGGCATCACCGCCGACAATGCCGATCTCTACGATCGTCTGTCGCCTGAGACGGTTGCGGCTTTCGCGCAGGCGCCGCTCGACGTCATGGAGCAGAGCGTCGGTCTGGTGAGCTTCCCCCTCATGGGGCTCGCGTGGACCATCGCCTATAACAGAGAGCTCTTCGCCGAGCGCGGCATCGAGGTCCCGGCCGAGCCGATCAGCATGGAGCAGCTCATGGAGCTGTCCGAGCAGTTGACCTTCGACCGGGATGGCGACGGCCGGAACGACGTTTACGGCTACGGTCTAATCGGCGCGCGTCTGTCGAGCCACTTCTGGAACATGATCTTTTACAAGCTTGGTGGCCAGTGGGCTGATCTGGAAGGCACTCTGATCGTCGATCAGTATCGCGACCAGTTCATCGAAGCGCTGGTCTATATGCGCGAGATCGCTGAATTCACCCCGGGCGGCGCGACCGCGGCGGTCGGCCGGACCTACGAGAGCACGCGGGCGCTGTTCGCCCAAGAACGCGTGGCGATGGTCGCCGATGTGGGCGAGATCTCTACCGTGCTGGCCGACCTGTCCCCCGAAGTTGCCGAGAAGCTCGGTTTCCTGCGCATCGATTTCGGCCTCAATTCCTTTGACAACGTGCTGCTCGGCAACACCGAGCATCGCGAAGAGGCGTTCAAGTTCATCGAGTTCTACACCGATCGCGACCGGATGGTGCGGTTCAATGACAGCATGGGCTCGATCACGCCGCGCACCGATGTGGCGGACCACCCTACGATTGCGGGGAATGAAAACTCGGAGACCCTGGCTGCGCAGCTGGCCGATCCCAGCGGCTCCCTGCATCCGGGCCTGTTGCTCAGCCCCTATGCCGCGCTGCGCCCGCACGTTTGGGACGCGGTCGCTGAGGTTCTCTTGGGCGGCGACCCCGCCGAGGCGGCCGACAAGGCAATCGCGACGATGACCAACCAGTTCGCACAGCAGTAACGCGCGGGCACGATCCCCGACCTGGCCGTCTCGGCCGGGTCGGACCTGCGGGAAAGGGTCGACCAGAAAAGCTCACGCGTTAGGGAGCCATTGACCATGACTGTCTTTATCCATCTGACGGATCTGCACATCGGCGATCCCGCCTTGGGCATCCCGGCCCCCGGGGAAATCGAGATTGGCGATCCGCGGCCCATGACTGACACCTCTGCGCGTCTTTCAATGGCTTTGGAGAAGATTGCCGCGATGGACGCCGATCCGTCCTTCATCCTGGTCACAGGCGATCTGAGTAACTACGGCGAGCTGGCGAGCTACCGGGCGCTGAAGGGGCTGATGGACCCGGTCACGCTGCCGGTTGTCTATACCCTTGGCAATCATGATGACCCTGCCCATGCGGCAGAGGGGGTGCTGGGGCGTGCGGGCGATGATGGCCCATGGGATGCGGATCAGGTCATCGATGGCGTCCACATCATCGCACTTGACACCTCTGTGCCGGGCCGCGTGGGCGGGGCATTGACTGAAGCGCAGTTTGATTTTTTAGCCGAGGCGTTGGGCCGATCCCCGGATCTGCCAAAGCTTTTGATGTTCCACCACCCGCCCACCATGGACACCGACACCCCGGAATTCGAGCGGCTGAGAACCGAGGACAGCCAAAAGCTGGGTGAGATGATCAGGGGCAGCGGGGTGCGCGCGATCCTCTGCGGTCACATCCACCAGAGCCGGGTAACGCTCTGGCATGGGATCCCGGTCGTTGTTACCGCAGGCCTGCACGCCGCGATTGACCCCTTGTCCCCTGCGGGAACGCAACGCTTCAACTCAGGCGCGACCGTTGCCGTCTGCACGTTAGACGACCAAGTGTTCAGTGTGAATTACGTGTCGCTGCCGGTCGATGTCGTGGATCTTTTGGAGATCACCGACGCCCAGATCGCCGAATACGAAGCCACGTTGGAAGACGCCTGATGGCGGATGTAGCACAGGCAAGCCCCCCGCGGCTGGCGCCACGTTCGAGCGGGAGTCACGAAACCCGATTTGCGCAAGCGATCCTCGCCCCCGCCGCGGTGATCGTCTTTGTCGTGATGATCCTGCCGATCTTCGCCAATATCTACATCAGCTTCCAATCAATCCCTTGGGGCGGCGAATGGAGCTTTGCCGGTTTCGACAATTTTGTCGTCCTGGCCAATGAACCGCTGCTCTATATTGGCCTCAGAAATACGCTTGTTTGGATTGTGGTGGTCACCACCGGCACGATTGTTCTGTCCTTCCTGACCGCAGCGCTTCTGAACAGCGGCATCAAGGGGCAGCAATTCATCATTTTCTTGTTGCTGGTCCCGTGGGTCTTGCCGATCCCGGTCAGCGCTGTGGGCTGGTCTTGGATCTATAACGGCGATTTCGGCATCCTGAATTACTTTCTGGCCGATGTGCTGGGCATTGAAAGCGCATACGGCTGGGCCTGGACGGGGCATCCCGACACCGCCTTTACCTCGGTGATGGTCACGGAGATTTGGCGTAAGTTCCCCTTCTACACCATCATCACGCTTGCGGCGATGCAGACCATTCCCAAAACGCTCTATGAAGCGGCCGAGATGGATGGCGCCGGGCCGGTTGCCCGGTTCTTCCATGTCACCCTGCCGGGTCTGAAACCAGTCTTTGTGATCGTCATTCTCCTGAACCTGATCTGGACCTTCCAGGCCTTTCCGATGATTTACCTGCTGACCAGTGGCGGCCCGCTCAACAGCTCGCAAGTTATGGGCACACTGATCTACTACCTGTCCTTTAACTCCTTGAAGTTCGATCTCGCCGCGGCGATGGGCACGGTCACCATCGGCCTTCTGCTGATCATCACGGTTATCTACATCCAGTTCCAAAAAATCATGGCGCGGCAGAAATGATCCATTCAGCGCTCAGATATGGCGGGCTGTGCGTCATCCTCTTTTTCAGCCTGTTCCCGGTTTATTGGATCATTTCTTTTTCGGTGCGGGAGACGTCGGAACTCCTAAAGTATCCGCCGACGTTCTTTCCCCAGACGATCACCTTCGACGCGTTTGTGACGCTGTTCGAGTTTATCGATATGACCGGATATATCTGGAACACCGTGCTGGTCAGCCTCGCAGCGACGGCGATCACGATCATCGTCTCGACCATGGGCGGCTATGCGTTGGCGCGGCGAAAGTTTGCCGGGCGCGACGCTGTTGGCCTGATGATGCTGTCGTCGCAGATGATCCCCACCATTCTCTTGGTCGTACCGCTGTCGTTGATCATGCAATTCGTTGGCCTGCTCGACTCGCATGTCGGGCTGGTCTTTGCGCTGGTCGGCATCACGATCCCGGTTGGCACCTGGATGATGAAGGGCTTTATCGAGACGGTCCCGATTGAACTGGAAGAGGCCGCGGTCCTCGATGGCTGCGAAGCCTGGGAAGTGCCCGTGCGCGTGGTTCTGCCCTTGATCATGCCAGGGATTGTGACCGTGGGCATGTACACCTTCATCCTGGCCTGGGGCGAGTTTGTCTTTTCCCTGACCCTTTTGCGGTCCGAGGAGATGCGCACGCTTCCGTCAGCCTTGGCCGTCAATTTCGGGCGCACCAGCGTCGACTATGAGGTTCTGATGCCAATGGCCGTGACCTATATGGCACCAGCGCTTCTGATCATGTCGCTCTTTCAGCGGCAACTCACCCGCAGCATCGCAGAAGGCGCCCTGAAGGGCTGAGCCGAGACCCAAGAGAGCATCACCATGGCAAAAATTGAGTTTGACAAGGTTGGCAAGCGGTTCGGGGATGTCGAGGTCATCAACGATCAAAGCCTGACAATTGAAAGCGGAGAGTTGTTGGTGCTGCTCGGCCCGTCCGGCTGTGGCAAAAGCACATTGCTGCGCATGATTGCCGGGCTGGAAACCCCCACCAGCGGCGAGATCCGGATCGATGGTGTGGTCGTCAACAACGTCCGCCCCAAGGATCGCGACATTGCGATGGTCTTCCAGAATTACGCGCTCTACCCCGACAAGACGGTTTACGACAACCTCGCCTTTTCCTTGCGCCGCCGTCGTACGGGGCGGTCAGAGATCGATCAACGCGTGCGCGAGGTTGCCAAATCTCTCGAAATCGATGCGTTCCTCAAGAGAAAGCCAGCCGAGCTGTCGGGCGGTCAACGCCAGCGGGTGGCCATCGGCCGGGCGGTGATCCGCCGGCCCAAAGCGTTCTTGTTTGACGAGCCTTTGAGCAATCTCGACGCGAAATTGCGCGTACAGACCCGCACCGAAATCGCCCGCCTGCATCGCCAGTTCGAGGGCACGACCATCTATGTCACCCATGATCAGGCCGAAGCGATGACCCTGGCCGACCGGATCGTGGTGCTGAATGCGGGCAAGATCATGCAGGTGGGGCGGCCGACAGAAATTTACAGCGCACCCCAGAACCTGTTTGTCGCGGGTTTCGTGGGCAGCCCGGAGATGAATTACTTCGAGGTCAGTCTCGAGGGCCGCGATGGCCAACCGCATATCGTGCATCCCGAATTCTCCGTGCCCATCGACACAGCACTCGAGAACCGCCTCTCTGCGGCGCCGGGGGGGCGCATCACACTGGGCGCACGGCCGGAAAGCATGCGGCTGAATGGGGCCGCGACATCTTATGCAGACAGCGTGTCGCTGTCTGCCGCTTTCGACGTGGTTGAGGAGCTGGGCCCGGTGACCTATCTGCAAGGCCGCGCCGGGCAAACCCCTGTCACGGCTGCCGTGGACTCCGGGGCACAACCTGCCTTGGCAACCGCAATGCCGCTTTCCGTCCGGTTTGCGGATCTGCACTTCTTCGCTGCGGAAAGCGGATTGCGGCTCTGAGCCATCGCGCCGCCCGAGAACGGGCCGCGCCGTCACAAACTTGCCCTCAGTCATGATCGGTTCTCGCGCGCCATTGCTGCGTATGAGCGGCGGACCGCAAGGACCCGCCAAGGGCGTACGCATCGGAGCGCCTGAGTACGTGGTACTTGTTGAAATCGACAAGCAAGCCAGTTCAATAGCACAGAGATAGTACTCTGGCGGATCGTCGGTTCATATTGGCCGCGGCACAGAAATTGACCCGCTACAAATGCGAACCTATGCTGCGTCAGCAGCATGCTCAAACATCCATGTCGGAAATGTCCAGCACCCCTGAGCAGCCCGATCTGATTGGTCCAAGGTAATTGTTAGTGCATGATCGGGCTGGTTTCCATTTGGATGATGGTTTCGGGAGCCGGTGGCCGATAGCCCAATGCACTGTGTGGCCTCTTGGTGTTGTAGTGTTTCCTCCAT
>JAEPNQ010000161.1 GCA_017643305.1 Marinibacterium sp. | reverse complement strand
TACTGGACACCCGGGTCCATAAGTTCCATCCGCATGTAAACGGTGAACGACACCGATACGAAGCCGACGATCGCCGCCGTAATCAGGTACAAGATCCCGATATCTTTGTGGTTCGTGGACATGAACCAGCGGGTGAAAAACCCACGCGTGTATTCGTGCTCGTGGCCGTGAATGGCTGCGTCTGCCATTAGGTCCTCCTGCAAATTTTGGGCGTAGGTCGGGGATACGACGCACGCTTATCTAATTCAGGTTTTAGAATGTCAGAACGGGACCATCAATGGTCGATGCATCTGTTGTGCATGATAAATTGACGCGGCCTATTTACCGCCCATCAGTACAGCCGGGACGGCATCTTACGCAAGTTTTCAAGCGTCCGCCAAGCCTGCTGGTCGCAAATTGGCCCTGCGCAGCCACGCTGTTCCGGGTCCCCGGCATCCGTTTAGCGGACAGAAGGATGAAAAGTTCTCCCTGTTTCGGGTGGAATCAATTGGCCGACGGTCCATTTTTGGACCCTCCTAGCGCATGCCTGACAGAATCAATCGGCGGGGTTTCACTCGTGGCAGCAGCTTCGTGTCCCGAGCCCGGAGCAGACGACCGCAGGGGTCCTCTGGCGCGGTGTCGCAGGTGTCGAACCGGACGACCAGCAAAAGTCTGGGTGATACGCTGGTGTCGGTCAGCGGCTCCGCTTGCGGGGCAGTGGCGGGCAGGGTCGCAAAGGCCTGCGCGATCATTGCAACGGTGCCGTCGCGTATGTGCAAGGGCCGGGCTGAGGAACTCGATGCCAACTGTCCTTGTCCCGTCAATTGCGGCCTTCTGAGAATGGGGTCACCAGGACCAGCCTTGATGTCCGATCGCGCCGTAGGGGCGGGATGGTGCGCCCGTCTCCCCGATTTCGAAAAATGGTGCTCTAAGTTGAGTGGTCTGCACAATCTTGACCTGCCCGGGGCCATCGCCCACAAACCGCTTTGCGTGTTCAGACCGGAGTTTCCCAGATGTCCTATGACCCAGACAACATTTTTGCAAAGATCCTGCGCGGTGAAATCCCGTCCACCCAGGTCTACGAAGACGACGATACGCTAGTTTTCATGGATATCATGCCACGCGCTGAAGGGCATTGCTTGATCATCCCCAAGTCACCTTGCCGGAATGTTTTGGACGCTTCGCCTGCGCAACTGAATTCGGTGATCGCAACGACCCAGAAAATAGCCAACGCCGTGATGCGTGCATTTGATGCGCAGGGGGTTACGATCCAACAGTTCAACGAAGCCGCAGGCGGGCAGGAGGTGTTCCACCTGCATTTCCACGTCCTGCCTCGCTATGAAAACGTGAAGCTGCGCGCACCGGGACAAATGGAAGACAGCGCCGTGATCGCCGCCAATGCGGAAAAGATTCGCGGCGCGCTGGCTGAAGCCTGAACCTCTTTAGACAACTCTGAAATCGGATGCGACGGGTCGGACGCTCTAAGCCGCCACTCTGTTGCTGCCAAAAAATGTTCGGGACCAAACCGCCCGCTACCTGCCCAATATCCTATCCAAAATCTTGCGGGCGGGCATCGGCCGACTTAACCGGGGCGATGCGGATGATTTCATGGTCGCCATGCATTGCATAGATACGTGAGGCCTTTTCCTGACCCAATCCAGAGAGTTGGACCCCGGCGATCGGACCTCGCTGGAGCAGGGCGATCGCGGGTTCCTTGATGAGGCGCGGTTTGCCTAACCTGTTTCGCCGCAAAACCTTTCGCTGCTGAACACAGTTTCGAAACTGCGCATCAGCGCCACGTCCAGATCCTGCATCGTCACCGGAAGGCCCAGATCGGCCAGGCTGGTAACGCCATGCTCGGCGATCCCGCAGGGCACGATGCCAGTAAAATGCTCCAGATCCGGTTCGACATTGATGGAAATGCCGTGAAAGCTGACCCATTTGCGCAGGCGTATGCCAATCGCGGCGATCTTGTCTTCGGCGATCGTGCCATCGGGTAAGCGCGGCTTTTCCGGCCGTTCGACCCAGACGCCAACGCGTCCGTCCCGGATGTGACCGGTGATGTTGAATTCGCCCAACGTTGTGATCACCCAGTGTTCCAGCTGTTTCACAAACGCCCGCACATCTCGCCCGCGCGCGCCGAGGTCCAGCATCACGTAGACCACGCGTTGGCCGGGTCCGTGATAGGTGTACTGGCCACCGCGTCTTGCGTCGTAGACAGGGAAGCGGTCAGGCTCCTTCAAATCTTCGACCCGGGCCGAGGTGCCTGCGGTGTAAAGCGGCGGGTGTTCCAGCAGCCAGATGCATTCCCCGGCCTCACCCTCGGCAATCGCCTCCACCCGCTGCTCCATAAAGGCGAGCGCGGTGCCATAATCGGTCAGACCTTCGCTGATTTTCCACTCGGGCATGGGCACCTGCAACGCGATTTCGAGCAATGTGAGGGTTGTTCATGCCAAATAGTCGGCGTTGGGGCGAATGTACATGGCGGCCAGTCTGTGTCCTCGGTTTCTCGGCGACTAGGGCAGGGCCAGAACGTGAGCATTTTTCTGTGACGCGCCCGTGCCTTTGCTCTTCACAAGCTTCGCCGGAGCCGCTAAAGACCGCTCAACCAAGTCAGGGCAGTGCGGTCGTGGCGGAATTGGTAGACGCGCAGCGTTGAGGTCGCTGTGGGGTAACTCCCGTGGAAGTTCGAGTCTT
>JAEPNQ010000053.1 GCA_017643305.1 Marinibacterium sp. | reverse complement strand
GATGACGGTGCTGGGTATGGCTATTGGCGGCTGGTTGTCCGGCGCCATCTATGACCTGACCGGCAGCTACTTCTGGGCTTTTCTGAACGGGATCGTTTGGAATTTCGTTAATATAGGCATTGTGCTGATGCTGCTGATCCGGTCGCGTCCGCGAGAACAGCAAATAGTTGCGGCCTGATCCGGCCCCCATTCTAACACTCCCCCGGAGTGACCGAGGGGACTAGTGTAGTGCGAGGGTGAGATTTCAGCTCAGGTGGTGTTCGCCGCGTTCGCGGGCCAGGTCGATCTGCCGCTGGCGTTCGCGGAACCGTTCCTTGTCTGCGTCCGAGGTTTCGTCCACGCACAGATGGCAACACACCCCGCGTTCATACTCCGGCCGCGCCCTGTCTTCCGGCAGTATCGGACGACGACAGCCATGGCACAACTCGTGCGGCCCTTCGACCAATCCGTGTCCCACGCTCACCCGGTTATCGAAGACAAAACATTCACCCTGCCAAAGGCTTTCGTCCTGCTGCACGTCTTCAAGGTACTTCAGGATCCCGCCTTTGAGGTGAAACACCTCTTCCACCCCCTGACCCAACAGGTAGTTGGTGGATTTCTCGCACCGGATACCCCCGGTACAGAACATAGCGATGCGCTTGTTTTGGAAGCGGTCCTTGTTGGCCTCCCACCACGCTGGAAACTCGCCAAAAGACCGGGTTTCCGGGTCCACTGCGCCTTCGAACGTGCCAATGGCGATCTCATAGTCGTTACGCGTGTCGATCACTGCCACATCCGGCGCGCTGATCAACGCGTTCCAATCTTTGGGCGTGACGTAGTTTCCAACCTTGGCCCGCGGGTCCACGTCGGGTTGACCCATGGTGACGATCTCTTTTTTCAGCGGAACTTTCATACGCGAAAATGGCGGTTCGGCCGCGGTGCTTTCCTTCCACTCCAGATCCGAACAGCCCGGCAGCCCGCGCAGATGCACCAACGCTGCGTCTATCCCGGCGCGGGACCCCGCGATAGTGCCATTCACCCCCTCGCGTGCCAACAGCAAAGTACCCTTGACGCCTTCGCGCTGACAAAGGTCCAACAGCGGCCCGCGTAGCGCGGCAGGGTCCGCAAACGGTGTGAAATGATACAGAGCAGCGACAATATACATAGTGGCTGTCTACGCCTCTGAACCCGTCAGCGCCAGCGCCTCAATGCAGCGCCGCACGCAGTGCCAGTCCGCTGGCCACTGCCGTGAAGATCTCGGAGGTTTCCGGTACGGCCTGCGGGAACATCGCCTCAATCCGGCTGCGAATGGCGCGCATCTGGCTGGACCCGCCCACGTAAACCACCCGGTCGATGCTGTCTGCCGTACAGCCCGCCAGCGCCAGCGTTTCTGCCGCGCAGTCGGCAATCAAGTCACAGCAATCTGCCAGCAGCTCTGCCGCGCTGTCCGCTGGGATCAGAGCGTGCAGCCCGCGTTCGACCACATCCAGCACCACCCGGCCTGTTGGTTCTGCGTTTGCCTCGATCTTGCCCCGTTCCACCGCATAGGCCACGTCATGGCCCAGATGCAT
Source organism: Marinibacterium sp. (assembly GCA_017643305.1). GTDB lineage: Bacteria > Pseudomonadota > Alphaproteobacteria > Rhodobacterales > Rhodobacteraceae > HXMU1420-2. The sequence continues at coordinate 26,492 of JAEPNQ010000053.1, read as the reverse complement.
GTCAAGAACAGTCGCCAGCCGGTCAAACCTCTCCGACTCGGGCGCCAGCTGTACCCAGCGCCGTACATCCCGCAGCAGGCTGGGCGTGTAAACAAAGGCAATCTTTTCCCAGGTCGCCAGGTCATGGAACAACGCGCGCGGGGCCGTGTGCGACCCGGCACCGAGCTCATTTCCAATCTTCGCGCCGTAGCCCAGCAATGGCATCGCATGCGCAAGGCTCAGCACCTTATCGAAATCGGTACCCCCCTGCCGGATGCCCTGACTGGCCAGAATGTGGGTATCGGTCGCATCCGAATCACAGACCGTGAAATCCGACGTACCTCCGCCAATATCGACGATCAGCAACCGCCCGGTCCCGCCGGTGGCCAGCGCGGCGGCTTCGGGTTCTGGTAGGAAGGTCACGCTTTCGAACCCCGCCAAAGCATACGCATGTTCCAGATCTACCAGCGCCTGTGCATTTCGCTCAGGCGACGCGGAATGAAACCGGACCGGTCGCCCGGATACGGCATGGCGGACGGTCTGGCCAGTCGCCGCCTCGGTCCGCAGTCGGATTTCCCGCAGGAATCGCCCGATCACATCCAGCAGCGTCAGCTTTTCGTTCAAAAACTGTCGCCGCTCCTGCGCCAGAGGCGTTCCCAGCACACTTTTCAACGCGCGCAGAAAACGGCCATCGCGCCCTTCGGTCATCGCAGTCACGGCCGCCTGCCCAAATAGGGTTTCACCGGAATCGAAATCCATGAAAATTACGCTCGGCAATGTGTCTGCGCCGTTTTCCAGCGCGATCAGCTGCGGCTTGCCATTTTGCACCACGCCCGCGGCGGTGTTGGACGTGCCGAAATCAATACCGAGAACTGCCATGAGACCCACCCGTGCTCGAAAAGAGGCGCGCCGGATACGCCCGCGTGCCGGGAATTGCAATTGTCATTTCGCCTGACACCCCCGATATTGGGCGCCGACCGCAGGAGAATTCAAATGTCACAGGCTCTTATCGTCATCGACGTCCAGAATGACTTTTGCCCGGGCGGGGCGCTGGCCGTGTCCGAAGGCGACCAGATCGTGCCTCTCATCAACGCGATGATGCCCGATTTCGACTCCGTGATTCTGACGCAGGACTGGCACCCGGTAGGCCATTCCTCCTTTGCGTCGTCGCATGACGGGAAGATCCCATTTGAAACCACCGAAATGCCCTATGGTACTCAGGTTCTATGGCCCGACCATTGCGTGCAGGGCAGCCCAGGCGCGGCGTTTCACCCCGACCTGCGCACTGACGGTGACCTGATCATCCGCAAAGGTTTCCGTCCCGCGATCGACAGCTATTCCGCGTTTTTCGAAAACGACCAAACCACGCCAACAGGGCTGGAAGGCTACCTGCGCACCCGGGGCATCGACAGCCTCGTCATGGTCGGGCTCGCTACCGATTTCTGCGTCCACTTCTCCGCCGTCGACGCCGCCCGTCTGGGGTTTGTCGTGGAAGTCCGCCTCTCCGCCTGCCGCGCGATCGACATGGATGGCTCGCTGGATGCGGCTTCGGAAGCGATGCGCAACTCAGGTGTGCGGCTGAGCCTGGACTAATCCTTTAAACCAACGCCTCAGACGGCAGCAAAATGCCTGAAATCTGCCTGTTTGCACTTTCATGATCTTTCCGGTTGGCCTTACAAAGGCGCAAACCGGCCTTGGGAGGATCCGTTTTGGACATCGCCACACGCGTCCATAACCACAAATGGAAGATCGACCCCATCGTGCGGTCGCTGATCGATACGGATTTCTACAAACTGCTGATGTGCCAGTCGGTGTTCCGCAACAAGCCAGACACGCAGGTTAGGTTTTCGCTGATAAACCGGTCCAAGCACGTGCCGCTGGCGCATCTGATCGACGAAGGTGAACTGCGCGAACAGCTCGATCACATCCGGTCGCTCAGCCTCAGCCGAGGGGAAAGCACCTGGCTGCGGGGCAACATGTTCTATGGCAAACGTCAGATGTTCGCGCCGGAATTCATGTCCTGGTTCGAAAACCTGCGCCTGCCCGCCTACCATCTGGAACGTGTGGGCGATCAGTACGAGCTGACGTTCGAAGGCGCCTGGCCCGAAGTCATGTTGTGGGAAATCCCCGCTTTGGCGGTGCTGATGGAACTGCGTGGTCGCGCCGTTTTGAACAAACTGGGGCGGTTCGAACTGCAGGTTCTCTATGCCCGCGCAATGACACGGGTTTGGGAGAAAATCGAACGCCTGCGCGCCATCGAAGGCCTGCGCATCGCAGATTTTGGCACGCGGCGGCGGCATTCATTCCTATGGCAGGACTGGTGCGTGCAGGCGATGATCGAAGGCCTTGGCGAAAAATTTGTCGGTACGTCAAACTGCCTGATCGCCATGCGGCGGGAGGTGGAGGCCATCGGTACCAATGCGCATGAACTGCCGATGGTCTATAGTGCGCTGGCCCGGACGGACGAAGAGCTGGCGCAGGCCCCCTATGACGTGCTGTCAGATTGGCACGAAGAACACGATGGCAACCTGCGCATCATACTGCCCGATACCTATGGGACCAACGGTTTCCTCGACAACGCGCCCGACTGGCTGGCTGGCTGGACCGGCATCCGCGTTGACAGCGGTGAACCGGCCGCCGGGGCCGAAACTGCCATCGCCTGGTGGAAAAGCCGAGGTGAAGACCCGCGCAACAAGCTTGTCATTTTCTCTGACGGGCTGGATGTGGACACCATCGCCGACCTGCACAAACAGTTTTTCGGGCGCGTGAAGGTTTCGTTCGGCTGGGGCACCCTTCTGACCAACGATTTCCGCGATCTTGTCCCGGACAACGCGCTCGCCCCGTTTTCGCTGGTCTGCAAGGCAGTCTCTGCCAATGGCCGTCCCACTGTGAAACTGTCAGACAACCCGGAAAAAGCCATGGGCCCCGCCGACGAAATCGTGCGCTACAAACGTGTTTTCGGCGTAGGCGCGCAAACCGCGATGGAGGTCGTTGTCTGACCGCTCAGCACCGCTCGGGGAGGGCAAATGCGTCCACTGTTTCGGTCACGTTGTGCAAATTCAGCTGCCCCAGGGGGATCATCCCGTCATGGTCAAAGTCGTCCGTCACCACCACTCGGTGACCCACGGTCTTGCCGTGATCACCCAGCCGCGCGGCGACATTCGCGGCATGCCCGATCACGGTGAAATCCAACCGGTCGCGGGACCCGATATTGCCATACATCACCCGGCCATAGGCAATGCCAATGGCACAGTTGCACTCCACACCGCCCAGGTCCGCCCCCATCTCCGCCGCCAGCCGTTCCAGCCCCGCCAGAATGTCCTGCGCCGCCGCTAACCCATTCCGACGCGCGGCATCTGGATCATCGCCTGCGGGAAATACGGCCAGCACCGCGTCGCCGATAAACTTCAACACCTCGCCACCATGGGCGGCTACCGCTTCGGCATTGGTTTCAAAGAACCGGTTCAGCAGGGTTAAAAACGCTTCCCGTCCCAATTGCGTTTCCAACCGGGTGGAGGCACGCAAATCTGAAAACATGATCGCGGCATCAATTTCATCCCCGTCGCCGCGCCGGATCTCCCCGCCCAACACCCGTGCGCCTGCGCGTGGTCCAACATAGGTCTCCAGCAGCGTGCGCGCGTTTTCATGCTGGTTGAACACCTCGAAATACCGGCCGATGATGGCCAGGCATTCAAATATCAGACCCAGATTGGCGGTGGTGAACCCGTCGGGATGGTCGCTGGCCAAGGTCATCACGTTCATCTGCCCGTCTGAGAATGGCAGCGGCATCGCGACATAATCGGTCGCGCCTTCGGCCCTCAGGTCGTCGATCACCGGGAAATCGCTCTGCTCCGTTTCCACCCCGATCTTCTGCCTTACCCCTCCCAGCCCGCGCGATACATGCCGCAACGGGCTGTTGATGAAATCGGGGTGATCGTAAATTTCGTAGGACGGCGCATAGGTCGTGACCTCCCCCGCTGCGTGGGTCCAGAGATAATTCTTGCCCGCGATCTGCGGGTGAAGGGACCAGATCAGGATGCTCATCCGCGAAACGGCGATGCCACTGGCCTTCATCTTCTCCGCCAGGGTCTGGGCCAGGATCTCCGGCGTCTTGCAGGCCCAGGCTTCGCGCAGCAACCAATCGACCAGTGGGCCGTTGATGTTGCCGTCATCAGGCTGTTCCAGCGCCACCGCGCCTGTATCCACCGTGACCCCCGCGCTGGGCATGAACCCGACATAGCCTTCTATGTCGGTGCTTTCCGGCAATGCCCGGCCATAACACCAGACTGCTTTTTCCAGCGTTTCACCGGGCAGCAGCACGTCGTGATAGGTGGCCGTACCCTTGAAGGGGCAAAACGTCTGGAACCCGGTTTCGTCCGAGAGAGGGACCAGCACATCTTCGCGTGGGAAATACACCGTGGGCGTCAGGCGTGTTTCATACATCACCCGCGCACGGGAACTGCGGGCCAGAACGATGTCACCGAACTGCGCGGTGGCGGTGTCGTCCAAGGGCTGGACCTGAATGGCATAAGCACCGGAGGGGGGGCCGACGTGTGTGTTCATAGGGCGCTCCTGGCCTGTCACGCGGGCGGAGATACACAGATGGGGCGTGGTGCCCGCTTTGCAAGACGGTGAATTTGGGGAACAATATACACAGTTCAGAAAGAGGTGAGCATGCGATACCAGATCATCACAGGCGGTATGTTGGCTCTGGCCAGTCTGGCTGTGGGGCTGGCGGCGGTTCCGGTTGCAGCCAAGCGGCCTGCGTTTGCGCCGGTCGGGTCCCCCTGTTTCTGCGCATAGGCCTGCCAGACGCGGGGGGTAACGTACTCCGCCTGGACTGATCCGGCGGGCGCGAGAATTTCTCTGTCAGCGTGCCCCGCACCCGGTACGGCAGTCATCGCCGCCAATGGCCAGATCTGCAACTGCGACAACCCGCTGGACTGGTATCGGCTATGGAATGAACTGAACCCGGTTCAGGAACCTGTGTCACCCAATCATTGACACCCCGAACAGTTCAACGGCAACGATTTCTTGCGCGAAGCTGCGGTCAGACCATGCGAATAACGTCTTTATCGATGGTCAGCATATAACCGCGCCGCGCCACTGTTTTGACCAGCAATTCGCTGACCATCTGGTTGCCCAGCGTATCGCGCAGCCGCTTGATCCGGGTGGCCCCGGCGGCTTCATCGCAAACAGCCGCATCGCGGCCTGAAATCATCGCCTCGATCTCGGCTCCGGACAGGATGTCATCATCCATCCGCGCCTCGGCCAGAACCGACAGGGTTTCAATCGCCGCAGCGGTCAGCTTGAAATCCATGTTGTTCAGATAGACTGCGTTTTCATCCCGGCTAATCAAAAGGGAATTCACCTGAATGCCATTTTGTTCGATCTGTGCCATCCGACGGTTCAGAACCACCAGCATCACAAGAAATACCAGTGATGCGATCAGCAGAGCGGTGGCGAAAGCCAGCAGCACGAAAATCACCAGCCGGTAGCTCGACAATGTATCGGAAAACGCCGTGCCCGATTGCGCGAGGATTTCCAGCAGCTTGATTTCCGCCTGGCTTTGCAGATTGGCGTTTTCGACAAACAGCCGTTCGACCCGCGCGTTGAACGCGTTGGCGTCGGGCAGGGTCAGAAACAGAATGGTCGCCGCGCCGCCGAGGATGAAGATAATCGCGGCAACGCCAACGGCAACGATCCGTGTTCCGGACCGGCGGGTGTCAGTAACGGAGGTAGTTTGCACCGGCATCTCCCTTACGCTGTGCCAGCCCTTCGGGTCCGAACACGGAGAGAACAGTCAAGAGCGTCCAACCGTTGGCGGCCAGCCTTGGCTGTAGTTCCTTGACGGCCGGGCCGGGGGCACAGCTGCCCTGGATCTGTGCGACCCCGTAGTGCAGTCGCAACGGGGAATCCTGCTTGGCTTTGTAGTCGGCATAACATTCCGCGGCCGCGGACGGGCCTGCCGTTAGCAGCGCAACAAGGGCGCCTATGCTTAATGCGTGTTTCATGCAGCCAACCTGCCCCGGCTGCAGGCGATATTCAATAACAGCCTTTGTTTCATGGGCTTTGCTGGTGGCGTTATCCGATAACAGGGCGTTGATATTGCCTGTTTCAGGGGGCTGACCCCAGTTTGGTTTCATCACACATGTGGCATCCACCGGACACCCGGGGCCCTGCCAAACCAACGGAGGTTCACATGAACAGATTTGCCAAACTCGCCACCGCCGCTGTCGCCGCTGCCGGTATGACCATGGCTGCCCCCGCCCGGGCCGACAATGATGCCGCCAAGGTCATTGCTGGGCTTCTGGGTGTTGCCATTCTGGGGGCCGTGATTTCGGATCTTGCAGATAATGACCGCCATGTCACCGTAGTGACTCCGCCAAAAAACCAGCCGCAGCCCCGCCCACTGCCCAAGCATTTCCTGCGTTACACCCTGCCGAAGGATTGCGTTCAGTCTTCGGGCCATTCCCACAGCAAAAACGCGCTGCTGGCCAAAAGCTGCCTGAAACGGAACTTTGCCTTTGCTGACAATCTGCCCAAGTCCTGCCAGGTCCGGTACTGGAACCAGAAACGCTCGGGGGTCCGCAAGGGCTACACCCTGACTTGCCTTGAACGTCACGGATATCGAGTAGTCCGGCGCTAGACTGGTACTGCGGTAACGGGCAGGCCGCACCTGGAGGGCGCATCGCGCCCTCCTTTTTCATGTGCAATAGCCGGTGGCTGGTGTAGGGCAGGGGTATGATCAAGGGGCCTGATGACAGTCTGGAAACCGCATTGCGGGCGCAGGGATACCTGCGTATCGCGGGCGTCGATGAGGTAGGCCGTGGTCCTCTGGCTGGGCCAGTGACCGCAGCGGCGGTTGTGCTGGATTTGACTGCGGTGCCCCAGGGGCTGAACGACAGCAAGAAAATGACCGCCCGCCGTCGCGATGCCTTGGCTCAAACCTTGCAGACCTGCGCTGAGATTTCCTTGGCCCATGCGACAGTGGTGGAAATCGATGATCTGAACATCCTCAAGGCCAGCCATCTGGCCATGGTTCGGGCGGTGGAGGGGTTGGGCACCCCGCCCGATGCGCTGCTGATCGATGGCAACCTGATCCCCGCGAACCTGACGATCCCGGCACAGGCTATCGTCAAGGGCGACGCCCGATCCGTGTCGATCGCAGCGGCTTCAATTGTGGCGAAAGTGTGTCGCGACAAGATCATGGTTGAATTGGCGCAACAGCATCCGGGCTATGGATGGGAAACCAATGCCGGATATCCATCAAAAAGCCACAAACTGGCGCTGCAAAATCTTGGTGTGACCCCACATCATAGACGTTCGTTCAAACCCGTACACAATATCTTGTATCAAGATAAAATCGTAAGCAACTGATTCAAAAAAGAATTTGACCGCGAATCAGCTTTGAATCATCCTGCCACCAACCAATGAGCGCAAAAGCGCCGGGGACAGAGGCAGACGATGACCAAAACGAAAACACAAGCGGCTTTGCCGCTAAATCAAGTGCTGTCAGGCGATTGTGTGGAGGCGATGAACGCGCTTCCCGAAGACAGCATTGACCTGATTTTTGCCGACCCTCCCTATAACCTGCAGCTGAAAGGACAGTTGCATCGCCCGGATAACAGCCAGGTCGATGCGGTCGATGACCACTGGGACCAGTTTTCTTCCTTTGCGGCCTATGACCGGTTCACTCGGGACTGGTTGCGCGCCGCGCGGCGGGTGTTGAAACCGAATGGTGCGATTTGGGTGATCGGATCCTATCACAACATTTTCCGTGTTGGTGCGGCATTGCAGGACGCCGGATTCTGGGTGCTGAACGATGTGGTCTGGCGCAAATCCAACCCGATGCCGAATTTCCGTGGCAAGCGTCTGACCAATGCGCATGAAACGATGATATGGGCCTCCAAGACCGAGGGTGCGAAATACACATTTAACTACGAAGCGCTGAAAGCGATGAATGATGGCGTGCAGATGCGCAGTGACTGGGTCATCCCAATCTGCACCGGGCACGAACGGTTGAAGGACGCGAATGGCGACAAGGCGCACCCGACGCAAAAACCTGAAGCGTTGCTGCACCGCGTATTGGTGGGTACGACCAACCCCGGAGATGTGGTGCTGGACCCGTTTTTTGGTACTGGCACCAGCGGTGCTGTCGCCAAAATGCTTGGCCGCGACTACATTGGGATCGAACGTGAAGATAGCTACCGCAAGGTGGCGGAAAAGCGGCTGAGCCGAGTGCGGCGGCTGGACCGTGAAGCGTTACAGGTGTCGACGTCCAAACGCCAGGAACCGCGCGTGCCGTTTGGCCAACTGGTGGAACGTGGCTTGCTGCGCCCTGGTGAAGTTCTGACATCCCCACGCGGAAAGACCGCCAAGGTGCGCGCGGATGGCACGTTGATTGGCAACGATGTCAAAGGGTCGATCCACCAGGTCGGCGCCGCGCTGGAAGGCGCGCCCAGCTGCAATGGCTGGACCTATTGGCATACGAAGATGGACGGCAAGATGGTGCCGATCGATGTGTTCCGGCAACAAATTCGGGCTGAAATGAAGACCTGACAAAACAGACAACCTCGTAATACCGCCGGGTGCCTGTGGCCTGTCACATGGCACTCAACTTTGCCCCGCCTTTGATGGCGGGGTATTTTTTTGCCGGTTGAAGGCGCGAGGGACCGTGCATCATGGCCTGCCTTCGATGACGCCGCACCACGACCTGTTTGTAGTGAACGCGGTGGCGCATGATTGGCTGTTTCCGTGTGTCGGCGGTGGTCGACATCCTGAAGACTTATTAATTTCTGCAGATTTATGTGCAGAGCGGTCTTGCCCTGCCTATGTTAGCCCAAACAGTTATCTAACCGGAGCCAGACATGGCCGACAGCAGCATCATACCCAGTTTTACCAGGTTCGACCTTCCGGAACGTCTGACCCAGTCCGATATTGAGGCCAACCGGTTCACCGAAGCCGCTCTGGAACGCCACAAGCGTGAGGGCATGGAACTGGCGGTGCGGGCGCGCTGGTTGGCGCTGGCAGTGGTGGCGGTGATGCTGCCGCTGCTGAACCCGTCCTGGGATGTGCTTTATTACCACCTGATGCTGGGCCTTATGGCGGGCATGGGGCTGCTGGCGCAGCGGGTGGCGCGCGTGGGGGTGTCACGGCTGGAACTGGTAGTGCTGTTCTGCGATTTGGCGCTGGTGACCATTGTTCTTGTCGCGCCCAATCCGCTGCGCCAGAATGACTGGCCCTGAGCCGCGCCCTACCAATTTGAACTGTTTCAGTATTTCTTGATCATCCTGGCTGCCGGCACGATGGCCTATTCCTGGCGCACGATTGCGGCGATGGGGCTTTGGGCGGCGGGCATGTGGCTGACGGCGGCGGGGATGGTCTGGTGGTTTGGCAAGACCGACCTGGCGCTGAGCGAGGCGGTGAACACCGCACTGGCCGGGTTCCCAGAATTTGCCAAGCTGGCCGATCCCAACCGGGTCAATTTCGACCTGCGGCTGCAGGAAACGGTTATTTTTGTGATCGTGGCGCTGACATTGGCACTGTCAGTTCGGCGGTTCAACCGGCTGTTGCTGAGCAACGCGGCGCTGGAGCGTGAGCGGGAGAACTTGTCACGTTACTTTTCGCCCAATGTTGTGGATGAACTGTCCCAGCATGACGAACCGCTGAAACAGATCCGTAGCCATGACATTGCGGTTCTGTTTGTCGACATCGCCGACTTCACGGCTTTCGCAGCCGACCGCGATCCGAACGAAGTGATCGAAACGCTGCGCGAATTTCATGCCCGCATGGAGCAGGAGGTGTTCCGGTTCAACGGGACGCTGGACAAGTATCTGGGTGACGGGTTGATGGCGACCTTTGGCACGCCGGAGCCCGGCGAAAAGGACGCCTCAAACGCGCTGCGCTGCGCGCGCGCGATGCAGGTGTCAGTGAAAGACTGGAACCGCGACCGCGTGCGCCGGCGGCAGCCCACGATCGACGCCCGGTTTGGTCTGCATTATGGTCCGGTGGTTCTGGCAGATATCGGCACCAGCCGTTTGGATTATGCAGTGATTGGCAACACCGTGAACGTCGTAAGCCGAATTGAACGGCTGGCCCGCACACTGCCGGGACCGGTTGCGTTCAGCGATGACCTGAAGGCGCGGGTGGTAGAGGAGGTTGGTGCAAACGACCCAGTGTTGGAGGAGATCGGTGAGTTCCGAGATCAGACCATTCGCGGGCTGGATAAATCCATAACCGTCTGGTCCGCCGGATGAGGTGGAAGCGAATTGTCCGCGCCCCTCAACGGGGCATGGGCAGTTGCCGTTTCGTGTAAGGCGTCCAGTCGGTGATTTCCGGATAGTACATTTGCCGCCATTGACGGACACGGGGGTTCATGAACCGCCGCCAGAGTGGGGGCATCATCGCCAGCACGGTCATGACTGGATAGCCGTATGGCAGCTGCGGCGCGTCGGCCTCGGTATAGTTTTGCAGCAGGGGAAACCTGCGGTCGGGTTTGTAATGGTGATCGGAATGGCGCTGCAAGTTGATCAGCAGCCAGTTCGATGCCTTTTGCGCGGCATTCCAGCTGTGTTGCGGTTTGACATATTCGTATTTGCCATCGCCCAAATGTTTGCGCGTCAGACCGTAATGTTCAACATAATTGACCAGTTCCAGCTGCCAGACTGCCGTGGCTGCCTGCATGATGAACAGGCCAATTCCAGCCCAGCCCCCCAGTATGAAGGCCAGCGCCAGCATGGCCGCTTGCAGCGCCCAGTAACGGAAGAACGGATTGGACAGGTCGGTCCAGGGCAGGTCCTTACGGGCCAGCATGGCCTTTTCGGCCTGGAACGCAGAGCGCAGGCATTGCACCAGAACGCGCGGGTAGAACCGATGAAAACCTTCGTTGTAGCGTGCGGTCACAGGGTCGCGCGGGGTGCCGACATAGCGATGATGCACCAGAAGATGCTCAGACCGGAAATGGGAATATAGCACCATCGCCAGCAGCAGATCGCCAAGGTTGCGTTCCAGCTTGTTTTTCTGGTGCATCAGTTCGTGGCTGTAATTGATGCCGATGGTCCCGGACAGAACGCCGACCCCGAAAAACAGCGCAATGGCTTCGAAAGTGCTGAGGTGATCGGCGCGGGTTACGTACCAAATCAGGCCGAAGATGGTGGCAAATTGCAGCGGCGCCCACACGACCGTTACGAACCGGTACCAGTAGAGGTCGCCATCATCCGTGTCGGGGTCCGCGTTTTCTGGATTGAGGCCTGCTACACTGTCGGCCAGCGCAAACAGGTACCAGGTGGAGACTGGCAGCAGCACCAAAGACCAGCCGCCCGCCGCCGCCCCGATCCAGGCCAGAGGCAGCAGCAGAAGCGAAATCCAGAAAGGCAGGGCGGATGTCAGGCTGCGCAGCTTTTGCGGATCAGTCATTGGGCCTCCCGATGGGATAAAATACAGCTGTTGGAGCGATTATAGCGTCGGTTTTGTCGTGGTGCCAAAGCGTAGAGCGATCAGGCTTGCGACAAATCGTATGCCTTGCGCATGACGGTGGGCAAGTCTGATGGTCGGAAGTCTTGCCGGGGCAGGAACTGACCGACCCTGGGCGCACAGCTTTGCGGCAGATCGGCGATCATCACGGTCAGGATCAGGTGAAAATGGGTGAAAGTGTGACGCACCTCGCCAGGCAGGGCTTGCCAGTCTGCGTTGCAGGGCGGCATTGGTGGAATTGGCTCGCTGGCCCAGTCCGAGCCGGGCCAGCCCAGCATACCGCCCAGGAGGCCCTTGTCCGGACGGCGTTCCAGCAGCCACGCGCCATCGGCACGGCGGCCCAGAAACACGGTGCCGTACCGGGTGGGTTTGGGTTTTTTAGGGGACTTGGCGGGCAGGTTGGCCGCCGTGCCTGCGGCACGCGCGGAACAGGGGCTGCGCCAGGGGCAGATGCCGCAGGCGGGCGATTTCGGTGTGCAGATCGTGGCTCCCAGATCCATTACCGCCTGAGCATAGTCGCCTGGTCGCTGCGGTGGCGTCAATCCGGCGGCGTGGGATTTGAGCGTGGGTTTGACCGCGGGCAAGGGGGTGGCTTCGTTGAAGAGCCTTGCCATGACTCTTTCCACATTGCCATCCATCACTGTTTCGGCCTGGTCAAACGCGATGGCCGAAATGGCGGCAGCGGTATATGGCCCGATGCCGGGCAGCTTCAGCAGGCTGTCGTGATCGTCGGGGAATCGGCCGTTGTGCTCCGTAACAACCGCGCGGGCGCATTTCAGCAGGTTCCGCGCACGGGCATAATAGCCCAGCCCGGCCCATTCCCCCATGACCTGTTCGTCCGGTGCAGCGGCCAGTGCGTGCACGTCTGGCCAAAGCGTGGTGAAACGTAGGAAATAATCGCGCACCGCGGCCACGGTGGTTTGCTGCAGCATGATTTCCGACAGCCAGACGCGGTAGGGATCCGGCACCTGCCCTGCCTGCCGAGCGGCAGGGCTGACGCGCCAGGGCAGGTCGCGCGCGTGGCGGTCATACCACTCGAGCAGGTCCGTAGGCAGGGAAACGTCACGCATTGTTTATGGCTCCGTTGGTGGGTTTCGCTGGTGCTGGCCAGCGGTCGCTCTAAGATAGCGTAGAGATTACGGGACGCCATGCATGCCGAAACGCCAATCCAGCACTCGCGGCTTTAAACGCACGTCTTCGCTGCTGAGCGGGGATATTCGCAAGGTTGCGGAAACGCGGGGCTTTGCGGTGGCGCGGCTGTTGACCCATTGGGATGAGATTGCAGGCGAACGGATAGCGGCGATCGCCCGTCCGGTTGAGGTGAGTTATGGCGCGCGCGGGTTTGGTGCAACGCTTACGGTGCTGACCACGGGGCCGCAGGCGCCGGTCGTGGAGATGGAAAAAAACCGGCTGCGCGACCGGGTGAATGCCACGTACGGCTATAACGCGATTGCGCGCATCCGCATAACGCAGACGGCCGCGACTGGTTTTGCTGAAGCACAAGCGCATTTTGCTGGAGCGACCCATAAGACCCAACAGGCAGAGGCCCCTGAAACTGGCGCGCAGGCGCGACAGATGGTGGACCGGGTGGGGAACGCGGATTTGCGGGCGGCGCTTGAATCTCTCGGGCGCAACGTATTAACGAAACAACACTCGAATAAGAAAGGCACGACATGAACCGACTAACGTCCGTCCTGGGGGCAATGGCCCTGGCTGTACTGAGTGGTGGAGCCTGGTTGTGGTCGGCTGCACTGCCGTCCGGACAGGTCCTGGCGCAGGAGGTCGATACCTCTACGATCGTGGAAATGACACTGGGTGAAGAATCGGCGCCTATCGAGATGATCGAATACGCCAGCTACACCTGCCCGCATTGCCGCACATTCCATGAAACCGTGTTCAAGAAGCTGAAGGCGGATTACATCGACACCGGCAAGGTGAAGTTCATCTACCGTGAGGTTTATTTCGACCGGTTTGGCCTGTGGGCATCTATGATTGCCCGTTGTGCGGGACCGGATCGGTTCTTTGGTGTGAACGACCTGCTCTACGCGGGTCAGCCGGAATGGACCCGCGCGGGCGACCCGGCAGCCATCGTCGAAGAACTGCGCAAGATCGGGCGTCTGGCCGGTCTGGGCAATGACGAATTGGAAGCCTGCCTGCAGGATGGCGATAAGGCGCGCACACTAGTCGCTTGGTATCAGGAAAACGTCGAGGAGCACGAAATTGAAAGTACGCCCAGCTTTGTCGTGAACGGCAAAAAGGTGTCCAACATGAACTACGAAGAATTCAAGGCGCTTCTGGACGAGGAACTCGACAGTTGACGACAGCGCCTCTGGCCGGGCTCAAGGTAATTGAACTGGCGCGTATTCTGGCTGGCCCTTGGGCCGGCCAGACTCTGTCGGACCTTGGGGCAGAAGTAATCAAGGTCGAGGCCACTCGCGGGGATGACACGCGCGCCTGGGGTCCGCCCTTTGTCACGCGGGACGATGATGTTTCTGCGGCCTATTATCATTCTACCAACCGCGGCAAGGCTTCGGTCACCATCGATTTCACCACGGCCGAAGGACAGGCGCAGGTGCGGGACCTTGTGGCTTCGGCGGATATTCTGGTGGAAAATTTCAAGGTTGGCGGGCTGGCCAAGTACGGGCTGGATTATGACAGCTTGCGCGCAGTGAACCCTCGGCTGATCTATTGTTCCATCACGGGGTTTGGTCAGACCGGGCCTTATAGCCACCGTGCCGGGTATGATTTTATCATTCAGGGCATGTCGGGGCTGATGTCGATTACCGGGGAACCGGATGGCCAACCGCAGAAATCTGGCGTGGCGATCACCGATATTTTCACTGGGGTGTATTCCGTCACTGGCATTCTGGCAGCACTGCACCAGCGGGAACGCACAGGGCGCGGGCAGCATGTTGACATGTCGCTGCTCGATGTAGCGGTCGCGGTGACCGCGAACCAGGCGCTGAATTATCTGACCACCGGCATTGCACCTGAGCGGATGGGCAACGCTCATGTAAACCTAACGCCCTATCAGGTGTTCGATACCTCCGACGGGCATATCATCATCGCCACCGGAAATGACGCGCAGTACCAGCGCCTCTGCCGGATCCTGGATCTGGAGGAGATGGCCGAACACCCAGATTACCTGCGCAATCGCGACCGCGTGGCCAACCGCCGGGTGATGATCGCGCGCCTCAACGGGGCCACCGCGCGACGTACCAAGCAGGACCTGCTGGAGGCATGCGAGGCGCAGGGCGTGCCTGCCGGACCGATCAACGATCTGGCCGAGGTCATGGCCGACCCTCAGGTTGTCGCACGCGGCATGCAGGTGGAGTTAGACGGCGTTCCGGGCATTCGCGCACCATTCCGGTTTTCAGATGCAGAACTGGCGCTGCACCGCCCGGCCCCGAAGCTGGGGGAGGATAATGCATAGGCGTAGGCTGAGATTCTAGCCGGAGCTAATGGACAGTATTGACGGGTTGCCGCCTTCACCGTGCTTTGCGAATGCATGGTCCATCACAGGCTGGTTGAGTTCAGTGACAATATAGCCAAATCGCGAATAATTTTCCCTACACCTGGTGCGAGTATACGAGGAACAACACCGCTACTGGGGGCAGCTTGCGAAATCAAATTGGGTGTCTGTTCTACCATGCGCGGGGCAAGAACATCAGCGCAGGAATCCAACATCAACGGGATCAGAAAAGTCTTTTAGAATTTGGTGATTGATCCCGTAAACGATCTGTTGAAACAACCCATCCTACGCCTGCTTCCCCGAGCCTAGAGGGAATGCCGTTGCATGACAACTTTTGGGAAATCAGCCTTCAGGATTTGACCCGGCAGAGCATTCGCGACTTTTTTGTAGCCTTCGCCGCTCTCCATAAGCTCCTCACAATCCTTCAACTTTTTCGCGAGCTTGATCCTGCGCTTTGCCTTACCTGCTCCAAGCAACTCGCGAGCCGGCGGGCCGTTTAGAGCCACGTCATCGCCTTCAATGAACCCAAAAATAGAGTGCAAATAAATGCGCTCTGAGGCGTCGAGCGCATTGAGTACCATTTTGCCAATCAAAAGAGATTCCGCTTGCGCGCCGTTGGCTTCAACAACTTCATGACAATCCAAGGCAAAGTGCCACCAATCCACGCGCTTTTTGCCCCGCATTTCCCGAATACCGGGCAAGGTGATAAGACCTTTGGCGGGTACCAGCGAAGGTTGTTTGAAAATATGTTCAAGTTGACCGGCTTCACCTACCAGGATGCGATGCTGAGAGGAGACGACAAGATCGGTCTCGGGCAGATTGACACCAACCGCGCCGGCATTGATCAAAATCGGATAGCTGTTCTCACCGTCAATTGCTTCTTCGTCTTTTTGAATCCAGCGAATCTCCTGAAAGCCATGGTCTAACGTCGCGACATAATCTCCGGGCTTCAGGGTCTCTACCTTTTTGGCCCCAGAGGGTGTCTTGATGAGAGTGCCGGGGGCAAAGCAGACCGTAGAAAACTCGACTGTCTCGAAGTTCTGGAATGCAATATCTCCCACCGTGCCGCTTTCGCTTAGCTACATTGTCCACGTGAACGAAGGGCGCTGCATCGGTCATTCTGTCTTCTCCGCGAAAACGATTTTGTCGCCGAGCCCTTCGACGACCGGCTCGAAATCAGCCTTCGGTGGCCGATCGCAGACGACCTGATCGATATCGTGGATACTTTCGCCTGCTGCCGGCGCGAGACGGCCGAATTTGCTGTGTTCAATCACCAGAATGGCGCGCTGCGCATTGGAACGCATGCGTTCGGAAGCGCGAACTTCGAATTGATGAAACTCAAGAAGCCGACCGTCCTCTCCCACGCCTGCCGTGCCGAAAATGGCGAACTCGGCACGAAAACGTCCGAAGAATTCGACCACTTCCTCACCGATGAAATCACGGTCGGGAAGACGAAGCTCCCCGCCTGGCAGAATGATGCGGTTTGATACCTCTTCACTCAGGGCCATCGCCGCACTGAGATTGTTGGTCATGACGGTCAGTTCTTTACGGTAGCGCAGGGCGCGCGCAACGCTCAGGGCCGTGGAGCCAATGGAGACAAAGAGCGTCGCGCCATCAGGTATCTGAGCCGCTGCGACCTCGGCAATGGCCCGCTTCCCTGCAAGGTTGGTGCCCGCGCGCTGGTCGAAAGGTGTATTCAGCCGGTCCTCTGCCAGTTCGATCCGGCCATGCGCCCGGCGCAGATTGCTGCCGTCACAAAGAAGATCAATATCGCGGCGTACCGTCTGGGTGGAGACCCCAAGCATTTCGGCAAGGGCGCCAACGCTGACGCCGCCACGCTCTTGAACGATCTGCTGGATCATGTCGCGCCGTTTGATCTTCTTGGATGCCATGTTTTCCCCGCAGTGTGCGCAAACTATAGGCGACTAAAGCAACAAAACAACAAAATTTTTGGCGTTATGCATCTATTTACTTCGAAAATAGTCTAAAATTACCATCATATTCTTATCCGATATGTCAAAATCAGTCTTTTTGATGTTTTTTCTTCCATTTTTGCGTGTGCCCGCTACCATGGCCCTGTCGGCACCAAATGTGCGTGATTTGATTGAACGCAGGATTGACCGGACGCATGGATAACGTCGTTAGCATCTTCGAACGTTATCAATCTGTGCGCCATCGGCTGCCCAAGGCTAATTTTCCAGCCAATGCCCTGCGGGTAAACTCCCTGATGGACGTGCTTGATGAGGTGGATGCCTTTGTCTTTGATGCCTTCGGCGTTCTGAACGTGGGTGAAACGCCCATACCAGGTGCTGCGGAACGACTAGACCAGTTGCGCAGCGCCGGGAGTAAGATCCGTATCCTGTCAAATGCAGCGAGTTACAATCATGACCGTGCGGTCGAAAAATTTCGCAAGCTTGGTGTGGAGGTTGCTTCGGAAGAGATCATCACCAGCCGTAGCGCCGCCTTGAAGGATCTCGGCGACATGCTCCGGGGTTGTATCGCTGCGCCATCAGACGACTTGACTGATATCCCCGCCGCCACATTGCGCCTCGGCGATGATCGATCCGAGTATGACAGCGTTGTTGGTATCCTGTTTCTCTCGACTGAAATCTGGAATGTCGATCGTCAGGCCATCCTGACCGAGAGCCTCCTGGAGCGGCAGCGTCCGGTTGTGATCGCCAATGCCGACATTGCGGCGCCTCGGGACAATGGGTTTTCTTTGGAACCGGGCCATTTTGGTCATCTGCTTGTCGACTTAGGTCTGCTGGACGTCCGCTTCTTCGGAAAGCCTTTCCGCGAAGTTTTTCAAATGGTGAGTAACACTCTCGAAAGCGTGCCCCCGGATCGGATCGCAATGTGCGGTGACACGCTACATACCGACATCCTTGGCGCTGCAGCCTTTGGTTGGCGCACGGTTTTGGTGGAGAGGGACGGTATGTTTTGTGGGGTAGATGCAACTCAGTTCACCATGCAGTCGGCACTGGTGCCGACATGGCGGCTCTCTCGCATATAACGCGACCGACTTGGCAAGAAGAGTAGAGCGAACACTATCGGTCAGGCTTCTCAGCTTTTGTTTCAAATTGCTTGGATAGACATTTTTCATCGCCAGCTCTTGATATTAAGGTGATCTGCAAATTTGGCTTGCAAAGATATCGCATGCTTGGTGGCTTGCAGACTTGGACCCTTGCGGGGTGGATTTTGGCTGATTTGGCTCAGTCACGTCTCACAAGATCATCCACCAGCGTTCGGGCTTTATCATAGCAGCTCATGGCCCAGGGGCTATCTCCAGCAGCATCGTGCGCAGGCCGTCCTCGTCCGCTACGTTCAACCGCACTGGTAGGGTGATGACTTTGTGCCGAAAACTGGCGGGCAGGCGAACGGCATCTTTTTCGGTCGTGACCAGTTGCGCGCCTAGCACTTGCGCGTCGTGTTCCAGACGTTGCAGCAGGGCGGCGGACAGGGCTTGGTGGTCGTCCAGCGGCTCTGCCCGGACCACATCGGCCCCGAGCGCGCGTAGTGTAGTGAAAAATTTCTCGGGATTGCCGATGCCCGCAAAGGCCAGCGCTCGGGTATCGGACCAATCCATCCCGGTTTGCAATGCGTCCAGCCGGGCGGTGAAAAGCGGATTGTTGAGCGAAGCACCCCAGGTGGTTTGAAACGCAGCCTGTGCGGCCTCGTCCCCGATGCACAGAACCGCATTGGCTCGCGCAAGCCCGGCTACGACCGGTTCGCGCAATGGTCCGGCGGGGATGCAGCGGCCATTGCCAAAGCCCTGTTTGGCATCCACCACCACAAGCGAAAACGCCTTGGTGACCGATGGGTTCTGGTGCCCGTCATCCAGTACGATCGCGGTGGCCCCGGCCTTCTCTGCCGCGCGCACGCCTGCGGCCCGGTCGCGGGCGACCCAGACCTCGGCAAAGGCAGCCAGCAGCAGGGGTTCATCGCCGACCTGCGCCGCGGTGTGCTGCGTCGGATCCACGCGCACGGGCCCTTCTAGCGAACCGCCATAACCGCGCGACACGACATGCGGTGTGTGAAACTGCGATTGCAGGACCGAGAGCAGCCAGATCACCGTGGGTGTTTTCCCAGTGCCGCCAATATTGACGTTACCCACGCAGATCACCGGAACCTGTCCGGTATGTGCGGGCGGCTGTGCGACGCGACGGGCAGTGGCCGCGGCGTAGAGTAGGCCCAAAGGAGCCAGCAGGCGTGCCTGCCAGGCCGGGTGGTCGGGTGGGGTGGACCAGAATTCAGGCGGGCGCATGGTCTACGCTTTCCGCGTCCAGATGGCCCTGCACCAGCCGGACCACGCGCTCGGTGAGCTCTGCGCCCTTGGTGGCCACGTCCCACCCAGCCAGCGCCATAGTGGCGGCGATGTCAGGAGCGATCAGGCGCGTGACCTGCATTCCCAGAACATTTCCGTTGGGCACCAGTTGCCCTGCGCCTGCCTTGGTTAGCATTTGATACGCTTCGGCCCACGCGCCGATGTTCGGGCCGTGCATAACGGCGGACCCCAGTGCGGCCGCATCCAGCGGATCACGCCCGCCTTGCCCGGAGATTAGCGAATGGCCCAAGAAGGTTTGCGGCGAGATCCTGTACCATAGCCCCAGGTCTTCGGGGTCGTCGGCCACCAGCACCTGTGTCTGGTCATCAATAGGGTCGCCCAGATGCCAGACCGCATGGCGCAGGGTCATGCCCTCGAGCAGGGCAGTCACGTCGTCCAGGTAGTGGCGGCCTTCCAGCACTATGACCAGCAGCAGGCGATGCGCGTGGCGTACGGCATTGCGGTGGGCGGTGACGACATAGCCAAATTCATCCGGGTGCGCGAAGGCGGCCAGCCAGACTGGCCGACCGGCCAGTTCCTGTGACACGTCCACAACCTCCTCGTCTGGGCAGTCTGGGGGGCATGGAGTTTCGCGCAGAGGACCAGAAATTTCGATACGTTCGCCGGGCAGACCGGCGCGGCGCAGCAGGCTGGCCTGATCGCGGGTGCTGGTCAGAGCACGATCGAACCGCAAGAGTGCCTCTTGCTGCGGGTCGGAGAACCAGCGCCGTTTGCGGTTGCGGAAACCCTGAGCTTCAGCGTCCAATAGTAACAGATGTGTACCGGTATCGGCGACGTTGCGTATCGCTGTGCCATTCAGGTTGCCCCCGGTCCATAGGCCAACATCGGGCCGCGCGGCGATGATCGCGTTGCGTCCCGAACTGTTGCCGTTGATGGGCAAAGGCAGGATTGCGGCAAATTCCGGGGTAGGGTCGTTCGACGGCAGGAACTGGGCTGGGTCATAGGTGGCGATAACTTCCAGATCATCCCGATCGGCCATAAGGCGCTGGGCGATGTAGCGGAGGGCCAGCAGGCGAGGCTGCGACGTCGCATGCACCCAAAGCAGCTGCGCGTCAGGGTCCCTGCGAAATTCCGTCGGTGCGGTGCCTCGGGCCCGAACACCCAGCTGAAGCGACCGGCTCACATCAGGACCTGCGGGCGGGGGAGAGATCTGAGAAGCATGAGCGGCGGCATTGTGGCTGAAGGGTGATTGGCAATAAGCCTACGGCCTCTGCGGGACAGGTCAAGTTCAGGCAAGGGCGTTGATGACCTGACGGTGCAGGGCCGGATTGGTGCCGACAACGCCATCCAGTTTTGGCACCGGGTTGTTGAACCGCAGCGGTGCGCCGGTGCGGTCGGAACAGACCGCGCCTGCTTCGCGTTGCAGGATGTCTCCGGCGGCGATGTCCCATTCCCAAGCGCGCCGAAGGGTGATCATGCCGTCGAACTGCCCTTGTGCAACCAGTGCCATGCGATAGGCCAGTGATGGGCGATAAGCCAGGCGGAAACCCGGTGCTGCGGCCAGCCAGTGGTGTCCGTCCAGTGCGGGTCGGGCCGCCAGAAATTCGGCGTCGTCCAGCCGGTCGCGCTGCGCTGTGATGACCGGGTCACCGTTCAGATACGCGCCCTGGCCCTGAGCTGCGGAAAACATCAGGCCCAGCATGGGCAGGAAAACCACCCCTGCCACGGCAATGCCATCTTCGACAACGGCCAGCGAATGCGCCCAGGTGCGCGCGCCTTCCTTGAAGCTGCGCGTGCCATCGATCGGGTCCACGACAAACACGCGGGACCGGTCTAGTCGGTCGGTGTTGTCTTCAGTTTCTTCCGAAAGCCAGCCATAGCTCGGGCGTGCGGCCTGCAGACGTCCGGCCAGCAGTGCGTCAACGGCGAGGTCCGCTTCGGTCACCGGCCCTGCGCCATCTGGTTTTTCCCAGCTCTGGTTTGGCCCGTCAAAGAACCGCCGGGCTTCGTCCCCGGCAGCAATTGCGGCGTCGATCAATAGTTGAAGATCTGGGTCAGGATCCGGCAAGTGTGAGCCCCTCAATCAGAAGGGACGGTACCACGCGGCTGAGATACGCGCGCGCGTCATTCGCGGGGACGATACGCAGCAACATGTCGCGGAGGTTACCCGCGATGGTGCATTCGTTCACCGGGTAGGCAATTTCGCCATTTTCCACCCAGAAGCCAGACGCGCCGCGGGAATAATCGCCTGTGGTCGGGTTGATGGTGCTGCCAATCATGGAAGTCACCAACAGCCCGGTGCCCATATCAGCCAACAGATCCTGGCGCGACTGGCTTCCCTGGGTCAGGGCGATGTTCCAGTTCACCGGCGACGGTGGCGAAGACACCCCGCGTGTGGCGTTCCCGGTGGAGGTCATGTCGAGTTTGCGTGCACTGGTCAGGTCCAGTGTCCAGCCGGTCAGCACGCCGTTTTCCACGATGTTGCGCTGGGTTGTGGGCAACCCTTCACCATCGAAGGGGCGGGAGCTGAAGCAGCGGGGGCGATGCGGGTTTTCCATCACCGACAGATGGGTTGGCAGAACCTGCTGACCCAGGCTGTCGCGCAGCCAGGATGACCCGCGCGCCACCGACGCACCGTTGCATGCCGACAGCAGGTGGCCGATCAGGGAACTGGAGATCCGTTCGTCAAAGAGCACGGGGTAGGTGCCAGTTGCCGGTTTGCGTGCGCCTGCCCGTTCGGCGGCGCGTTCCCCCGCGCATTGCCCGACTTCGGCTGCCGGGCGTAGGTCGGAAAAGTAGACGCGGCTGTCATAGTCGTAGTCGCGTTCCATTTCTGTCCCGGTGCCGCAAATGGCCGAGCAGCCCGCGCTGCTGCTGGTGCGCTGGTAGCCCCCGGAAAACCCGTTGGTGGATGCCATGTAAACATCATTTGCGCTGTGGGTGGCTGATGTCGATTCCACCTGCGACACGCCTGGCACATCCTGGGCGGCGGCTTCTGTCGCAAGCGCCAGATCGGTCAGGGTATCGGGGCTGGGTGGCGCGGCGGGGTCGGCGAGGTCCAGACCGTCCGCACTGCGGGTGGTGGACAGGGCGGACGGGTCCGCCAGCCCGGCAAACGGGTCTTCGGGTGCTTCGTTTGCCATGGCAACCGCGCGTTCGGCCAGCCCGGCCAGGGTGGCAGGCTGAATGTCGGAGGCGGATATGATTGCCTGGCGCTTGCCCTGTAGCACCCGCAGGCCCAGGTTCACGCCTTCGGAACGTTCGATTTGTTCCAGCTTGCCCCGGCGCACCTCGGTGGATACGGACATGCCGCGCAACGCGATGGCGTCTGCCGATTGTGCGCCCGCCTTGCGCGCAGCGTCCAGGAGAGCGTGTGTCAGGGCTTGAAGTGATTGCGACATAGGTCTTCCAATAGTTGCCGGGTTCGAGGTAGCGAGCCGTCCGTCGGCCTGCAAGCCCCAGAAATAACGAAGGCCGCGCGATGCGGCCTTCGCTTTGGATATGATGCCAGTATTTACTGGATACGCTGGCCGTTGGCGATGATATGACCCTGATCGTTGATCTCGATCTTGGAGGTCAGCGTGTCTTCGCCTTCACCCGGTACAGCGAGCATGCCCATCATCATGCGTGCGCCCATGGCGTCCTGATCGGACACCAGACCCATGGAAATCAGGTTGTCGATCAGCCCGTTGGCGCCAACCAGCTTAAGGTCCACCGCACCTGTCGGTTTCGGCATGCCGTCAAAGGTTTGCAGGTCGGTATTGTCAAAGGTAAAATCACCAGACCCCGACAGTTCCGCCCCAATAGCAGACAGCAGCAGACTGCGGACTGTTACTGCGTTCAGCTCACCCGGGTTGGCCACGTCCATGCCCATGTCTTCTGCAAATTCGGGTGACAGGAAGTCGATCAGAACCTTGGCCTTGCCCACCAGATCCACTGTGATGGTTGCCGGGTCACGCGGCAGTGTGCCACCGGGATCGAAGATGCCCCAGATCATTTCGGACATTGTGAAATCGCCCAGCGTGAAGGAGAATTCAAAGTTCTGCTCAGCGTCGGTTTTTGCCACGGGCAGCAGCATGTGGAACCCGGTTTTCGCCATTTCCAGTGCGATCGGGAATGGGATTTCAGCCCCCGCCACGTTGATGGCCGTCTGGCTTTGGTTCACGTCATAGATGATGCGGTTTGGATCCATCGCCACCCGCAGGTCACCGCCTTGCGATGCGCTGGCAAACTGGAAGCTTTCGCCATCGTCGGTACCGGCCAGATCAGTTTTACCGGATGAGTAGCTGAACGCACCGTCAAACTTGAACCCGGCATCCAGCATCGACCGCATGTTGTCGGGGTCCATATCCGAAGGAATGGTACTGGACCCTTCCAAACGGACGCCTGTCAGCATCCCGCTCACTGCGGCGTTGTCAGTGCCTTCCGGGTCGTTGAAGCTGAAGGAATAGGTGACGTCATCCCCGCTCATCCGCTGGTCATATGTACGGATATCCCCACCGGTCAGGGTGCTGCTGCTGGATACATTAGACATCGACATTTCGACTTGTGCGTTGTCGGACATATCTTCACCGTCGGCCAAGACCGACGCCAGTTTCACCGCAACAGATGCGGCGGTGTAGGCATAGGTCAGCTTGGACAGATCGCCCGACGCGGTCATCGCGTAGCCGGTTTGCGAGATGTCCACCTGGACCGAAAAGCTTTCGCCTTCTTCAGTACCGGTGACCATCAACGGTATAGTGGCGGGCATGGTAATCTGCACCGTCCCGTCGCCGTTTTCCTTGAAGGTGATGGTGTCAGCCGACAGCGTTACCCCGCCGTCCATGTCAGGGATCGACATGGACATCGACATATCGGACACAGTCAGCGTGTCGCCCGCCATGGATTCGGTTGCGCTGATTTCGTAGCCGACGCTGCTCAGATACGCTCGCCAGTCGGACCAGACGTCTTGCGCAGTCAGATCCGCCCAGGCTGGACCTGCTGCCACGGCATAGGCGATAATGGTGCCGTAGCTGAGGGCAGATTTCAATTTCATAACCAATCCTCTCCAGTGACAGAATGTTGCATGCTCCCGCGCAGGGCGGCCAACGTCAAGTCACAAAGGCTGGACGCTGCTGCAGGCACTGTCTACCACAGATATACATTTCGAACGTTGAAGGAATAGGGCGTGCAGGGAAAATCAGTGCTGATCACCGGGGCAAGCCGGGGCATAGGGGCAGAAACAGCCCGAGTGTTTGCGGAGGCAGGCGCGCGAGTGTGCCTAGCCGCGCGGTCTAAGTGGGAGATCACACAGATCGCGGAGCAGATCGGCGAAGCGGCCATCGCCGTGGCCTGTGACGTGAGCGTCTACAGCGATGTGGCAGCCGCGGTGGAAGCCACGGTTTCGACGTTTGGCGGGTTGGACGTTGTGATAAACAACGCAGGTGTGATTGAACCAATTTCCCGGATGGAAACCGCCGATCCGGAGGGATGGTCGCATGCGGTGGATATCAACCTGAAAGGCGTTTTCTACGGGATGCGCGCGGCCTTGCCGGTGATGGTGGACAATGGCGGCGGTACCATCCTGACAGTCAGTTCTGGCGCGGCACACAACCCTATTGAGGGGTGGAGCCACTATTGTTCGTCCAAGGCGGGCGCGGCCATACTGACCGCCTGCGCGGACAAGGAAATGCAGGACAAGGGTATCCGCGCGATGGGTCTGTCGCCGGGCACGGTGGCGACGCAGATGCAGCGCGAGATCAGCGCAAGCGGCATCAACCCGGTCAGCCTGCTGAAGTGGGAAGATCACATTCCCGCTGACTGGCCCGCAAAGGCGCTGCTGTGGATGTGTGGGCCGGACGCGGATGACTTCATCGGCTCCGAAATTTCCCTGCGGGACGAAGGAATTCGCAAACGGGTGGGTTTGATTTGATTACGCTTGATAAAGCAGATGGGGTGTGGACCGTCACGATTGACAGGCAAGACAAGGCCAATTCGCTGACTTCGGCGATGTTGGAGGACCTGACTCGCATTGCAGATGAAGCACAGGAGGCGCGCGCTTTGATCCTGACCGGGCGCGGCAAGGTGTTTAGCGCTGGGGCCGATCTGGACGAAGCGCGCGCCGGACTGGCGACGTCGGATGTATGGGAACGGCTGTCGTCGGCTATTGCTGCGCTGCCTGGGCTGACCATTGCGGCGCTGAATGGGACGCTGGCGGGTGGGGCCAACGGCATGGTGCTGGCCTGCGACCTAAGGATATGCGTGCCCGAGGCCAAGTTTTTCTATCCGGTGATGAAGCTGGGGTTTCTGCCGCAACCGTCCGATCCGGTCCGTATGGCGCGGCTGATTGGCCCGGCGCGGACCAAGATGATCCTGATGGCTGGGCAGAAGATCCCGGCGCAGGATGCGCTGGTTTACGGCCTGGTGGACCGGATCGTGGCGGGGGAAGACCTGGAAGCAACGGCGCTGAGTATAGCCGAAGACGTATGCGCGGCCAGGCCGGAGATTGCAGCGGGTATTGCGCGCATGTGCGATGAAGCGTCGGAAGCTGGTACCAAATCCTGAAGCCTGGCCCAAAGCCTGGAAGACACCATTACCCTGCCAGCTCCCAACGAGTCTCATCGTGCCAGAAAAGTGTTTAACTTTTGCTACGGACGAAGTGGTAGGCGTCCGTTTTCATCCAGCACCCAGCATTCGGTACCTTCAAAAACGGCAACGGCCAGGGGGTGGTCATAGCCCGCCCCGGTATCAAGGTTGATCCGGTTGCCATAATGCGTGGCCTGCATGACCGGCGTGTGGCCATGTACGATCAGCTTTCCATGGTCGCGCGTGTCGTTGTGAAATTCCTGCCGGATCCAAAGCAGATCCCGTTCGTCCTGCTGATCCAGCGCTACACCGGGAAGGATGCCTGCGTGGGCAAAGAACAGCGGACCGCGATCATAGGACAGGCGCAGGTCTTGCAGGAAGGTCACGTGGTCAGCCGGAACAGCCTCCCGAAACGCGTTGGCCAGCACGTATTGGCGCACGCCATCGATCTCGGTGATGCCATAGCTGGCCACCGTTTCCGCGCCACCCAGCTTTTCGTGGAACCAGTGAAAGCCAACCAGCAGGTGTGGGTCCTGTTGTGGTGGGTCCATCAGGAACCACTCCATCATGCGGTCGTGATTGCCTTTGAGGAACACCCAGTCTCGTCCGGTATCGCGCCCGTCGATCAATCGCTGGATCACACCGCGTGTGTCCTTACCTCGATCCACGTAGTCGCCCAGGAACACCACCTGCGCGTCGCGCCCGCCGTCGGCTTCG
>JAEPNQ010000156.1 GCA_017643305.1 Marinibacterium sp. | reverse complement strand
CTGGTGGGCAGCATCTCCAGCAATAAAGATCCGATCCTGTTGCCAGCTGTCAGCGATCATGGAATGGAATGTGTAGATGGCGGCGCGTTCCAGTTCAGCCTCTGCCGGGGTGATCCACGGTGCGAGAATGCCCCAGACCGAGGCGGGGTCGCAGATGGTTTCGGGATCGTCATCGGCATTCAGGCGAAATTCCCACCGCTTGCGGCCGCTGCCGACGAACACCTTGCTGCCCATGCGCGGCGTACCGCAATAGTGGTAGGTGTGCCGGTCGGGGTCGGTTTCAGGTTCAGGTAACAGCAGATCGGCAATGAGCCATTGTTCGTGAAAGCCGAGGTCCAGCAGACCTGCGTCGATCTGGCCGCGCGTGAATGATCGTCCGCCATCGCAGCCCACCACGTAGGCGGACCGCAGTGTTTTGGTTGTCCCCGCATAGTCGTAGGTGAGCGTGACACCATCTGCGTCCTGGTCTAGGCCGGTGACGTTGCAAGACCAGCGTTGTTCCACCGCTGGATAGCGGTCCAGCGCGTTGCGCAGAACCTTCTCTAGGTCGGGTTGGTGGAACCGGTAGTTCGGGCACCAGCCATTGGCTGTGGGGTGCATCGGTCGGTCCCATTGGACCAGTGTATTGTTGTCATTGTCGACGAAAAGCGCGCCGCTACCGACCTCGGAAATGGCCTGCATATCATCGGCGAGGCCCATGATCTGGAACAGGCGCATTATTTCATCGTCATATGCCACGGCGCGAGGCAGGTGATATGTGGTTTCTTCGCGGTCCATCAGAATGGTGGATACGCCCAGCATCCCAAGAAGGTTGCCGAGGGTCGCGCCGATAGGGCCAAGGCCAATGATGGCCACATCGCAGGTATCTGTCATGAAGTCAGGCCCCTGTGCATTGGATAGAGCCGAAACGGGGCATGCGTCCGCATGAAGTCAAGGTCATGTGCATGATGCTAGGAGCCGTCCGCGCATGGCGCAACGGTTACCGGGTCAAATTGTCCTGCAACTCGGCCTGCAGGACTCGTACTGCAACCCCCAACCGGTGGAACCGGTGGAACGGCATTGGGCGGGCGGAAGTCACCGGGAAGTCCAGGTCGTCCTGTGGGCGGCCCATGACCCAGTCGCTCAGCAACCGGCCCATAGCTGTGGCCATGGCCACGCCGCGCCCGTTGTACCCCAGTGCCGCCATGACGCCGGGGGCCAATTCATGCAAATGTGGGAAATGGTCTGGTGTCACCGCCACGAACCCACCCCAGGCATGGGTCCAGTCGGCAGAGGCGAGCTGTGGGAACATCTCGACCGAAACTGCGCGCATGGCGTCCAGTTGTTTGCGGGTGGAATTGTCGCCATAGGCCCCGCGTCCGCCCATGATAAACCGGCCCTGCGCATCCTTGCGGAAATAGAGCAGCAGTTTGCGCATGTCTGACGGTGCCTGCCGCCCCGGCAGGATCGATCCGGCGATATTTTCGCTGAGCGGGGCAGTGGCCACCTGAACGGAGCGTACCGGCACTACGGTCTGCCGCAGGGGTGGGAACAGGTCGTCGGTATAGCCATTGGTGCAAAGCAGCACATGTCCCGCCTCGACAGAGCCGCCGGCGGTATGAATACGATGGCCGCCCTCAATCTTTTCGGCCTTGGTGGCGCGGCTATGGCCGTGAATTTGCGCACCGGCCTTCAGCGCGGCATCTGCCAGACCCAAGGCATAGTTCAACGGATGTACGTTTCCGCCGCGCCGGTCGATCAGCCCGCCGCGATACACATTTGTCCCGATCATCTCACGCACCTGTGCGCTGTCCAGCGGCTCCACCGCTTCGCCGCGCCGTTGCCATTGCGCGGCCAGATCGTGCAGCTCTGCCTCGGTGGAGTCGGAAGTTGCCGCGCGGATCCAGCCCACTGGCATCGGGTCACAGTCGATCTGATGTTTCTCGATCAATTCGAACACCAGTTTACCTGCCGCGCCGCTCATCCGGGCCATGCGTGCACCCATATCGGTGCCGAAACGGGCCTCTATTTCGTCCGGACCTTCCTTCAGACCCGGGTTGACTTGCCCACCATTGCGGCCTGACGCGCCCCAGCCCGGTGTCTCGGCCTCCAACACCACCACCGATTTTCCGGCCTCAGCCAGATGCAGTGCGGCGGACAGTCCGGTAAATCCGCCGCCGACAATAACGACATCCGTCTGCACTGCACCGGCCAGTGGCGGGCAATCAGGGGTCGGGTTAGCGGTGGCGGTCCACAGGCTGTCTGCGATGATGGGGTTTTCGTTTGCGATCATTGAAGCGTCCTTTCCCCTGGAGAATGCTGCAGCGCGGGCGGGGTTGGCAATATGGTGCTTTCCCGCGTTCGTGCAAAAACCCGCGTGCGCCTGATTGGAGCGCGGTCTAGACTAAGCCGACCGCAGTAGGAGACCGCCCCATGACAGCCTATTCCTTGCTGGACCTTGCGCCGATTGCCGAAGGGCAAACCGTGCGCGATGCGTTGCACAACACCATCGCGCTGGCGCAGCAAGCGGATGGGCTGGGCTATACGCGGTACTGGCTGGCGGAACATCACAACATGCCTGGTATCGCCTCCGCCGCGACATCGGTGGTGATGGGGCAGGTGCTGGCAGCGACACAACGTATTCGTGTGGGCTCTGGCGGGGTCATGCTGCCAAACCATGCGCCACTGGTCATTGCCGAGCAATTTGGCACGCTGGCCACGCTCTACCCTGATCGGGTGGATCTGGGACTGGGCCGCGCACCGGGAACGGACGGGTTGACCATGCGCGCGTTGCGCCGCCGGATGGACCGGGGGGATGATTTCCCGCAGGACGTGGTGGAGCTGCTGGGCTTCCTCGGGGACGAAACCCCGGATCAGCACGTGCGCGCGGTGCCCGGAGCCGGCACGCATGTGCCGGTGTGGATTCTGGGTTCTAGCCTGTATGGCGCGCAATTGGCGGCGCATCTCGGGCTGCCCTACGCATTTGCATCGCATTTTGCCCCTGGTGCACTGGACCAGGCAGCCGACATATACCGCGCCCGGTTCGAACCGTCGGCCTTTTGCGACGCGCCACATTTCATGATGGCGGTCAATGTCTTTGCCGCCGATGACGACACCACCGCCCTGCGCCTGTCTACATCCATGCAGCAAAGCTTTGCCAACCTGCGGCGCGGACAGCCCGGCAAGCTGCCCCGCCCGGTGAACAACATCGACACCGTCCTGAATCATGCCGAACAGGCCATGGTGAAAGAAGCGATGCGCATATCGGTGATCGGCACGCCGGAGGGGATCCGCGACGGACTGGCGCGGCTGATTGCGCAATATGCGCCTGATGAACTGATCTTGAACAGCGCGATCCATGACCATACCGCGCGCT
>JAEPNQ010000043.1 GCA_017643305.1 Marinibacterium sp. | reverse complement strand
CCTGAGCCTGAGCCTGAGCCTGAGCCTGAGCCTGAGCCTGAGCCTGAGCCTGAGCCTGAGCCTGAGCCTGAGCCTGTCTTTGTGGAACGGGTCGTCGAAACCCGCCGTGGTGGGCTGTTTCCGGCCCTGCTGGGCGGGGCACTGGCCGCTTGTTTGGGTTTTGCCGCTGGTCAAACTGGGTTGTTGGATTCGATCCTGCCCGGCGCACAGCAGCAAAACGAAGAACTCTCCAAATTTCAGACGCAGCTTTCTGCGACCACCGAAAAACTCGCTGCACTGGAAACCACCGTGCAGTCCTCCGCAACGGACCTCGGCCCCCTAAATAACCGGATCGATATGCTGGATGGTGCTGTCACCGGCGTATCTACATCCTTAGATGGCCTGGAACAAAGCCTGACCGACACCACCAGCGGCCTAAACGAGTTGAACACCCGCATCACCGTTATAGAAAAACGCCCAATCGACGAAGGCGTGTCGCAACAGGCGATCGCGGCCTACGAGCGTGAGATTGCTGCCCTGAGCGATACCGTCACCGAGCTGAGAAGCGAAGTGGAACAGCTTTTGGAAAACGCGCGCACACTGGAAGCCGGCGCACGAAGTCAACAGGAAGCCGCCGAGGCAGCGGCACACCTCGCCGAACGCCATAGCATGGTGGCCCGGTTGCGGTCTGTGGCAGCGATTGGGTCGCCCTTCGCAGCTGAATTGGCGGATGCTGCTGCGCTCGGTCTCGACATTCCGGTGGTGGTGGAGTCGGCAGCGGAAACAGGTGTCACCAGCGTCACGACCCTGGCCGAAATGTTTCCGGACGTGGCCCGCGACGCGCTCGCAGCTGCCCGGTCCGAAGACCCCGAAAAAGGCGGCTTGGCCGGGTATTTGCAAAAGCAGTTGGGCGCCCGTTCGGTTACCCCACGCGAAGGGGATGATGCAGATGCGGTGCTGTCTCGCGTCGAGTATGCTGTTCAAAACGGGGACATTCGCAGAGCGATGGAGTTAACCGCAACTCTACCCAAAGCTGCTCAGACGGAAATGGCCAACTGGCTTACACTGGCCCAGATCCGTGTTGATGTTCTGGCTGCACTGGATGGCCTGCTGCCGCTTAACGGCTCCAATTAAAGGACGTACCGATGTTGTGGTCCCTGGTCAAAATCCTCATTTTCGTCGCCCTGGTTGGGATGCTGGCCCTTGGCGCTGGCTACTTGATGGAAACCGAAGGTGGCGTCCGCCTCACCGTGGCCGGCATGGAATATTCCCTGTCGCCGCTGCAAAGCGTGTTGGCCGCACTGTTGCTAGTCCTGCTGGTTTGGATTCTTTTGAAACTGTTGTCGCTGCTGGTGGCTGTAGCCAAGTTCCTGAATGGGGATGAAACTGCGGTCTCCCGCTATTTTGACCGTGGCCGCGAACGCAAGGGGTACCAGGCGCTGGCTGATGGAATGATGGCGCTGGCGTCGGGCGAAGCGCGCGTTGCCATGAGCAAGGCCGCCAGGGCTGAAAAATACCTGCAGAAACCGGAACTGACGAACCTTCTAACCGCCCATGCGGCGGAAATGTCCGGGGACACCAAGAAAGCCACCGAGACCTACAAGGCGCTGATCCAGGATGACCGCACACGTTTTGTTGGTGTGCGTGGAATCATGAAACAGAAGCTCGCCGAAGGTGATAGCGACACCGCACTGAAGCTTGCGGAAAAGGCTTTTGCCCTCAAGCCGCATCATGAAGAGGTACAGGATACCCTGCTGCGCTTGCAGGCCCGGGCGCATGACTGGTCCGGAGCCCGTGCCACCCTAGGCGCCAAGCTGAAAAGCGGCTCTCTGCCTCGCGACGTGTATACCCGGCGGGAGGCCGTTCTGGCCCTGTCCGAGGCCGCCAATGTGATAGACCAAGACGCCGGCATCGAAGCGCGGGAAGACGCGATCCAGGCCAATCGCTTGTCACCCGACTTGATCCCTGCTGCAGCCATGGCCGCCCGAACTTATATCAAGCAAGGCAAGGCCCGAAACGCGTCCCGTGTTTTGCGCAAGGCATGGCAGGCTCAGCCGCACCCGGACCTTGCTGCGGCCTTTGCCGAAATCCAGCCGGACGAAACTCCGGCAGAACGCGTGAAGCGGTTTGAACAGCTGACGAGCATCCATCCCGACAACCCAGAAAGCAAACTGGTCAAGGCCGAACTGTTGATCGTGGCTGAACGATTCTCTCAAGCGGGTCGTGTCCTGTCTGGTTTGATCGATAGCAACCCAGATTCCCGGGCTCTTACGCTGATGGCCGCGATTCAACGTGGGCAGGGTGCGACCGACAGCGTGGTGCAGGGCTGGCTGGCCCGCGCGCTCAATGCCCCGCGCGGACCGCAGTGGGTCTGTGGCAATTGTAATCACGCCCACGCCCACTGGCGCCCGGTTTGCGAAAAGTGCGAAGCGTTCGACACGCTCAGCTGGGAAACCCCCGCTGCGCCGGAAATGGCCACCCCGACAGGCACCCACATGCTGCCTTTGATTGTTGGCAGCGGGTCTGAGGCCGACATTTCGGAAGAAACCCTGCCATCCGTCGACCTGCTGGAGGCCGAAGACGTGACCCCAGAAGCCATGGATAAACCCACACCTGCAAACTGACGAGCCTGTAAAGAACCGGCTTGCAAAACATCGCTGTTGCGGGCAAGGAGCACAAGTTGGTTACGGTCAAACACGATTGTCCAAGCCGCTGTAGCTCAGCTGGTAGAGCACGTCATTCGTAATGATGGGGTCGGGGGTTCGAGTCCCTTCAGCGGCACCAGTTCTATCTCAATGACTGACTTGTCGAAGGCCCAATCGCGCCCGAACCGCGCGATCGTGCCGAAACTTTCATGTCCCGCACAGCCGGATAAAATTGGTCATCACTCCAGTGGCAACTGACGTGTCATCGGAGATGGTAAATTCATCGGGCCGATGGCTGATACTCCGTTGGGATCGGACGAACAGCATGGCCGTTGGGTATAGATCAGCCATGGCAGACGCATTATGCGTGGCGTTAGAGGTAAAATGCTGAGCATGGTCTCCGGCTGTGGCTGCTCTGTTGGCCAGCAGGCGTTGCAGCTTTGTATCGCACGTGGTTGCAGCCTGAGTTAAGGTTTCATGCATTGCGACGCTACATCCGCTCCTGGCGGGGATGCCAGTGACAAGCCGTCCACAGGTTTCGCCAAAGTCATTTCGCTGGCCGTCACCAAGGGATCGAATTTCCAGCATCGCTGTTGCCCGGGTCAGAGTCGTGTCCACAACGTTTGGGCGCATGGCGATCTGTCCGAACGTGGCCAGCAATCCGGTTTCCCGCTCCGCCTTATCCGTGATGGCCGCGATCATTCGCGACAGGGCAACCATAGCGTTCTTGCATCCGGCAATCGGTACGGTTCCGGCATGTCCTGTTTCGCCGGTAAAAAAACTGGGAAATGCCACAAATGCCGGCCGCGATGCCAACGGACTGGCTGGCAGTTTCCGACACCGGATCCTGTTCGATATGTACCTCGGCATATCCCAGAATGCCGGCTGCATGCCGACGTAGGTTGACAGCCGCATCAGGTGACAGCCCAAAATCTTCCATGGCCTTCTGCATCGTAAAGCCGGACTGATCGGTCAGATCAAACACACTCGGATTCAGTGTGCCCGCTAGCGCACGAGGGCGGATAAGCGCCGTGGGACAGCGCACGCCTGTTTCATTGGAAAAGGCTAGTATCTAGACCGTCACAGACAGACTATCCCACTGGTCCCGAAATCGCTCTGCTGCCATACAGGCTAGTGTAGCGCCCATCATCTCGTCATGTCGCTCGCCATTGCGCGCGCTGCCCTGCCGCGTCCAGATGTAGTGAAAGGCCGGCTGCAACCATCCAAGCTGTAATGATTTCAATTTCTTGCCAGTGTTCTGGCGTCCACGGCAAACGGGTGACACCTTCACCGGGTTCAAACGCGGCAGCAATTGCATTCGGCCCGTGTTCCGCGCACATTCCATCTTAAATGACGACCCTTGAATTTATCATGATAAATTGTTCCTATGGATCACACATACTGTAGGCAAGGCCCCAAGGAACGACTCGATGCCGGATAGGCCCAAACTTGGCGGTCCGCGCCGCTCCCGACCTCAGACAGTGGCAGATGCCATCAAGGAATGGGTCGTTGAAAAGGGTCTTGAGCCCGGCGATCGCCTGCCCGGCGAAGCGGAACTGATCGATCAATTTGGCATGTCCAAGGGCACGATCCGCGAAGCCATGCGGCTTTTGCAGGCGCAAGGTCTGGTGGTGACCAAGACGGGTCCCGGCGGCGGCAGCTTTGTCGGCAAGGTCAGCAGGGACCGTGCCCATGCTTTGTTGGCAAATTACTTCTATTTCCAGAACATTTCGATCAACGACATCTACCAGGTCCGTATCGCGCTGGAACCGGAAATGGCAGCGGCATTGGCAGGCAAGCTGAGTGCAGAGCAGCTGGCCAGCCTTTCCGCCATCATGAAGGCTTACGAAACCCCCGCTGAAACGGCTGAAGAAGAACGTGCTCAGCATGTCGCCTCGCTGGCCTTTCACGCCCATCTCGCGGAGTTTGCCGACAATGCGCTGCTAGGCTTCTTTATCGACTTCATGGCGCAGATCCTGACGGATCTGACCGTGTTTCGCAGACTTTATTCCCAGCCCAACCACGAACTTTGGCGCAAGGGGCGTGACCACCAGATCAATCTGATCCAGGCGCTAAAAGACGGGGATAGCACCCGCGCTTGGGCCATCATGCGGGAACATATGGAAACCGCCCGTAGCCTCATGGAAGATCAGGAAGCTGTGGTGATGAAGCGGTTCATGGCTGAGTAGACCGAGCGTGTGCGTCCAACCGTTTCTCTTCCGGGAGGGGCGCAGCCCGCTCCGGATCGTCCAATGTTGGCACCAATTTGGTCCATTCCGCATAGGCTCCGGACGTCGCCTTGCAGTGAAGCGCGTTCAGATCGGCCAGCGGATCGGACGCGTGATCAATTCGTAAGGACAATGGCGCGGACTTTCGACTGAAAATCAGCAGAGCGGCAGATAGCAAACCTCGACTGTCCCCACCGGCATCCGCAGCTGCATGCAGCGCGGTCAGCAATCGCTGGTCTAAAGAACCTTCAGCCTTGAGGTATCCTTCGATACACCGATCCAAAACCGCCTTTGATGTCAGCAAATTCCCCGACACAATGACGTGCCGGGCCGACCGAGCATCCGCCACCGGAATGCTTTCCGCGCCGGTAAAGCCAGCCGTATGACCCGCGGGGTCCAGAACTGCCAATTGCCTATGGTTTCGCCCTGAATCGCGTGTCGTCACTGCGTTCACTGCGTCTTCGGCCGACACCCCGGAGCGCATCAGGTCCAACGTTTGGGTCCCCCACAAGGTCGACGGCAGCGACCCTTGGGAGGCCGAAAGCCCTGATTCGGCATCACCCCGCAAAACCCAGGCACCCACGCACAAGCTGCCCGTCATCGCGGCAGAACCGTAAGCGCCTGTTTTTTCGTCATATGCGAGGATTGATATGGTCAATTCAGGATCTCCTTACACATAGGGTTGAATTTATCATGAAAATTTGGCCTGATGCAATTTATCATGATAAATAGATGCCAAACATCACAGCGGAGGTAAAGCTAATGTCGCTCTATTCTTTCACCCGTCGGGGGGTTCTCGCCGCCGGTACCGCGCTCGCGCTTACGGTTAGCGCTGTGGTCGGTGCGGTGGCGCAGACGCCTCCGGGTGTGCTCATCGTTGGCCAGATCGCAGAGCCCAAGGCGCTAGACCCTGCGGCTGTCACGGCGGTTAACGATTTCCGGATTCTAATGAACGTCTATGATGGTCTGGTGCAGTACAAGGATGGCACGCTGGAGGTTGAACCGGCGCTGGCAACATCGTGGACCATTTCCGAGGATGGCACCGAATACACCTTCACCTTGCGCGAAGGCGTGACGTTTCACGATGGGTCGGCTTTCGATGCCGATGCGGTGAAGTTCAACTTCGACCGTATGCTTGATGAAAACCATCCCTACCACAACACTGGCCCGTTCCCTCTGTCGTTCTTCTTCTCCGCTGTGCAAAGCGTGGATGTGATCGATGCAAGTACCGTCAAGTTCACTCTGAACGCGCCTTATGCGCCGTTCCTGTCGAACCTTGCCTATCCTACAGGGCTGATCGTTTCGCCTTCAGCCGTGGCCCAGCACGGCGCGGACTTTGGCCGCAACCCGTCTGGCACCGGCGCGTTCAAATTCGCCGAATGGCGCTCCAACGAAGCGGTCGTGATCGAAGCGAACCTCGATCACTGGGACGGCGCGCCGGAATTGCAGGCCGTCGTGTTCCGCCCGATCACCGACGCCAACACGCGTACAGCGGAAATGCTGGCGGGCGGTATCGACCTGATGGTCGAAGTCCCACCTGTGGCGCTGAGCCAGTTTTCGGTTGATCCGTATACCACCCACGAACAGGCAGGCCCGCATGTCTGGTTCCTGATCCTGAACGCCAAGGAAGGCCCATTTGCCGATGTCCGCGTCCGTCAGGCCGCGAACTACGCGATCAACAAGTCGGCCATCGTCAACGACGTTCTAGAAGGCACCGCGGCCGTGGCGGCCGGCCCGACTCCGCCGGCGTTTGCCTGGGCGTACAACGAAGCACTGGAGCCGTATCCCTATGACCCCGAAAAAGCCAAGGCGCTGATCGCCGAAGCAGGTGTTGAAGGTGCCGAATTGACGTTCTACGTCACCGAAGGTGGTTCCGGCATGCTGGATCCGGTTGCAATGGGCACCGCCATTCAGGCCGACCTAAACGCCGTTGGCTTCGATGTGAAAATCGAAACCTATGAATGGAACACTTTCCTTGGCCAGGTGAACCCGGGTCTGGAAGGCAAGGCAGACATGGCCGAAATGGCATGGATGACAAACGATCCCGACACGCTGCCGTTCCTCGCTCTGCGTACCGAGGCATGGCCGGACAAGGGTGGCTTCAACTCGGGCTACTATTCCAACCCGAAGGTGGATGAACTGCTGGAAGCCGCACGCGCCTCCACCGACCAGGCAGAGCGTGCCAAACTGTACCAGGAAATGCAGACCATTGTTCAGCAAGATGCGCCCTGGGTCTTTGTTGCAAACTGGAAACAGAACGCGGTAGCCAACGATCGGGTGGCTAACTTCTCCCTTCAGCCTTCGTTCTTCCTGCTGCTGGATGACGTCGTAAAGAACTGATCCTTCAAAGAAGCGGGCTGGATTATTTCGGCCCGCTTCCCTTTTCGTGATAAGGGGGAGCAGTTATGGCTGGTTACATTCTGAAACGGCTGCTCTCTGCGATCCCGGTTCTGTTCGGGATCACGGTGATTGTGTTTCTCATAATGGCGCTGATCCCCGGTGATCCGGCCACTGCCATACTTGGTGCCTATGCCACCCCGGAAAACGTAGCCAAGCTGAATCGGGATCTGGGTTTGGACAAACCCTTAGCCCAACAATATTTCATTTGGCTGGGCAATATATTGATCGGTGACTTCGGCACCAGCTTTGCCCTGAACCGACCAGTGCTGGATGAGGTTCTGGAACGCTTCAACGCCACTCTGATCCTGGCTGGTACCGCCTTTGTGCTCTGTTCCATTTTCGGGATTGTTGCGGGTGTGGTTTCCGCCGCCAACCAATACGGGTTGGGCGACAAAGCCATAACTTTTGTTGTCCTCCTGGGCATATCGATCCCGTCCTTCTTTCTGGGCATGATGATGATCCTCTTCTTTGCGGTGAACTTGCGTATGTTCCCCGTGTCCGGCATGTGGCCGATCTACGGCGCCCGCGACTTATCAGCATTGATCAGCCACCTAACCCTGCCCGCCTTGGCGCTGGCAGTGGTGGCAACCGGTGTCATTGCCCGCCTCACTCGCTCCGCCATGCTGGAGGTGCTGCGCCAGGACTATATCCGCACTGCCCGCGCCAAGGGCGTGCCGGAGCGTGGCGTGATCTGGCGCCATGCGCTCAAGGCGGCGATGGTTGCGATCATTCCGGTGCTGGGCATTCAAGCCGGGTTTGTCCTGTCCGGCGCGGTGTATATTGAAATTGTGTTCCAGTGGCCCGGCGTAGGCCGCATGCTGGTCGACGCGATCCTGAAGCGCGACATCCTGCTGGTTCAGGGTGGCGTGGTTTTTGTTGCGGCCTGTTATGTCATATTTAACATCGCCGTCGACGTCGCGCAGAGCATGCTTGATCCCAGGATCAAGACATGATTGCGTTTCTCAGGCTCCTGTCGCGCAACCGGCTGGCCCTTGCTGGTGGGATTGTCATGCTCTGCGTCGTCCTGCTTGCGCTCATCGCGCCGCTGTTGCCACTGGCGGACCCAGACGTCACAAACACCGCCCATCGATTTAAAACGCCATTCACTGAAGGCGCGCTGCTGGGTACCGACCATCTGGGCCGGGACCTATTGGCGCGGCTTTTGTGGGGCACACGCCTGTCGCTGATGGTTGGGTTCGCAGCAGCTATGATCGCAGCGACGATCGGTGCTGCCATTGGGATCATCGCCGGGTATTTTGGCGGGCGCACTGACAACCTGATCATGCGTGGCGTGGATATGCTGATGGCATTTCCTTACATCCTGCTGGCGCTGGCAATCGTAGCCGCGCTCGGCCCCGGCCTGTTCAACGCGTTGATCGCTGTGGCCACCGTGAACATCCCGTTCTTCGCGCGCAACATCCGCGGCGTGACCGTGGGGATCGCGCACAGGGAATTTGTCGATGCCGCACGCCTGTCTGGCATGTCCGATGCCCGCATTATCCTGACCGAAATCTTGCCGAACGTCGTTCCCGTGATCGTCATCGCCATGTCTACGACCATTGGCTGGATGATCCTTGAAACAGCAGGGCTCAGCTTCCTTGGCCTTGGTTCGCAACCGCCGCAAGCTGATCTCGGATCTATGCTCGGCGAAGCGCGTTCGGCCCTTATCACCAATCCGTATACTTCCGTCGTACCGGGCGTGATGATCCTGATCATCGTCATGGCCATCAATCTTCTGGGCGACGGCGTGCGCGATGCGTTGGATCCGCGTTTGAAATCCGGTGCACTGTCTCGTCCCATGGCCGCGACGCTCGTCAACCGGACTGGGCCGGTGCCGGAACCCAAAGGCAACGGGTTGCTGGAGGTACAGGACCTCGAGACACAATTCCACGTCAAAAATAGGGTCTACAAGGCTATTGATGGTGTGTCGCTGCATGTCAAACCGGGGGAATGCCTGGGTATCATTGGCGAATCCGGCTCGGGCAAATCTGTAACCGCGCTGTCGGTCATGGGGCTGGTTGCCTCCCCGCCGGGTGTGATCACCGGCGGTGCTGTGCGCTACGACGGAACCGACCTGATTGGTGCGCCTTACAAGCATCTCCGCGAGATGCGGGGCAAGAATGTCGCCTATATCTTTCAAGATCCCTTGGCCACGCTCCATCCGCTTTACAAAGTCGGCGATCAATTGATCGAAGCCATTCGCTCCCACTACTCCATCAGCAGCGCAGAGGGGCGCAAAAAGGCCATAGATCTTCTGCGCGCGGTCCGTATCCCCAACCCGGAAAAACGAATTTCGGACTACCCGCACGAAATGTCTGGCGGCATGCGGCAGCGCGTCGGGATCGCGATGGCGTTGGCCAATGACCCCGATATCATCATCGCCGACGAACCCACTACGGCGCTGGACGTGACCGTTCAGGCCCAGATACTGGCTTTGTTGGACGATCTGCGGAAAACCCGTGGTTTGGCCATTGTCTTCATCACACATGATTTTGGCGTGGTTGCTCAACTCTGTGACCGGGTCGCGGTCATGTATGCCGGCCGCATTGTGGAAGAAGGGCCGACAAAGGCAATTCTAGATGCTCCGATGCATCCTTACACCGCGCGGCTCATGGCTTGTGTGCCCGAACTGGGCGAAGGCAAACGTCGGTTGGAGGCTATCCCCGGGCTTCCCCCTGTGGTCGACAACCTGCCAACTGGCTGTGCTTTTGCCGAACGGTGCCATAAGTCACAAACCGCTTGTAGAGGGTCTGATATTGCGCTGGTTTTCGATACTGGCCGCGCCGTGCGCTGCCTTTTCCCGGACAATCCGAATGCTGAGGCGGCCCAATGACAGCAGCCCTGGAACTGACCGATCTGTCCAAAACCTTTCCGGTGTCCCGCAACCTGCTGGGCCGTACAACCGCGTCGGTCAAGGCGGTGCACCCAGTGTCTCTGGAGGTGAGCCGTGGCGAAACGCTGGGCATCGTCGGGGAATCGGGCTGCGGGAAATCCACCCTAGCCCGAATGTTGGTGGGACTGCTGGAACCAACAACCGGCACGATCAAGATCCAAGGCGATGCGCTGGACACATCCGACGCCGCCAAATTCGGCAAGCGGATCCAGTATGTATTTCAGGACCCAATCTCATCACTGAACCCGCGCAAGACCATCCGCCAAATCATGGAAGCGCCGCTGAAACAACTGCACCGGATGCCAAGAGCCCAGCGGAACGCCCGGATCGCAGACATCTTCACCAGTGTGAACCTGCGCGAAGAATTCTTGGATCGCTACCCGCACGAATTCTCCGGCGGTCAGGCACAGCGGATCGCAGTGGCTCGCGCCTTAGCAGCCGATGCCAAAATCCTCATCCTCGATGAACCAGTCTCCGCTCTGGACGTTTCGGTGCAGGCTCAGGTGTTGAACCTGCTGGCCGACCTCAAGGCGCAGCTTGGACTGACCTATCTGTTCATCAGCCATGATCTGGCGGTGGTGGAGGCCGTCAGCGATAGGGTCGCAGTGCTGTATTTTGGTTCGGTCGTGGAAATTGGCGAGGCGAGTGATGTGTTCCGCGCCCCGCGCCATCCCTACACAAAGCTGCTTGCAGACAGTGCGCCGGTGGTGGGCCGCAAACTGGCCGCGCCAGAATCCTGGGAAACCGAACTGCCAGATCCGCTGAACCCACCTCAGGGCTGCGCCTTTGCTGCTCGGTGTCCGCTGGCGTCTGACCTGTGTCGGTCCACTGTGCCACGGCTGGACGAAAACGGTGGCGTGCTTGTGGCCTGCCACCATCCGTTGGACTGATCGAACCCGCCAACCATTCTGTGATTGCCTGTTGATTGTTTGCCCGGTTCCGGATGATCTCGGAGCAACGCATGTGTGATTTCCAATTTGGGAACCAACATTGCAAAAGCTGACGGCTCTGGCAAAGCTGGGCGCAGGGCAGGAGACGATCAAATGCTGGTCAATGGCACTCATCACCGTTCCATCTGGCGTGACGCCCAAAACGGTGCGGTCCGTATCCTGGATCAGCGCTGGCTGCCCCACCGGATCGATATCGCGACTCTAAAGTCGCTGGACGACTTTGCCACTGCCATTCGGGACATGTGGGTGCGTGGCGCGCCGTTAATCGGGGCGACCGCCGCCTATTGCATTGCCGAACAGATGGCGCGGGACCCGTCCGACGCGGCATTGGTCCACGCGGTAGACGTACTGAACGCCACCCGCCCCACGGCGGTAAACCTGCGCTGGGCGCTACACCGGTGCCAGTCTGAGTTGCAGCCGCTGGATCCCACCCAACGGTCCGATGCCGCGCGTGCGTTAGCAGAGGAGGTCGCTGATGAAGACGTTGAGATCAACCGCAACATTGGCGTGCACGGGTTAGAACTGATCCGCAAAATCTCTGCAACCAAGCCCGACGGAGCGCCAGTCAACATCATGACCCATTGTAATGCCGGTTGGCTTGCAACTGTGGATTGGGGCACGGCCACCAGCCCGATCTATCACGCCTATGACGCCGGTCTGCCTGTGCATGTCTGGGTCGATGAAACCCGCCCCCGCAACCAAGGCGCGCTGACCGCATGGGAACTGGGCCAGCACGGTGTGCCGCATACCTATGTGGTGGACAATGCAGGTGGCCATCTGATGCAGCATGGGCAGGTCGATATCCTGATTACTGGCACTGACCGTACAACCGCCAGCGGCGATGTTTGCAACAAGATTGGAACCTACCTCAAGGCGCTGGCCGCGCATGACAACGGCATCCCGTTTTACGTGGCCCTGCCGTCGCCAACCATAGACTGGACGGCACAGGACGGTCTGGGCGAAATCCCTATCGAAGAACGGAGCGGCGACGAGATCAGCCAGATCCATGGGCGAGGTCCCGATGGTACCGATCTCGCCAATGTGACTGTCACGCCAGAAGGTACAAACACGGGAAATCCCGCTTTTGACGTCACGCCGAACCGGCTGGTTACCGGGCTGATCACCGAACGCGGGATTTGTGATGCATCCGCAGGCGGGCTGGCCGCCCTATTTCCCGACCGCGTGGAGTAACTTTCGACCGCCTCTTGCCCGGCCAAGCACGCGGACGTATCGATACCAGACAGGGATCGGTCCCGAAAACCGGATGGAGCAGCGCAATGGCCCAGACACCAACCTATGATTTCGCCATCATCGGCGCTGGGATCGCTGGCGCATCCGTTGCGGCGCGTCTGGCAGACGGGGCCAGCGTGCTGTTGCTGGAAATGGAAACACAGCCTGGCTACCACACCACAGGCCGGTCGGCTGCCATGTTTGCCCCTGT
This sequence comes from Marinibacterium sp., assembly GCA_017643305.1. Taxonomy (GTDB): domain Bacteria; phylum Pseudomonadota; class Alphaproteobacteria; order Rhodobacterales; family Rhodobacteraceae; genus HXMU1420-2. Next base: position 20,289 of record JAEPNQ010000043.1, on the reverse strand, counting down.
TTACGGCCCAAGCCAGATCCGCGCACTGACCCGTGCCTCGACCGAGTTCTTCGCCACACCCCCTGCAGGTTTCGCAGACGCGTCACTGTTGTCCCCCCGCGATGTCGTGATGATCGCGCGCCGGGATCAAACCGCATCGCTGGATGCGTTTATGAAAGAACTGGGGGAGGAGGATGGCATTAGTCGTATTGACGGCGAAACCGTTCAAAAACTGCTGCCGGTCTTGCGTGCCGACTACGCGATGGGCGGCGTTATGGACAGTTCCGGCAGCGACATCGACGTCAACGGCTTGCATCAGGGTTTCCTGCGTCAGTTCAAGAAACTGGGCGGCACCTTGCAAGCCAGTGCGGAGGTCACCGGACTGCGGTGCGATACAGGCGCCTGGACCATCTCCACCAAATCAGACAGCTACATAGCCGCGACCGTTATTAACGCGGCCGGGGCCTGGGCCGACCAGCTGGGGCGCCTCGCGGGTGCAGAACCCATTGGGCTGGTACCCAAACGGCGCACTGCGATGCTGATAAAGGCGCCTGATGGCCTGGCGTTGGAATCACATCCATTGGCCGTGGATATCGACGAGGATTTCTACATGAAGCCGGACGCAGGCCGGCTTCTGATTTCACCGGCAAACGAAGATCCGATGGACCCCTGTGATGTGCAGCCAGACGAATTTGACATCGCATATTGCATCGATCGGATCGAAACCGCTTTTGATATGAAAGTGCGCAGTATTGAAACCCGCTGGGCGGGGCTGCGCAGCTTCGTAGCCGACAAGGTTCCAGTGGTTGGATTCTCCAATCAGGTGGATGGATTCTTTTGGCTGGCCGGGCAAGGTGGCTATGGCATCCAGACCTCGCCTGCCCTATCTCAGCTGGCGGCCACGCTGGCCCGGGGCGAAGCGCCGCCGCAGGACATTCTGGATTTTGGAGTAGACCCGGCCGCGCTGGCGCCGGGCCGGGCGGGATTGAACCGTTAGGTCAGTCGGACCACCAGTCTCCTGACTGCATTTCCCGCAAACGCGATGCGGTACGTTCAAATTCAAACGTGCCTTCCCCTTCGAGATATAGTATCTCCGGTTGTGCAGCCGCAGAACAAATCAGCCGAACGTGTGCTTCGTAAAGCGCATCGATCAGGGTCACAAACCGCTTGGCTTCGTTGAAATTGGACCGGGAGAGGCTGGGAATATCCTCCAAAACCAGCACCTTCACCGTGTTGGCCAGCGCCAGATAATCTGCGGGACCCAAAGGTTTGCCACACAATTCAAAAAAAGTGGCCCGCGCTACCCCGTTCCGGAACGCGGGAAGCGTGACCTCACGCCCCTTGACCATCAGCGTCAAAGGTTCGGCCGCACCGCCTGTCAGGTCCTCCCAAATGGCCTGTATCTGCACCCGCGCCTCAGTATCTGCGGGGGTGAAATAAACCTCCGACCCTTGCAGCCGGTTTTGGCGGTGGTCTGTTGGGCTGGCCAGCTCGTGAACCACCATCCGGTCTTTCAAAAGCTCGATAAAAGGCAGGAACAATTGTCTGTTCAGCCCATGTTTGTACAGTTCATCGGGATGCCGGTTTGAGGTGGTCACAATCACCACCCCATCGGCCATCAATGCTTCGAAAAGGCGACCGACGATCATTGCATCGGTAATATCCGTGATCTGCATCTCGTCAAATGCCAACAAACGCACCGAAGCAGCCACATCCGCCGCGACCGGTGCAATCGCGTCGTCCACGCCAGTTTTTCGCACCTCGTGCATTGCGGCGTGGATTTCCTGCATGAAGGCATGGAAATGCACCCGGCGATTGGGTGTGTCTGCCAGTGTTTCGACAAACAGGTCCATGATCATTGACTTTCCACGCCCGACACCGCCCCACAGGTACAGGCCCTTGGACGGCTCTGGTGCCTTGCGAAAAAACCCGCGCTTGGCTGGGGTCATCAGTCCCGTGCGCACGCGCTCCAATTCCGGGATCACCGCCAATTGCGCCGGGTCCGATTTTAGATCCCCGGCGGCGACTTTCTGGCTGTAAAGCTTGTGCAATTCAGACATTCAGCACGCATAGCCCGACCTGGGAGGCGTGAAAAGTGGGAAGCATTCAGAATGTGAATTCTACCATTCACACAACGTTAATTGACGGCCCGTTTCGGTCCGTTAGGGTCGCGGGGTACGCAGTGGAGACCATGAATGCAACACAAGGCCAGCCTGATCACCCCGGTTCTGATCGTGGGTTGCATGATTATCATCGTCAGTTTCGGCGTGCGGGCGTCTTATGGCGTGTTTCAGATCCCCATCGCGACTGAATTCGGTTGGGCCCGATCCGAATTTTCCATGGCCATAGCGATCCAGAACTTGGCCTGGGGTATCGGCCAGCCGATCTTTGGCGCGCTGGCCGAAAAATTCGGGGATCGCAAGGCAATCCTGATTGGCATTCTGATTTATGCAATGGGCCTGTTTCTGTCGGCGGAATCGGTGACAGCGCTGGGCCACCAATTCAATTCTGTCCTGGTCGGTTTCGGGGTTGCCGGTACAGGTGTGGGTCTGATTCTGGCGTCAGTTGGGCGTGCCGCCTCGGACAAAAACAGGTCCATGGCGTTGGCCATCGCAGCTGCGTCGGGTAGTGTCGGCCAGATCGTGGGCCCATCGCTGGCTGAATGGCTATTGACCATCGTCAGCTGGCAATCAGTCTTCATGATGTTTGCTGCCGCCGTTGCTGCGCTGGTGTTCCTGCTGCCGGGCCTGCAGCCCAAAGAACCCGCCGATGCAACCGTGGTTCAGGACTCGCTCTCCCAAATCCTGGCCAAGGCATTCCGCGATCCCAGCTTTACACTGATCTTCCTCGGTTTCTTCAGCTGTGGGTACCAACTGGCCTTTGTGTTTGCGCATTTCCCAGCCTTCGTGACCGAGCTTTGTGGGCCAATTCAGCCCGGTGGTCTGCTAGACAGCATGGGTATCCGTACCACCTCCGCCCTCGGGGCGGTGGCAATTTCACTGGTTGGTCTGGCCAATATCGGTGGCACGTTGATGGCCGGGTGGCTGGGTGGACGGTTTCAGAAGAAAAATGTTCTAGTATGGATCTATACAGGCCGCACACTGGTTTCGGTGGCCTTTATCATGCTTCCTATCACCCCACTGACCGTGATCTTGTTTTCGGTGTCTATGGGCGCACTCTGGTTGGCCACCGTGCCGCTCACCTCGGGGCTGATTGGGTATATCTACGGGCTACGGTTCATGGGCACGCTGTTTGGCATCGTATTCTTCAGCCACCAGCTGGGCGGGTTTCTTGGCGTCTGGCTGGGTGGGCGCATGTATGATGCGTTTGGTGATTACACAATGGTCTGGTGGATCGGCATTGGCATCAGTGCCTTCAGCGCTCTTGTCCATATTCCGATCCGGGAACGGCCTCTGGCCGCTGCCCCCGCCTGATCGCCTCAGCGCGCAGACCAGCGGTCAACCACATAGCGCGATGTCATCAAGTCCAGATGCGCGCCGCCACCGTTTTTGAACAGCGTGATATCGTCTGGCCCGGCCTGAAACCGGTCCATTTCATAGTAATCTGCCACCAGGTCATCGCGGGTGATCGCGCCACTGGCCAGCGGCATCATCAGTTCGCCGATATGTTCCAGCGTCGTATCATAACTATCCACGAACACCCGGGCGCGCTGCATCGCGGTATCATCAGTTTCCCGCATATCAGGCCGGTAGGCCCCGATCAGGTTCAGATGTTGACCAGGGCGCAGCCATTCGCCCCGCATAACCGGTTCACTGGACATGGTCGCAGTGACAATGATGTCGGATTCCGACACCGCGTCTTCCAAGGACGGCGCAACCGAGGCAAACGAATACCCGGCAGCCAGCTCTTTGGCCCTCGCGATGGTTCTGTTCCAGATGGTAACTTCGGCCTCTGGAAACCCGGCATGAAACGCGTCGCACAAAGATGCCCCGACCGTACCTGCTCCGACAATAAGGATGCGCCGGCTGTCCGGTCGGGCCAGCTTGCGAGCAGCCAACAGACTATCTCCCGCGGTTTTCCATTTCGTAATCAGGTGGAAATCCAGAAGCGCCTCGACCGTGCCATCTTCGTCTGAATAGAGACAGACCAGACCGTTGATCATCGGCTTGCCGTTCTTCGGATTGCCCGGAAATATTGTGGCCGTTTTGACGGCTGAACCCAGCCCGTCGATCCACGCGGCGCGCGACAGCATTGTGTCGGGGTCACGGTAAAGGAACGTATCACCAATATCAGCCTTGGGGCGCGAATGCCCGGCTTCAAGCGCATCGCACAGGCCGATCCAGTCCAGCACGCTTTCACCGTCTTCGAAGGAAACGAATGGAATAGTCATGCGGCCTCACTTTCTGTCAGCAATCCCTCGGCCACCAGTCGGTTGGCCCAACCCTGCGGCCCGTCAAACAGGTGCCCACGCCAGCCCCGCGCCTCAGCGGCGGCAATATTGTCGGCCCGGTCATCAGCAAACAACAGCGATGCACCAGACAAACCGCTGCCTCGTTCCAGATGTTCATAAATCTCCGGATCCGGTTTGATGGTGCGGAGGTGGCCGGAGATATAGCTTTGGTCAAACTCCTCCAGAAACGGATAATGCGAACAGGCAAGCGTAAAGCTGTCCACGCCAAAATTGCTCAGCGCGAACACTGGCACGCCCTTGCTCCGCAGCGCGCGCAGCAACCGAACGGAGTGTGGGATCTCTGGCGTCGCCATTTCGATCCAGCGGTCATGCCAGACGCGGACTTCATCACGCCATTCCGGGTGTGCCTCGGCCTTTGCATAGATCGTGTCGCGAAACGGTTCGCCCCGGTCCACGTCAAGGTTCATACCATCCAGATCCACTTCGGCAAACAGTTGCGCCCGCCGGTCTGGCCCGATCAGCGGATCATACAGCTTGCCGGGGTCCCATTCGATCAACACGTTCCCGATATCGAAAACGACGGCCTGAGCTTGCATATTGTCCACCTTGTTGCTGCTAGTCAGCCGCGCAGGGCTGCCCTGATTTCACGTTCCAGCGCATCCAGAAAACGGGACCGGTCTGCCTTTGTAAAGCTCTTCCCGCCGCCGCCCGCGCCCAGTGGGTTCGCGGCCCGCAGATCAGCCATCAGATCGCGCATGGCCAGCTGCTGTCCGATATTGGCTTGCGTAAACCGTTCACCATTGTGGCGCAGAACAGCAGCACCAGTTTCTATGCAACGCGCGGCGAGAGGGATGTCACCCGTCACTACCACATCGCCCGGTCCACAGTGTGCCGCGATCCATTTGTCTGCCTCGTCGGCTCCGGCATCCACGATCACCGTATCCACCAGCGGGTTCTGCGACGGGCGAATACCACCGTTCGACACCACGGCCATCCGCACCTTGTGCCGGGTCGCAACACGCTCTGCCTCGGCCTTGACCGGGCAGGCATCGGCATCGATGTACAGAACCGTCACTTGGTCTTCTTGCCCTTTTTAGACACTTTGAATTCCTTGGGGATGGGCATGCGCTTGAACGCGTCCAGCCCAACGACCTTGTAGGCTTCGGCCAGGGTTGGGTGGTTGAACGTGGCCTGGACGAAATAATCCATCGTGCCCTTCAGGTTCATCACCGCCTGTCCGATATGGATCAGCTCAGTCGCGCCTTCACCAATGATCTGTGCGCCCAGAATATTTCGGGTTTTCAGGCTCAGCAGCATTTTCAGCATGCCGTCCTGAATGGTGGCGGACCGCCCCGCAGGGCCGGATCCGCTGAAGATCAGGTCGCAATGGTTCATGATCAATCTGCGTACAGCGCCTCCGCGTGGAAGGACACGTGGTCTTCAATGAACGTCGAAACAAAGAAATAGCTGTGGTCATAATCGGGCTGCAGACGCAACACCGCCTGTTGCCGCCGTTCTGCCACGGCAGCGGCCAGAGCCTCGGGGCGCAGCAGGTCGATGAACTGGTCTGAGGTTCCGGTATCTACCAGAATGGGGCCGTCAAAACCCCTTTCCTTCATCATTATGGTGGCGTCATGTTTGGCCCAAGCGACTTCGTCATCTCCCAGATAGGCCGACAATTGTTTGCGCCCCCAATCCGCCGCAGTCGGGTTGGAAATCGGTGCAAAAGCCGAAACCGATTTGAACTGGCCCGGCAGGTTCATGGCCAGCGTCAGCGCGCCATGCCCGCCCATCGAATGCCCGGTGATACCCTGGCGTTCCATATCGACGGCAAAATTCTCCGCCAGCAGCGCTGGCAGTTCCTCGGCCACGTAATCCCACATCGAAAAATGTGGCGCCCAGGGCGCTTGGGTCGCGTTCACGTAAAAGCCGGCGCCCTGGCCCAAATCATACGCTTCGTCATCAGCCACGCCTTCGCCACGCGGTGACGTATCGGGAAAGACCAGTGCAATGCCTTGTTCCGCCGCCCAGCTCTGTGCGCCTGCCTTGGTCATTGCGTTTTCATGGGTGCAGGTCAGTCCGGACAGATACCAAAGCACTGGGACTGGGCCCAGCTTCGCTTCTTCTGGAAGGAACAGGCCAAAGGTCATGTCACAATGGCAGGACTCGGAGCTGTGAGTGTAGACCCCCTGAATGCCCCCGAAGGCCCGGTTTTCGGATACGGTTTCCATCATATGCTCCTGTTCATTTGTTCAGGGTGAATAGACCCAGGAAATCACTGCCGGCACCGTCAGAATGCTGGCAGCCGTTGAAATGAGAATTGCCGTCGAGACACGTTGCACTGCAACACCATAGTGCTGCGCAAGCATGAAAATGTTGCCCGCAACCGGCAAAGCGGCGGCAGACACGACAACTGCCGCCGAAAAGGCGTCAATCGGAAACAGCCAGATCACCCCAATTGCCACAAAGATCGGATGGAGAACCAGCTTGGCGAAAGACAACCAGCCCGCCAACTCGATCCGTTCTGCAGATTTTACTGACAGCGACGCACCAATGGCAAATAGCGCGCCAGGGGTCGCAGCCCCGCCGAGGATTACCAGAAATTCATCTACTGGCGTTGGGATTGGCAGTGCCAGTGCAGACCACGTCAGCCCCAGTGAGATGGACAGGATCATTGGGTTTCGCACCAATCCCAGCCCAATCGTGCGAAGTGTGCGCCATCCGACCCTGCCATCACGTGACCCGTTGATCAGGATGACAATCAGGCTGGAAAACACAATCAGGTCCGTGGCCAGCGTCAGCACCACCGGCCCAATCGCGGCCTCCCCGAACAGCAGCACAAACATCGGCAGACCAAGAAAACCGGAATTGGCGATCACCGCGCATTGTGCCTCCACCGCCGTGGTCGGGATGTCCAGATTTCGCCAAAGAGCAACGCCAGTTGCAATCAGATACACTACCGCCGTACCCCACAGGTACCCGGCGATCAGGCGGCCATCAAAAACCTCTCCCATCCGCAAGTTGGCCGAAAACCGGAACAACATCGCTGACAGGGCAAAGAAAAACACGAACTTGGTCAGATAGGCGGTAGCCTCTTCGCTGAAAAAACGTGTGCGCCCGGCCAGATAGCCCAGACCGATAATTGCAAAGAACGGCAACGTGCGCAGAAATACGTCCAGCATGATAACGGGTTATTTTGCCGGGGCGAAATGCGCAAGCGTCTGTGACCAACTTGTATCGTTCCTGCTTTCGGTGCTGATATGAAAACAGCTTTTTAAAAACGACTGGAATTCCGATGACCCAAGATCAGGTTCGAGCCAACATCGTCACCGCTTGCAAACGGCTGGATGCCGAGGGTCTGAACCGTGGGTCCTCCGGCAACATTTCTGTCAGGGATGGCGATAATATGCTGATCACCCCCTCGGGTGTCGGCTATGACGTGCTGGAACCGCAGATGATGGCACGCGTGGATCTTGCGGATGACGCAGGCGGGTATGACGGCCCGTTGAAACCCAGCTCCGAATGGCGTTTTCACCGTGACCTTTTACGTCACCGGCCTGATTTCAACGCCGTGGTCCACACCCACGCCCCGTTTAGCACTATCCTCGCAATTGCCCGGCGCCCGATCCCAGCGATCCATTACATGATGGCGGCGTTTGGCGGTACGGACATTCGCGTGGCTGACTACGCCACTTATGGCACGCCAGAGCTGTCGGTGCATGTGATCACGGCAATGGAAGGGCGCAATGGCTGCCTCCTGGCCAATCACGGAATGATCGTCGCAGGCCCCGACCTGACCCGTGCTATGTGGCTTGCCGGAGAGTTGGAGGCCCTGGCCCACCAGTATTACCACGCGCTGGCCATCGGTGGCGGGCATATCCTGACTGACGCACAGATCGCGGACACGGCCAAGAGTTTTGAAAGCTACGGCATCCGGTCAGAAGACCCCAGCTAGGCACGGACGAGCTCCAAGGTAGGTCGCTCAGTTTCGGTCGCTCTGACACGCTTGCGTCTGGTATGGAAAAAAGCACCCTTTGCAGGGTCAGGCAGTCGGATGGGCATAGGCGGCATCGCTTTGACCCAACTCAAGCGTGCAATAGCAAAGACCAGAATTAGGCCGAACAGCTGGTTTTGGTGCGAAATGTAAACGGCGTGGGATGAAAACAGCAGCCCCGCACCGATCTGGGCGTAGACCACGGCGGCCAGGAACCGGACGTGGGCAACGCGGTAAACCACCTGGCAAACGAACCCGAACAGCATCAACACACCCACGCCGCCCACCACTCCGAAATCCACAAACGGGGCGGTCAGTAGCGGAAACTCACCCCCACCCTTCAGGGAATTGAGAATCGCCAGCCGGTCTTTCAAAGCGCCTTCGATCAACCCTTCGGAAAACGTCAGAAACAGGACACCGCGAAAAGACAATGCGCCATATGTGTGCGGAATGTCGGCACCCACGGGTCCAATCGCATTTCCCAGATCATTCACGAAGTAATAGGCCAGCTTCTGCAGCCCCAAATCTACAGGATGCCGGTAGAATTGAGGGTTGGTCACGCTCTCGCGCAACATCCAGACGCTCAGAAACAAAAGGCCTGCGAGCAGTAGCCAGCGCAACCCTACGATCCGGCGTTTGACCAGACAAGTGGCCATGTAGCTGGACAGCAGAAACTGCAGCAACAGCAATCTCTGGCTCATCACGATCGGTAACAGAGCCAATGTCACAGTGTTCAGGACCAGTACGCCAATATATGCGCGCTTTGCCCTTGGAGGCAGGCCCGTTGCAAGCAACCCTGCGGCAAGGCACCCTGTAGCTGGCAAAGCAGCATAAACAGGCGCATGCCGGTGAACAGCTTGGTATCCAACAATGTATCGCGCGCGGTCAGATTGTCGGCAACCGAAAGCAGGATCAGGGGCACCAGCCCCCCAACTTTGGCCGCGCTGACTGCAATCCATGCGCCAGTCACCAGAAGCAACAGCAGGTTCACCCTGGTGACGATCCGTGCTGCGCGTACATGGTTCGTCCGAAACGGGCCAGGCGCTCCATGCCGTGTGGCCACATTGCCAGCAAGGCATCCGACAAGAAAAGCGAGCAAGGCAGTCACCAGCCAAAGATGCCCAATGGAAAGCTGCGCAACTTCGCTCAGATCGCGTCCCTCGCGGCGCAAAAATACCGGTACTAGGTCAAAAACCTGTGGAAAGGCCACGGCCATCGCTGTCAGTCCAAAACTGAGCCCCCAACAGATCAGGACCAGAATGGAGGGCGCTAGGATCACTGGCACTGCAGGGCGGCCTCCCTGAAAACGGCGTCATAGATTGCGCGATCTTCCCGACATAGCTTCTCAATCTGTTGGTGCAAATCGGCCGGAACGGCTGCGCCCGCTGTGGCCTGATTACGAACGCCAAGGTTTGGAAGGGGGCCGGCCATTCGGCTCAAATCGGCGCGAAATCGCTGGCCATGCTCCAAATCTCCCACCAGGTCAAATCCACGCAGCGCATCTATGGCCTGTCCCACATTTGCCCGCGCCCCACCGAAATAGAACAGGTATTGCCGGCCCAACCGCTCCGCATCTTCTGTATCCAGAAAACCAGCCAGCGTGCTGGGCCGCCCCGGGTCTGGGTGGCGGCGCTGCAAATAGGCATAATGCGATACAAATCGCTCCACCGGATCGCGCAGCAGCGTAACCCGCAGATAATCCTGCGCTGTGCTGTCCATGAATGCAGCCTCGTACCGGACATGGGCGCTGATACACCGAACGCCGTGATCCACCAGGCGCTGCAACACCCCAGCCCGCTGGTCATAGTCCTGTTCTATCCGGGTCTTCCGCTGCGCTGGGCCCTCCGGTCCAGGCGGCCGCATGATTTGCTGGCCAATTGTGGCCTGAGACCAGAAATATCGTAGCCGCAGCGCAGCCCCGAACGTGGAACCACCGCATTTGGGCACGTGAAAATAGATCAGGCGCGGCGCAGGCATGTGACCCCTTTCAGCCGTTTGTTTGCAATTTGTTAAGGATCGCCGGTCAAGGTTAACGGGGACTTAAGATGGTGGGAGTGGTGTGAAGCCGAACAGGACGTCGGACATGCACATCGCGCATCTTGTTACCCGGTTCCTAAGATCCGGGTCGGAGGAAAATACAATTGAAACCTGCCGTTGGCAGGTAAACGCCGGACACCAAGTGACACTGGTTGTTGGTGCGGATATGGACCCTTGGTGGATGGAAAATGCACCAGATGGGGTAAACTTGGTATCGGTGCCGCAGATGATCCACCCGGTTCATCCGCTGGCGGATGTCAGTGCGTACAAGGCTTTGCGCGATCTGCTGCGGCAGTCGCAGCCAGATGTCGTGCATACGCATCAAAGCAAGGCGGGTATCCTTGGGCGTGCAGCGGCTGCGGCGACGCCTGGCGCGATGGTTGTGCACGGTATTCACATCCTGCCCTTTGTTGGGGTTCACCCCGTCAAACGGGCTGTGTATCTGGCCGCCGAACGTATGGCTGCAAGGCGAACCGATCTTTTCCTTGGTGTGTCAGACGCCGTTTGTGACGCTTACATCAGCGAAGGCATCGCGCGTCAGGACCGCACGTTCTGCGTCCGATCGGGTATGGACCTGGACCGGTATCGCAATGGTCAAATGCCTAAAGACTGGCGCCCATTGCTTGGCATTGCACCCGGTGACCCCAAACCGCCAATCGTCCTAATGCTGGCTGCTTTGGAGCCCCGTAAACGCCATGCCGAATTCCTGAGGGCGTTTGCAGCGCTTGCCCCGACCTGCCCTGACCTGAAAATCCTGATGGCCGGGGCAGGGCCGGCGCAGGAAGATCTGAAAATGTTGATTGCGCAACTTGGCCTGCAGGACCACGTCAAGCTCTGTGGTCACCGCACTGACCCTGAAAACCTCCTTCACCTGTCGGACTCCACCGTTCTTACATCCGAGCGGGAAGGGCTGCCGCGCGTCGTTATCCAGTCACTTGTCGCAGGTCGGCCGGTGGTTATGAATGACCTTCCGGGTCTGTCCGAGGTGCTGGCCTGCGGCACAAACGCTGTGATTCATGACAAGGAGAACCTCACTGGCGTCGCGCAAACTTTGTGCTGTCTGGGAAAAGACCCGACTTTTCTGCACCGGCTGCAAAGTGGGGCGAAAGGCACGGATGTTACTGCATGGTCCTTGAACGCGCTGGGCGCAGAAACGACCCGCCTTTACAACATGGGGCGCATTGCGGCGTAATGGACTGGTGGTCTACCGCCCCGTTGGGCATATAACGCAAACAACCGTACGCAGGATCAAACTCAGATCCATAGCCATAGAGCGATGCGCATCATAATATCGGTCCATCCGCACACGCAGATCGTACTGGGCATCCTGACGTCCTTCGACCTGCCACAATCCAGTCAGTCCCGGCATGTGCCGCAGATAAACAGACGGGTCTGGATCGTAGAAAACATCTCGCGTGCCGTGATTGGACGTGGCCCCACCAGCGACATCTCTCCGCGCAGGATGTTCCAAATCTGGGGCAGCTCATCCAGGCTTGTGCGCCGTAGGATCCGACCTAGACGGGTCACGCGCGGGTCGTCCTGCAATTTGTAATTTAACGCCCATTCGCTAGCGGCCTGTTGGTCTGTTTCCAGAACGCGATGTAACTGCTGGTCGGCATCCGGGACCATTTTCCGCAGCTTCAGGCAGCGGAAAACGCGACCATTTCTGCCAACCCGATCATGCCAGAAGAACCCTTGCCCGCCATCCAGCCGCACCAGAACCCATAATAGAGATACAACCGGAACTACAATCGGCAACGCCAGACATGACACCCCTATGTCCAGCAACCTTTTACCTACTCGATCGTAAAACGAGCCTTTAAATGGCTTTGTAGAGATGGGAACTGTCGCGTTGGTTTCGATCATGGCGGGCAAGGCTTGTCATCAGGCGTTTACCGGATGTTAGCCATACCCTTGGTTAACAGGGGGTTAAGCGGAACCCGCTTCAATTACGCCCGGATGAATTCAATACCGTCGGTACCAAAGCGGGCTGCTGTCAGCCGTCCGGTCGCATAAGCCCCAGTGTCTACTGATATTCGTCCGTTCTTCACCATCGGTTCATCCACAATCGTATGGCCATGCACCACCCAGATCCCATCTGGGCGTGTGGTTTTTCGAAATTCCGGATGCCCCCACATCAACACCGTATTGGACTGCTGGGCAATGGGGCAAACCGGGTCGGCACCCGCGTGCACAATCGCAACATTACCGGTCTCATAAAACAAAGGCATGGTCTGCAACCAATCAACCTGCGCATTCCCCATGCGTTTGACCATCTCATCGCGTGCAGCAGTCAGTTCACCACCCCGCATGCGTTCACTGATGCCTGGAACCCCAAAGTTGGCCAGTGTCTGCAACCCGCCATACCGCAGCCAGCGTGGCCCGGCATTTTCGGGATCGTCCAAAAAATGCCAGCAGCATGTCTTCGTGGTTGCCCTTCAGGCACAGGATGTCAGGGGTTTCGTGCAACCGGGCAAGAACATCTGCACTGTTTTCACCCCGGTCCACATAATCACCAACACAGATGATCTGCTCACCATCGCGTGCTTGGTCTAGCAACTTGTCCAGCAGGTCAGCCCGGCCATGCAGATCACCAATGACAAAAAGGGGTTGGTCCGGCGCAGCGGGTGAAAACCGCCCTCCGGCACCAAAAATGCGTTTCAAAAAACCCGTGGCCATCTTTTGCTCAGCCCACCAAGAACAGTCTTACCGCCATGGATTTTAATCAATCGCTACCATTTCTGTGAAGAGCTGGAATCCGCAGGCTATCCATGGTCAAGCACGCTTTCCGCTAAGTGATGCTACACCCAGCAAATCCAGAACCTTCGTTTCGATTTGCTCGGCATTCAGCCCGGCCTGCGCGTACATGTCCGTCGGATTGGCCTGATCAAGAAACACGTCAGGCAGGACCATGGATCGCACCTTTAGTCCGGTGTCCAAGACACCTTCGTCTGACAGCAGCTGCATCACATGGGACCCAAACCCGCCAACAACCCCTTCTTCGACCGTAATTAATGCGTCATGCCGGTCTGCCAGGTCCAGCACCAGGTCCCGATCCAGCGGTTTGGCAAACCGCGCATCAGCCACCGTTGGGTTAATCCCTCGCCCAGCCAGCGCGTCCGCAGCCTTTTCCGCCTCTGCCAACCGCGTGCCTAGTGACAGGATGGCAACGCCGCCTCCGGCGCGCACGATGCGGCCCTTGCCGATCTGCAGAACCTCACCACGTTCCGGCAGGTCTACGCCAACGCCTTCGCCACGCGGGAATCGGAAGGCGATGGGCCCATCATCATAGGCCGCAGCCGTGGCCACCATATGGCGCAACTCCGCCTCATCAGAGGCGGCCATCACTACGAACCCCGGCAGATTGGTCAGATAGGCAATGTCGAAACTACCCGCATGGGTGGCCCCGTCGGCCCCTACCAGGCCAGCACGGTCTATCGCAAAGCGCACTGGCAGGCCCTGGATGGCCACGTCATGTACCACTTGGTCATACCCGCGCTGCAGGAACGTGGAATACATCGCGCAGAAGGGCTTCATCCCACCCGCAGCCAAAGCCGCGCTGAAGGTTACGCCATGCTGTTCGGCGATCCCCACGTCGAAACACCGCGATGGGTAACGTTCGGCAAACAGGTTCAGCCCCGTGCCATCAGGCATCGCCGCCGTGACGGCAACGATCTTGTCGTCCCGCGCGGCTTCATCCACCAGGGTCTGGGCGAACACCTTGGTATAGCCGGGCGCATTCGAAGGTGCCTTGAACTGCTTGCCTGTCAGAACATCGAACTTGGCCGTTGCATGGCCCTTGTCACGGGCTTGTTCTGCTGGGGCATAACCCTTGCCCTTCTTGGTAATGACATGCAGCAGCACTGGGCCGGTTGCCCTGTCGCGGACTGTTCGCAGCACCGGCAACAGCTGGTCCAGATCATGCCCATCTATAGGGCCTAGGTAACTCAGCCCAAGAGCTTCGAACAACGTGCCGCCCACAGTCATGCTCTTGAGCATGTCTTTGGCCCGCCGCGCCCCTTCGCGGAACGGTTCCGGCAATAGCGAAACGGCCCCCTTGGCAGCGGCTTTCAGTTCCTGAAACGGTTCTTCGGCGTATAGTTTGGACAAATACGAGGACAGCGCTCCAACGGCCGGTGCGATCGACATTTCATTGTCGTTCAGGATGACGATCATCCGCTTGTTCAGGTGACCGGCGTTGTTCATCGCCTCAAACGCCATGCCCGCGCTCATCGCGCCATCGCCGATCACCGCGATGCAATCACCAATGCCTTCGGCAGTGATTCCACCCAGATCGCGCGCTGTGGCAAAACCTAGCGTCGCGCTGATGGAAGTAGAAGAATGCGCAGCCCCAAAGGGGTCATACGGGCTTTCTTTACGCTTGGTGAACCCGGACAACCCGTCTTTCTGGCGAAGGGTGCGGATGCGGTCCCGGCGCTCGGTCAGGATCTTATGGGGGTAGCACTGGTGCCCTACATCCCATATGATCTTGTCGCGCGGCGCGTCGAACACGGCATGTAAGGCCACGGTCAATTCCACTACGCCCAGCCCGGCGCCCAGATGTCCGCCGGTTTCCGACACGGCGGAAACGGTCTCTGCACGTAGTTCATGTGCCAGCTGGACCAATTGCGTGTCGGACAACTGGTGCAGGTCGGCGGGTCGGTTTACCCGGTCAAGCAGTGGTGTATGCGGTTTGTCGTTCATCGGCGCGTCCCTTTTGGCGGACTAGCTATCGCGCGAAATAACGAAGCGCGCGGCTTCTCGCAAGCTATGGGCGCCCTCACCATATTCAGCTAAGGCATCTTCGGCAGATTCCACTAGCGCAGCTGCGCGGCGTTTCGCCCCATCAACCCCAAGCAGCGAAACAAAGGTGGCTTTTCCGGCCATGGCATCCTTGCCCGTGGCCTTGCCTGTCTGTTCCATCGTCGCTTCCACGTCCAGCAAGTCATCAGCAATTTGAAATGCCAGCCCCAGTGCCTGCGCATAAGCCCGCAATGGGGCAGTATCCGCCCCTGCCAGAACCGCGCCTGCCATGGCTGACCATTCTATCAAAGCACCGGTTTTGCCCGCCTGAAGGATCGTGATCTCTTCCAGCGTCAAAGGGTCCGCTGCGGTTTCGGCCGCCATGTCCAACGCTTGGCCGCGCACCATGCCCTGCGCCCCGGCGGCCCGGGCCAGATTGAGTGCCAGATCGGTTCGCACCTTGGCCGACCCGCAGGACGGATGCGACACAAGCTCAAACGCCAACGCTTGCAAGGCATCGCCGACCAGAACCGCAGTCGCATCGTCCCACTTGCGATGCACCGTTGGCTGGCCCCGGCGCAGGTCGTCATCATCCATGCACGGCATATCATCATGCACCAGAGAATAAGCGTGCATGGCCTCAATGGCGGCGGCGGGCCCGACATACCTCTCCTGGCCAACACCGTGCAGTCGCGCGCTTTCACAAACCAGAAAGGCCCGCAGCCCCTTGCCGCCATTGGTGGCATAGCGCATGGCTTCGGCCAATTGATCCTGGCCAACAATTGCAGAATGCAGATGCGCCTTGGCCAAAGCTGCGTCCGCGCGCAGGGTGTCGGGGAACATCAGAGCCCTTCGACCGGCTTGGTTCCAGTGGGCGTGCCGTCCGTGTCCAGCGTGATCGCAGCAACCTTTTCCTCCGCGCGCTTGAGCTCATCCTCGCATCGCTTCTTCAACGTAGACCCGCGTTCATACAGCGCAATGGAGGCATCCAAGGCCACATCCCCGCGTTCCAGCTGATCAACTACTGTTTCCAGTTCCCGCATCGCTTCTTCAAAACTCATTTCACTGACAGGTTTGTCGGTCATGCCCCGGCCTCTATCAATTCTTCTACATGTGCGCGCGCGGCCTCAGCCAGCGCGGCAAGGTCGTACCCGCCTTCCAGCAGCGATACAATCCGCCCCGAACACAGCTCATCTGCCAGCGCGCAAAGCTGTCGCGTCAGCCAGCGGAAATCATCTGTGTTCCAATTCAGGTTCGCCAACGGATCGGCCTGGTGGGCGTCGAACCCGGCGGAGATGATGATAAGCTCCGGCTCAAAATCCCGCAGTTGCGGAAAAGCCAGCCCCTCATACGCTGCGCGCATCTCCCGCCCTCCGGTCTCCGGCGCCAGCGGAATGTTCAGGATATTTTCATACGCGCCGTCTTCCTCCGGGCGGCCCGATCCAGGCCACAACGGCATCTGCTGCGACGTGATCAGCAGCGCGCGTTTCTCATCCCACAGCAAATCCTGCGTACCGTTGCCATGATGCACGTCGAAATCCACCACAGCCACCCGCGCCAGCCCGTGATGATCCAAAGCGTGTTTGGCTGCGATCGCAGCGTTACCAAACAGGCAAAAGCCCATAGGTGTGGCGGTCTCGGCATGGTGCCCTGGCGGACGAACTGCAGCAAAGGCATTGGCGGTTTCCCCGCCCAAAACCATATCTACCGCGCGAACAGCCGCCCCCGCTGCCCGGAAAGCTGCATGCAGGCTACCGGGCGACATCCAGGTATCTGCGTCCAGCGCCACAGCCTCTGTGGACGGGGATTTTTGACGTATTTCTGCCAGATAGTCCGCCGGGTGCACCCGCAGAATGTCATCTTCCGCTGCCAAAGGCGCGGTGACTCGCTGCAGGTCCAGGGGCTCCAGGGCGTGCAGCAAATGTTCCAGCCGGGCCACCCGTTCTGGATGCCCGTCAGGCGTTTGATGTTGGAGGCAATCAGCGTGGGTCAGCAAGGCGGTTGTCATTGGGCCACGCTAACAATGGGGTACAAAGGCGGCAAGACGGTACTGGCATCGGATTTTTTCAAGAAGTCCTGGCCGGAAACTTTGAGAGTTTCCGATCTCAGGCTCAAACCCACTTCGCCAATGGCGGCAAACTCATCAACACCGCATTGGCATCATGTCCCGTTTCCAAACCAAACTTGGTGCCCCGGTCATAAACAAGGTTATACTCCGCATAAAGCCCACGATGTACCAGCTGTGCATCCTTGTCTGCATCGTCCCAGGTTTGCACACGCCGTTTTTCCACCAGCGGAACATAGGCATGCAGAAAAGCGCGACCGATATCTTGGGTCAGCGCAAAATCTGCGTCCCAGTCGCCGCTGCACTGATCGTCCATGAATATCCCGCCAACTCCACGCGCTCGCTTGCGATGTGGAATATAGAAATATTCATCCGCCCATGCTTTCAACCGCGGATACAGATCGGCCCCGTGCGCATCCAGATGCGCCTTCTGCGTGGCATGGAAATGGGCGGTATCTTCGTCATATTCGATACAAGGGTTCAAATCTGACCCTCCCCCGAACCACCAAGCATGCGGCGTCCAGAACATGCGCGTGTTCATGTGCACGGCTGGTGCATGGGGGTTCTGCATGTGGGCCACTAGCGAAATGCCGGATGCCCAGAACCGTGAATCATCCTTCATCCCCGGGAGACCCTTGCGTGCCATCATCGCCGCCTGCGCCCGATCAGACAGCGTGCCATAAACCTCTGATACGTTGACGCCCACTTTCTCGAACACGCGCCCACCGCGCATGACGCTCATCAGCCCGCCGCCGGAGTCACTATCACCGTCTGACGCGCGCCGAGTTTCAGTCACCTCAAACCGCCCAGGCGCAGCATCACTGAGCGGGCCAGTGGCATGCTTGTCTTCAAGGCCTTCGAATGCGGCCACAATCTCATCACGCAACTGGCGGAACCACGCGGCAGCCGTTGCCTTTTCAGTCGAAAAATCTGTCATATCTGGTTAGTGCGCCGGAGCGGCGACCGGGTCAAGCAGCGTTCTGCCACCATCCACTGTCAGAACCTGCCCTGTTGTAAAGGCAGACGCGTCCGACGCCAGGTATTGCACAGCTTCCGCCAGCTCACCTGGCGCGGCAATCCGCGACAGCGGAGTGTGATCTTCAATGTCCTGCCGGAAGCCGCGGTTTTCCTTCAGCGTTGTTTGCAGCGACGCGCTCATCACTGATCCTATGGCCACAGCATTGACGCGAATGCGGTGCGGCGCCAGCACCACCGCCATGGATCGTGTGAACTGGTCTAGGGCCGCGGTGCTGACCGAATAGGCCAAAAGCTCCGGATGCGTCCGCCGCGCAGCGATGGAGGAGATATTCACAATCGTGCCCGCCGACCCCTCGGTCTGACCGCTGGATTGTTTGATCATTCGTTTGGCGATCTGCTGAGTCAGGCGCACGGCGGGCATCAGGTTTTGGTTTAGCATGGCAGTCACGCTGGTGTCGTCGGGGTCCAGCGGATCTGATGTGGTCACCTGCCGGGCGGCGTTGACTAGAATATCGACCTGATCAAAGGCATCGAGTGTGGTGGACAACAGGTTGGCCACCGCCAGCCGTTCCCGCATATCCCCAGCAAAATAGCGGATATTGCTGTCTTCAGGCTGTTCGCCAACCTCTTCGATCAGCCCCTTTTCATCCATGTCGGCAAATACGACATTTGCACCCTTCTCGGCAAAATGCCGAGCAATGGCTCGCCCGATTCCATTGGCCGCTCCGGTTACGATGGCGGTTTTTCCGGCAATGGCGAAAGACATGGGCGGTCTCCTGAAGCTTTGGGCAGGTTAGCCAAGCTCACCGGCGGTGGCGAGAGGGTCGTGTCGCGCGCAGGACTTTGAACCGATTATTGCCGGTAATTTCCTGCCAATCTCGGAAATGGGCCGCAATTGATGTCTCGTAGGGCAGATGCCGGTTGGCCACCAGCCACAACGTGCCGTGCGGTGCAAGAGCATCTGCAGCTGCAACGATAAAGGCCTTACCCAAGCTGGGATCTGCTGCGCGCCCGGTGTGAAATGGTGGGTTCATGATGACCGCGTCCAACCGTTCCTCCGGTTCCCAGCTCCGGGCATCGGCCCAGTGAAACTGTGCGCGGGGGGCTGGTACGTTTTGCCGCGCGCATTCCAGCGCGGAAAAATCGGCCTCGACTAGGTGCAACACATGCACCTCTTCCCGTTTCAGGATCTGCGCGGCGAGGTATCCCCACCCCGCCCCCAGATCGGCGCACCGCTTGCCCAACTTTTCAGGTAGGCTTTCCGCTAGCAGGATCGAAGCCGGGTCTGGCCCGGCAGCGGAAAAGCAGCCCGGCGTAGTGACCATGCCGTTGTCCAACGTGGTCTGCATCGGGCGCCAGGCGTCAAACAAATCTTGCGTGGCGTTGAACCAGAACAGCTTGCCATGCGCTTTGCTCACGGGGCCGAACACGCCCACTTTGGTGCGCACTGCTTTCAGGATGCTATCGATTCCATCGGATTTCAGACCATCAACAAAGATGGGTCCATCGGTCTGGCCCAGCGCATGCCAGATCACAGCTTGCGCAGCAGACTTGGCGCGCGGCAAGGCGACAACGGCAGTGGCATAGCGTTCGGATGATTCGGTCTCCACGCGCCAACCCAGCTTGTCGAAATGGTCAAAGTCGGGCTTGTGGCGCAAAATCAGCTCCACCCTGTCCCGCGGCAATGTGGACAGATCAAAATTGGGCGTTACTCCGAACACACCGATTACGCCGGTTTCTGGAATGCACAACCCTGCCGAAGTGGCCAGCGTCAGACGGACAGACATGATCCGAGGGTCAGTCTTCTTTTTCCATCGTGCATTGCAGCGGGTGCTGGTGCCGACGGGCGAAATCCATGACCTGACCGACCTTGGTTTCAGCAATCTCGTGGCTAAACACGCCAACCACGGCCACGCCACGCTTGTGCACGGTCAGCATGACTTCAAATGCTTGGGAATGATTCATCCCAAAGAAGCGCTCTAAAATATGGACCACGAATTCCATTGGAGTGTAGTCATCGTTCAGCAGCAGTAATTTGTAGAGCGGCGGACGTTTGGTTTTTTGAACTGTATGGACGAAGAACGATCATTACCCAACAAATTCAAACTTTTCGGACATAAT
>JAEPNQ010000095.1 GCA_017643305.1 Marinibacterium sp. | reverse complement strand
GCAAAGACGCTGACGATCGATTGTCGCGTGACGTTGATCGGATCGACAAATCTCGATCTGCGCAGCTTTGACCTTAATTATGAGAACAACATCCTTTTGCAGGACGATGCTGTAACGGCCGACGTTCACAACCGGCAGAAATCCTATATCGAGCGAAGTGATCCTGTAGGTTTGCCTGACGTGCTTGCCTGGCCCTATCACCGTCGCATTTGGAACAACATCATCGCCACGATCGGACCCGTCTTGTAACCATAGTCGTCCGGGTCGATGCTGAGTACTGACCTCTTCGCTTCGTTCTTTGCGCCCCTATTTGACGGCAGACTGGAATGCCGCGTTTGACCTGGTCCACCGTCATTTTCAGGACGGAGGATGGAGCGTCGCAAGCATAACCGCAGACTACGTGCAGGTTCACTCAGACACGCCATTCGCTCGCTATCACATGCGAAAAGAGGTCTGGCATTGGTTTAGGTTGTCTTTAGAGACCCAGAATCCGGGGCAAGTTTTCCTTCCGGAAGTGCGTGAGGTCCAGTGAACGCATAAGACCGGTGCATGTGCCGGGTCGCATTTCGGTATGCGCTCACGTCTGTGGCTGTGTGCATTGTAGCGCGATTGTCCCAAACCAGCAGATCGCCAGGCCGCCAGCGATGGGTATAGACCCGCTCTGGCGCTGTCGCATGATCCACAAGTGGCATGATGTAGGTGAGACTCGATTTCTCATCCCAGTCGTCGACCTGCTTCACCAAGTTGTGGCTGATGTAATAGAGTTTGCGCCCACTGACGGGATGGACCTGGACAAGATCTGTGATGTTATCGGGGATCTTGGCGCGCTCCTCCGGTGACAGAGGCTTGGCCTTCGAAACCTTCAAAACCTTGTCGTTGTGATAGTTCCAACTGTGCAGAAGTTTGCGCCCCTCCATATCTGCTTGTTTGTCCGCATCAAGCGAGTCCCAGGCGGCAGTCATGGAACACAGCAATGTCTCACCGCCCTCGGGAGGGCTCTCTATGCAATGCAGAAAGGTCACGCCATCCAGGTTTTCGTAGCCCGCACTGTCGGAATGCCATTCCTCACCCATTTCGTTGAAGAAGGCGGCTGGGGTCCCATCGGGGTTCATCAGATTGCCAAGAACTGAGATCTCTGGGTGATCTGGCAAGTTGAATTGTTTGCGCGGCGGAATGCCCAAAACGCCAAAGCGGTGCCCGAGCGCCACCTGCACATCCGGTGTGTAAAACTGATTGCGAAAAAGGAGCGCACCGTGCGTGTGATAGGCGGCTTCGATATCTGCAAAGGTCGCATCATCCAATGCGGCCAGATCAACGCCATGGATTTCGACGCCAAAGTCTGGGTGCAGCGGGGTAGTTTCGATGGGCATCAGAGGCTCTCCTTAGGTTTGGTAAGGCGCCAGAAGCGCCAGGTCAGCATGGTCAGAACGGCCAACGAGGCGACGGCTGTGGCTTCCAGAAGGCCGCGCACGCCGCGATCCATCGGCAAGGCCAGAAGCCAACCGCCAAAGACCATGAGGCAAAGGTAACCCGACAGATGGATGAGCGTCGCAGGCCAGGCGTCGCCGATGGCGCGCAGGGCGTTTTGGGCCACGGCCTGCCCACCATCCCCCAGCATCAAAAAGGCCACAAGGCCCACAAGCGGTGAGGCAATAGCTGCAGCGATTGGGTCTGAAACGGTGAGGCTGATCAGCGGCGCACGCAGCAGGTAGGCCATCACTCCCAGAACGCTCATCAGGGCTAGGGCCACGACCAGACCTTCGCAAAAACGGCTCCGGGCATAGGTGCGGTTGGAGGCGATGCGCGCGGCCGTCAGGACTGCGACAGCGAGCGCCAGTGAGAAGATGACAGAGACAAGGCTGACAAGCATGGTGTAGGCAGCCAGCGCCTCGGGACCAAGCCAACCTGCAAAAACGCTGAGGGCGGCGAAGGCCGAAGACTCGATCGCGATGCCAGTCCCTGCGGCAAGCCCGATGCGCCGCAAGTCTCGGCCTGAGCCCAGCGTCATGCGCGGCAGCGCGTGCAGCGCCTGGCGGTCGATCCGGCGCCAAATGGCGTGGCAGAGCCCCAGCAGAATGATAAAGCGCATGGCAAGCGTGGTAAGAACGACGGTCCAAACGGTAGTCTCTGGTCCGATGCGGAATATCCCCGGCAAACCGAAGCCCAAAGCGATGTTGGCAACAAAGCCAAGACCTACCCAACTGGACACAAGACCCCGCGCGCCCCGTGCCTCGAGACCATAGCCAAGCGCCACAACCAGGTAATGCAGCGGCAGGCCCAACCCCAGAAGCGCGAGCAGCGGACCGGCGTCTGCGATGAGATCGGCCTGTTGTCCCAGCAGCCTGAGCCAGCCACTGCCAAACTGGCACAAAAGCCCCAGCCCCAATCCCATGGCGATTGCAAAAAGGATCCCGTCGCGAAGGGTCACAATCCATTGATCTGGTCGGGCTGAGACGAAGGTGAGGCAGCCAATCAACAGGCCCTGGCTGGCGGCATAAAGCACTCCCCCCAGAGAATAGGCGATGCCGGCCGCAGCGAGGTAGGGATGCGCGAGAACGCCGATGATCAGGATGTCGGTGATCAGCAGAAAGCGCAGACCGGCCCGGGTCACCCAGCTTGGCAGGATTTCGGCCAGCCCCAAGCGGTCCACATGTGCGCTCATGCGATGGGGTGGTCTTCACGCCAGGTGGTTCGATGCATTCGACGGGCATAGCGCGCCATGTCAAAGGGCGTGCCCGCATGCAGTACCCGGCGGTTGTCCCATAGCACTGCGTCGCCCGGTGCCCAGGCATGGCTGTAGCGAAACGCGTCCTGGGTTGCGTTAACTTCCAGCCCGGTGAGGAAGGCATCGGCTTCCGGCGCGGACCAGCCCTCGATCCCGATGGTGACTTTGGAGCCAAAATAGAGCGCCTTGCGCCCGGTCAGCGGATGCGTCCGCACCAAGGGCCAACGCACCGTCAAAGCCTCAGGCGAGTCATACTCGCCCTCCGCCGCGCCTTTGGCCCCTTTGGCCTGCAAGAAGTTCTGTAACCCAGACACGGAGTGCAGGGCCGTCAATCCCTCTGCCTCCGCCTGCGCGGCCGGATCCAGCGCGTCAAAGGCAGAGTACATGCAGGCAAAGAGGGTGTTGCCCCCTTCGGGCGGGGTTTCGATGCAATAGAGCATCGAGGCCCGCGCGGGCACCTCAAGATGCATGTGATCAGAGTGCCATTCGAGGTCGTCAGAGCCATCTGCAGGCGCAAAGCTCACGACCTGCCCATCGACATTGCCCACCACAAAGATCTCTGGATGACCGTCGAGGCGGGCTGACACGCGGGCAGTTTTCTCAAGCGTGGCAAAGGCCCCGGAAAAGGCGATATGCTGGGCTGGTGTGATGTCCTGCTCGGGAAAAATCAGCACGCCGTGGGTCTCCAGCGCGGCCTCGATCTGCGCGATCTCCTGCGGGTTCGGTGGGGTGTCGAGGCGGATGCCGGAGACCCGGGCACCAATCACGGCCTCTGTCGGTTCAAATTTCAGCATGTTCTCGATCCTTCGGCAATGTGGTGAGGGAAAGCTTGTCCAGAAAAGCCTTGAGGCGGTCTGTTCGCGGATTGGACAAGAGCTCTTGTGGCGGACCTTGCTCAACGATCCCGCCCGCCTCCATAAAGACGATACGGTCCGCAACCCGCATGGCAAAACCCAACTCATGGGTCACAATCAGCATGGTCATCTGAATTTCCGCCAAACGCTGGAGAACGGCGAGCACCTCTGCAACAAGCTCAGGATCCAGCGCCGATGTGGGCTCATCCATAAGCATCAGCACCGGATCCATCGCCAAGGTCCGTGCTATGGCGAGGCGTTGCTTTTGGCCACCTGAGAGCCTTTCGGGCCAGGCGTCCATCTTGTCAGACAGCCCCACATCGGCAAGCGCCTGCCTGGCCTTGGCCTCAGCTTCGGACTTGTCACGCCGCAGCACCACCATCTGCGCACGCACTACGTTTTCCAGAGCGGTCAAATGCGGCCAGACATTGAACTGCTGGAAGACCATCCCGATCCGCGCCCGGTGACCATTCAGCGCCCGAATTTGCGCGGCTGTCGCCCGGCCCTGCGGCGCGTGGCCCACAACAGAACCGTCAAGGCGCACGGTCCCTTCGTTCGGGGGCGTCAGCCAATTGGCCGCGCGCAGCAGTGTGCTTTTCCCGCAGCCGCTTGGACCGATAAGGCAAACGACCTCGCCCCGCGCGACCGACAGAGACACACCCTGGAGGGCCTCAACGTCGCCAAAGCGGGTGGTGATGCCAATGAGCTCGAGATACTTGTCTGCCATCAAGCCTCCCCTTCGACGGGCTTCGTGGTCCAGCGCCGTTCCAGGGCCCGCATCGCAATGGCCACAACTTCGTTCAGCAACCAATAGAGCAGCGCGATCATGATGAAGGCCTCGAAAGGCCGAAAGGTCTCGCCCTGCACCCGTAGGGCTGTCATGGTCATCTCCTGCACCGTGATGGTCGACAAGATCGCACTTTCCTTGATAAGTGAGAGCATCTGGTTGGTCAGTGGCGGCAGGATGATCGCAAGGCTTTGCGGCAAAACGATGTGGCGCATGGCTTGCAGGTCGCTCATGCCTATGGCTCGCGCGCTTTCAAGCTGCCCGCTGGGCACTGCATCAATGCCACCGCGGATCACTTCGGCGAAGTAAGCACTGCCGAACGCGGCAAGCGCCAGCACCCCTACCTGTTCGGCGGGCAGGCGCAGGCCGTAAAACGGCAACACGTAATAGATCAAAAACACCTGAATGATGAAGGGCGTGTTGCGGAAGATCTCAATGAAGGCCAGCGCCGACCAGCTGAGCACCCGCAGCCGCGATCGTCGTGCCAGCGCGAGGACCACGCCAAAGGGGAGACCCAATGAGATCGCCAGCACCACGATCTTGATCGTCATCCAAAAGCCCAGCAGGATGCGCGGCCCGTAGTCAACAAAGATTGTAAGGTCCAGGGTCATAGCTTAGCCCCGCCTCAGTTCTAGCTTGGCTTCGATCAGCGCGGCAGACCGGCTGACAGCAAAGCACATCAGAAAGTAAAGTATAAATGTGCCGAGAAGCACCTCCACAGGATGATAGTTCCGGCTAAAGATCTGCTGAGATACGCGCATGAGTTCTACAATGGTGATCGTCGACAAAAGGGCTGAGGCTTTCAGAACTTGCGTAAACTCGTTTACCAGAGGCGGGACAGAGGCGATGAAGGTTTGTGGCAGGATCACCTTGCCCCAAAGCGCTGGGCCTTTCAGCCCAAGGGCGCTTGCCGCTTCGAACTGCCCGCTCGGAACAGAGGCCAATCCGCCCCGAAGAATCTCGACAACAAAGGCCGCGCTGTTGAGCGTGATGGCGAGAATGCCGGCGGTGTAAGGGCCAATGTCCAGCCCGATCACCGGTGAGACATAGTAGATCAGGAAGATCTGCACCAAGAGCGGCGTGCCGCGGATAAAACTGATGTAGACGGCCAGCGCGCGGTGCGCCCACCGCACATTATTTGCCTCGCGCATCACCGTCAGCGCTGTTGCCAGCGATAAGCTCAGCACGAAGCCAACCAGTGTGACCTGCAACGTCACAAGCGCCCCCTCAAGCAACCGAGGGAGCGCATCGATAGTGTAGCTGATGTCGAATTTCATTCAGGAACCAGAAGTGGGTTCAGAGTGCACCTTCCGGCAAATAGTCCGCGTCGGGGATTTCCATGCGGAAGCCGAACCATTTGTCCTGCAATTCGGCGAGCATACCGTTGTCACGCATCTCGATGATCTTGGAGCTCAGGTAGTCGCGCAGGTCTAGGTCTTCGGGCCGGGTCACCCATCCCATGTAGGACTTGCTGCCGATTGGCCCGACGAGCTCGAACATGCCAGGGCGTTCTTTGGCTACCACGGCGAGGTTGGGCAGCGTTTGCACCACCACATCAATTTCGCCGTTGGCCAGCGCGAGGTAGGTCTCTGGATACGAGGTATAAAGTTTCAACTCCCCATACCCTTCAGAGAGCGTCTCCTGAAACTCTTTTGCCGCTGCCTCGCCGCCCGAGGACAGCTGTGTGCCGACAATCTTGCCAGACAGATCCTCAACGCCTGTGATGCTGTCATCGCCCATGCGCTTCATGGTCCAAGTGGTGCCGTCGGCGATCGGCACGGTGAAGGCATATTTCGTGACGCGCTCGGGCCGTACGCTGACCGATGTGGCGACAAAGTCGAACTTGCCTGCCAAAACGCCCGGCAAAATACCCGACCAAGGCAGATCGAGTTGGTTCAGTTCAACATCCAGATCCGCTATGATGTAGTCGAGGATGTCTTTGCCATAGCCCACGATTTTACCGTCTTCGACAAACTCAAAGGGCGGGAAGGCTGCTTCGGTCCCAACGGTCACCTTGCCGGTCCGTTGGATCATTTCCAGAGTTGTCTCAGCCTGCGCCGTGAACCCCACCACAACAAGAAACAAAGATGCTGCGCAGGTTTTTAAAGTGCCAAACATGGTTTTACCCCTAAGGTTATCGGTTGTTCCTCCAGACAGCCTAGGAGCCCGCGCAGGTCGCTCAAGTGGCAAGCATGATTTAGTCTTGGGTTATCAGCACCGCTGCCGCTTAATGCAGCAAAAAGCAAAGGGATGCCCAGTTTCGCAGCCAAAACTGTTCAGTCAGCATGCGCCAAAGAGGGATGCCGCGCCTGACAGGTGAACTCGATTCGAGCCCCCTCCAACAACGCGGACACCCCGACACAGGTCCTGACCGGCTCTCGCCCGGGCGGGAAAAACCGGGCGTAGGCGACGTTCATATCTTCGAACTCCGTCAGGTCAGTCATATGTACCAGCACGCTTGTGACATCCGAAAGCGTCAAAGAGACCGTCGCGAGCATACGCGAGATCAAGCGCAGACATGTCTCCGTTTCGGTTGTGATCGAATCCATGGCCTCCGGGCCTGCGGACGTATCATCTGCGGCCAGGATCCCCGACAGCCAGATTGTGTCGCCGCTTTCGACGATGTGACTGAAGGGGGCGGCGGCCGCTACCAAGTCAGGCAGTGTATGGTGCTGGATCATGCCAAAACTCCCTCAGGATCAATGACCCTGAAGGCCAAGCCCTGTTCAGCAAAGTCAAAGATATGTGTGTGCACGCCGTTCCCCGGGCTGCCTTGGCTCTCGATTTCGTCTTCGGTGGCCGCATCAGAGAGGAAGAGGTAATCCACATGCTCGGTTCGAGCGGGAAAACAATCGAGACCATGCCAAACCCCCTGTCGGAACATGATGCCTTTTTGGCCGTCGAGCAAAAAGGCCTTGATCGAATCTGCTGACGGTGGCCCGTCGAGGGTTAGATCGCCTGCCACAACCAACACTGCAGCGGCATTTCCGATAGGGTGGCGGGCCTCGGTCACGTTGATGTGGCGTTCGAACATCGACAGCCGCATATTGCGATTGCTGTACCGCATGACCTGTAATCGGAGTATGTCTCGACCGACAAAGGGCAACCGCCAGTTCTCAAGACCGGGGCGCGCGTAATCAGGTTTTTGCCCTGCGTCCAGAATCCAACCGTAAGGAGAGAATGCCGCCGCGGTTAGCGGCTGCAAAGGCACGTCGATCAAATCCACAAAACCTCCCTTGCCTGGATGCCTGAAAATTCAGCAGTCCAGCGCCCGATGAAAGAAGATAGTCAAGTCCATCTGGCGGAAGGGTCCACATTCATGCAAGCATATCCGGGCCCAAGGCGGGGGAAATCACGTGCTCAAGATCGCAATTGACGAAAAAGTAATCGAAGACCTTCTCATGTCGCTGGCAAAGATCGGTCAGGTTGGGGAAACAGGCGTGTCGCGCATGGCTTTCTCAGAGGAGTGGGCCACTGCAATGGACATATGCCGCGCTTTTGGTGAAGAGGCCGGCTTGGAAATGCGGATGGACGCGGTCGGCAACCTCTGGGCGCGGCTAGAGGGCAAATCGCGAGGACCTGTTGTGGCCACCGGATCCCATATCGACAGTCAGGATCCAGGCGGGCGCTATGACGGCGCTTTGGGCGCTGTGGCCGGACTGGTTTCGCTGGCGGCGCTGAAGGCGCAGGTGGGCCAGCCAGACCAGACCCTCGAAGCGGTGGTCTTTTGTGAAGAAGAGGGCAGCCGCTTTCCAACATCTGGCTTTTGGGGGTCGCGTGGGATCGTGGGCAAGATCGCACCCGAAGATCTGGTCACGACGCGCAGCTTTGCGGGGGAACCGATTGGGGAGGTCATGGCCTCTGTCGGGTTGGATCCGGCTCGCGTGGGCGCAGCAGTGCGGGATGACATAAGCGCCTTCATCGAATTGCACATCGAACAAGGTCCTATTCTGGAAGCTGCAGACCTGCCCGTAGGTCTGGTCAGCGCCATCACCGGGATGGGACAGTTTGAGGTGAGCATTGAGGGAAAGGATGATCACGCCGGGGCCTTTCCAATGGACCTGCGCCGCGACCCAATGGCAGGCTTTGCCGAGATTGCATCTTCGCTGATCGACCACGCGCATCGTCTGGGCCGGCCAGCGGTTACAACCATCGGGCAGTGCACCGTCGAGCCTGGCGGCACTGCCGTGGTGCCTGCGCGCGTGACCTTTTCACTGGACGCTCGCCACCCTGACCCGGACGCGCGCGAAAAGCTGTATTCTACGCAAGACAACCTTATGCGCGAAATCTGCGCGCGCCGGGGACTTGGCTACACCCGCAAAGAACTGATCAACCTTGCGCCCTGTGTGAGTGATGCTTCTCTCCTATCCAGAATGAAAGCGGCCGCAGATGATCTTGAGATCCCGCATCTGACCATGGTCAGCGGCGCTGGACATGACGCACAGCAGATGGCGTTGATTGCGCCTATTGCCATGCTCTTTGTGCGGAGCGAAGGTGGGCGCAGCCATACACCCGAGGAGTTTTCAACCTTGGGTGATTGCTGCGACGGCACCCGCGTTTTGGCCCAAACGCTCTATAGAATTGCCTATACTCAATAGGTTTCCTCCTATTGCTTCTGACTAGGGGATCGCGCGCCAGTCCACGCGCAATCTCGGACCCCATGCGCGCAGCCAGACCCAGAAGCGTGCGTGTTGCGCTTCGGGATAAACCGATTGCGCCCAGTTGGTGATAAAGTCACGGAGCCATTCGAACAGGTCTGATGCAGATGTATGTTTGGGGTAGCCAAGGTCGCAGGCTTCCCCTTGAAGAGTGGCACTTACTGAAGCTGGCTCTCGAGCCCGATGGCAGACGAAGGAAGAACCAAAAGTAACACAAGCTCGAAGAAATCTGCAGACAGCTGAGGCAGCTTGATGACTGTATTCGTGGTGCAAGATCAGTAGATGGCCGAAGCGATGAATGCCTTCGCGCGGTTAAATTCCAAGATGCTTTCTTCGCTCTGAATGCCGTCCAAGCCGATCTTGACTTTCTATTAAGCCGAATATTGCTCTCGCCGAGCACGGCGACTGCCTTTAATAAATGTCTCGCAATGGCTGTTCCGAATTCCGGGGTTCTATTTCCTCTCCACTCCTTGGCTGTTACGATGTGCCAGAAGCCTCCCTTATGAAATCGACTTATGCTGTCCCATTGGCGCTAAGGTCAGAGACATCGTCTTGCTGGAATTGCTTTACAAAACGATTGTCAAATTTGGTATACCAAAACCGCCATGAATCATCCGGGCCCGAATGTAGACCAACAATAGACGGGCTTGGCACAACAGGGCGCATTTGATCTCGTGCTTTTTGATCAGTCATGACGGGGGAGGCGGCGTTGGTGAAACGCATTGAAGCGGATTATGTGATCGAAACGCCGGATGATCCGCGCCGCGCGGCTGAGGCCATGGCAGGAGAGCAAAGCTCCGGCACCTTCATGGCCGTGCCTGGTGAAACGCCTGAATTGCAGCAACGCTCTGCCGCGCGGGTCGAATGCCTGACTGAACTGGGCGAAGTTGAAACGCCAAGCCTGCCAGGGCGCATGACCAGTGCGCGGTACCGCAGGGCAAAGGTCACATTGTCCTGGCCGCTGGACAATATCGGGCCCGAAATCACCTCGAACCCGATCCAGCATGTGCGCCTCAAACCGCCCGCGCGGACCCTGCGCGGGGACGAAATCGCCGTGCATATCATTTCGACTGACTGGCATCAGGATAGGGCGGTGGCGCATGAAGAGGGCGACGGAACCCAAATGGTCACCGTTTGGCTGGCCATTTCGGACGCAACTCTGACCAATGGCTGTTTGGAGGTCATTCCAGGCAAGCCGCGCATGTACCCGCATTGTCCCAAGCGCCAGACATCCATAGCTGACGGGTTTATCAACGAAGCCGACGCGCGCCCGCTGCCTGTCAAGGCCGGGGGTGCGGTGATCTTCCACCCGTTGACCCCGCATGCGGCGGCCGACAACATGTCAGAGATCTTTCGCTGGTCCTTCGATATCCGCTACAACGTGACTGGTCAGCACACGGGTCGCGCGCATTTCCCGGATTTTGTGGCTCGGTCTCGCAAAGCCCCGGATACCGAATTGCGGGATTGGGAAATTTGGCGTGACATGTGGCTGGATGCCCGTGCGCGGCTCGCGCCAGAGCCGCATATTCCGATCCACCGCTGGACGGGGGACAGCCCCGCCTGTGCTTGAGGTTTGCCAATGAATACAGTTCGCCTGTCTGATGCCGACAACGTTGTAACCGCAATCCGCCAGTTGGCGCCGGGCGAAGACGGCGCTGGGGAGCTGATCCCGCGCGGTCACAAGCTGGCCACCGTGCCGATTGCCAAGGGCGCGCCGGTGCTGAAATACGCGCAGATCATCGGCTATGCTGCCGAGAACATTGCCGCAGGCGCGCATGTGCACACGCACAACCTCGAATTTCGCAACGTCGACACCGATTATGCGTTTTCGACCAATTTGCGCCCGGTCACGCCCGTTGCCGAACCTGATACGTTCATGGGCTACCGACGGGCCAGCGGCCGCGTGGGCACACGCAATTTCATCGCGGTGCTGACCAGTGTGAACTGTTCCGCCACAGCCGCTCGAATGATCGCGGCACATTTCACGCCCGACCTGCTGGCCAACTATCCCAATGTCGATGGCGTCGTGGCCTTCGTGCACGGTACCGGATGCGGTATGGCCGGGCAGGGCAGCGATGGGTTCGAAGCCTTGCAACGCGTGATGTGGGGCTATGCCCGCCACCCGAATATCGGGGGCGTGCTGATGGCCGGTCTGGGCTGTGAAATGAACCAGATCGACTGGCTGGTTGAAGCGTACGGGCTGACGCCTGGGCCTTTGTTCCAGTCGATGAACATTCAGGATGTGGGCGGGCTGCGAAAAACCGTGGATCTGGGTATCGCCAAGATCGAAGCCATGCTGCCGCTGGTCAATGTGGTGCAGCGCGAACCCTGCCCGGCGTCTGAATTGATGGTTGCCCTGCAATGTGGCGGCTCGGATGCGTGGTCGGGGATTACCGCCAACCCTGCGGTTGGCCATGCCTGCGATCTGCTCGTGGCACAGGGCGGTACCGGCGTTCTGGCCGAGACGCCCGAGATTTATGGCGCCGAACATCTGCTGACCGCGCGCGCTGTCGATGATGAGGTTGGTGGGAGGCTGGTGGACCTGATCCGCTGGTGGGAAGATTACACCGCGCGCAACAAGGGCAGCATGGACAACAACCCCAGCCCCGGAAACAAGAAGGGCGGTCTGACCACGATCCTTGAAAAATCGCTAGGCGCAGCAGCCAAGGGCGGGACGACGCCCCTGACTGGTGTCTACAAATATGCTGAGCCGGTGCGCGCGCGTGGCTTCACCTTCATGGACAGCCCCGGCTATGACCCGGCCAGCGTGACTGGCCAAATTGCATCTGGCTGCAACCTCGTTGTGTTCACGACCGGGCGCGGATCTGCCTTTGGGTCCAAACCCGCACCAACGGTCAAAGTGGCCACCAACAGCGAAATGTTCGGTCGAATGACCGATGACATGGACATCGATTCCGGCCGCGTGCTGAGTGCTGGGGCCAGTGTCGAGGAAGTTGGGCGTGAGATTTACGACATGTGGCTCCGGGTCGCTTCGGGAGAGGAAACCAAGTCTGAAGCGCAGGGATTGGGGGATCACGAATTCGTGCCCTGGCAGATTGGGGCCGTGATGTGATGACCGGCTCAATCGTCGGGCCGCTTCCGCTTTGCGTTATCGGCGGCGGCAGCATCGGGCTGCGCCACGCCCAACAGGCGATGGTCAGCGAAGCTGTGAGTTTGACAGCGGTGGTCGAGCCCGGTCCGGACCGGCGCGCAGAACTGCAGGCAATGGGGTTGCCAGCAGTGGGCACGCTGGAGGATGCCCCATCCACGACACGGGCCGCAGTTGTCGCCACGCCAACACCAGATCATTTGGCATCAGGGGTGGCCGTGATCCAGCGGGGCTGGGCGGCCTTGGTGGAAAAACCGATCACACAGACGATCGAGGACGGCACGCGGCTTTGTGAGGTGGCCGAGGCGCATGGCATTCCGCTGGTCACAGGCCATCACCGTCGCTGCCACCCGTTCGTGTCCGAGGCCCGTGCCTTGCAGGGCCGGATCGGTGACCTAGCGGGTATCAACGGCATGTGGTCCCTGCGCAAACACGACACCTATTACGATGTGCTCTGGCGGCGGACGAGGGGATCCGGTCCGATCCTGACCAACCTCAGCCACGAGATCGACCTGCTGCGGTTCTTCGCAGGCGAGACCGTCGAAGTATCAGCAATGACCGCCAATGCGCGACGCGGGCTGGAGATCGAAGATACGGCGGCGATTACATTCCGGTTTGCCAGCGGAGCGCTTGGCACTTTTATGATCTCGGATGCAGGCGCATCGCCCTGGGCGTTCGAGGCAGAATCCGGCGAAAACCCTGCCATCGCCTTTTCCGGGCAGGATGCAATGCGGATCGTGGGAACGACCGGCGCGTTTGGGTTTCCGTCACTGGAACTGTGGCAGGGC
This sequence comes from Marinibacterium sp., assembly GCA_017643305.1. GTDB lineage: Bacteria > Pseudomonadota > Alphaproteobacteria > Rhodobacterales > Rhodobacteraceae > HXMU1420-2. The sequence goes on along the minus strand of JAEPNQ010000095.1, from coordinate 2,128 downwards.
GGCGAAGGGGCCGAAATCGATTGGCGCAACCCTCTGAAATCAACACCGGGGCCGGACTTGCCCGTGGTCGACCCCATCCGGGAACAGCTGGCGCGGTTCGCCCATGTGGCCAAGGGCGGTGAGGATCCGCTGCTTGCCACGGGCCGCGACGGGCTGGCAACGCTTGCAGTGACCGAGGCAGTGCTGCGATCCGCTGAAAGCGGCCGGGTCGAGAAGGTGTAACAGACCGTGGCGGGTCAAACAGACATCGTGCGGTGCGGCCTGATCGGTGAAAACCTAGGCCGCAGCCGGTTTGCCGACGGGCTGCAGCTTTTGTGCCACGCTCATGGGCTGACACTGGACTTCGACCTGATCGACAGCGCCGGGCGCACCGACTTTGATTTTGAATCTACGCTGGAAGTGTGCCGCGACGAGGGCTGGACCGGTGTGAGCGTGACACATCCTTTCAAACGGCAATCGGCATTGTGGCTGGGCGATGCGTTGGACAGCACGGTGGCGCGGATCGGATCCTGCAACTTGGTGATTTTTGAACCGGACGGGCTAAAAGGCGGGAACTCGGACCACACAGGCTTCATATCGGTATGGCGGGAATTGGAAGGCGACGCACTGCCCGGCCGCGTGGCGATGGCGGGTGCTGGCGGCGTGGCGCGAGCGCTTGTGTATGCCTTGGTGGATCTGGGCGCGTCAGTAGTCCTGATCTGGGACGGCAAGCCAGATCTGGCTCAGGATCTGGCCGATGCCGTCGGACCGGTTGCGCATGCGGTGCCAATGTCGGCCTTGCCGGATGTTCTGCACGGGATGGAAGGTTTGGTGAATGCCACACCGCTGGGCATGGATGCCTATCCCGGCTCCGCGTTCCTGCTGCCGTTACAGGGGCGACCAGGTTGGGTGTTTGATGCGGTTTACACACCCGTTGAAACGGATTTTGTGACGGCCGCACGGGCGGCCGGTTTGAATGTCATTACTGGGTTTGACCTGTTTCGACATATACTCAAGCGCAGCTTCCACGCTTACTCGGGGACTGCCCCGGAACAGCAAATGGGGCTGGACCTGCTGGAGACCCTGAAGCCAAAGGATTAGGGCAATGCAACGACCAAAGATAGGGTTTATCGGTCTCGGCCTGATTGTGCCGGAACTGATGAACTGGATGACAGAAAACCTTGGGAGCAAAACAGAATGAGACTGGCGGGAAAGCGCGCGTTCATAACGGCGGCAGGGCAGGGGATTGGCCGGGCTGCGGCAGAAACCATGGCGCGTGAAGGGGCCCATGTGGTCGCAACCGACTTGGACGGTGATCTGTTGCAAGGGTTGGAGGTGGCCGAAACCTTTGCCCTGGACGCGCTGGACAAACAAGCGCTGGTTGCTGCGGTTCAGGCTGCGGCACCGGACGTTCTGATCAATTGCTCCGGCGTGGTGCACGCGGGCACCATTATAGATGCCACGGACGAAGAATTCGACTTTGCCATGAACCTGAACGTCCGGGCACATTTCCATGCGATCCAGGCGGTGGTTCCGGGCATGCTGAAACGCGGCGGTGGGTCGATCGTGAATATCGCTTCGGTTTGTTCCCATCTGCGTGGTCTGCCCAACCGGTTTATTTATGGCACTTCCAAAGCCGCAACCGTAGGGCTGACCAAACAAGTGGCTGCTGACTTCATCACCCAAGGGATCCGGTGTAACTGCATCGCACCGGGAACCGTGGACAGTCCCAGCCTGCATCAGCGGCTGCACGCCACGGGCAATTACGAAGAGGCCATGAAGCAATTCGTGGCGCGCCAGCCGATGGGTCGTTTGGGCGAAGCGCAGGAGATCGCCGATCTTGTGGTGTATCTGGCTTGCGACGAAAGCCGCTACATGACCGGACAGTGCGTGGCAATAGATGGTGGGATGACGCTCTAGATGGTGGTCAAGCCACGCGAGGAGCGTACGGGCGCCGGCGTGGCCATGATGTTGTTGGCGGTGTTGTATGGGGGCGCTGCTGGAATGTCCCTTCTGAACTGGTCCGACGTTATGTTTAGGGAACGGAGGACCGAGAATGGCGAACAAGAGACACAAGCCCGAGGAGATAGTTCAGAAGCTGCGACGGGTTGATGTGCTTGTCGGCCAGGGAATTTAGCGTGTGGATGCG
>JAEPNQ010000080.1 GCA_017643305.1 Marinibacterium sp. | reverse complement strand
GAACAGCATGGCGGCGTGATCGACTACATCAGCTCGCTTGGCGAAGGCACCACATTCTTCGTGGAGCTGGACCTGCTCGACGTTCCGGATCTGGACTTGTGAATTAACTGCCGCAAATTTGGACCTAACGTAGAGTCAATGCACAGTTTTTGAGTCACGATCGAGTATCATGTGTTGCCAAATTTCCCACGCACCAAGAATTCCGTGGCCGGAATGTGGCGAAATTCCGAAAAAATCTGGACGAGCCGAACCGCATAGGCATTAACCGTTAAAGAAAGGTTAACGCCGAGAGCAGGTGTGAAACAATCGAAGGCGCCCGGTGAAAGGGCGCCAGCTTGGACCATTTTTCCGGAGCTGGAGCCACCCGCACCCGCGGATGGACATTCGGTGCGCCACGTGGCGGCTGAACCTCGCCTCCTACCGGATGGCGGACGCCCGATTGATTTGGCCAAGAGCACGATCAAGATCACAACCTTGTCTTTCAGCAACATGAACCAGCACGGCGATCTTCTCGTGCGCTATCTGAAGGCACGACATGCCGTTTTCATCGATAAACTGGGCTGGGACCTGCCACAAACGGATGGCATGGAATTCGACCAATACGACACGCCGCTGTGCCGCTGGGCCGTTTTGCATGAATTCGGTGAAGTTATGGCGGGTGTGCGCCTGACCCCGACGACCGCACAAATCGGCATGCATTCCTACATGCTGCGAGACGCGCAATTGGGGCTGTTGGACAGTATTCTGCGAGACGTGCTGTTTTTTGAGGCCCCCGTGGGAGATCGCATCTGGGAAGCCTCCCGCCTGTTTATATCGGAAACCGTGTCTTCAGAACGTCGCGGGGAGGTACAGCGGCGGCTGATGGCAGCCATGGCCCGTGTGGCGCGGGATCAGAATGCAACGCAGGTCATCGGGATCGTCCCCTATGTGTTTTCGCGATGGCTGCGACGGTTGGGGCTGGGCGCCGTGCCCGTTGGCCCGAAATTCGCGATCGACGGAACCAAAAGCCAGGCGGCTCTGTTCACGGTCAGCCGGTATCTGAACTGAGCCTCGGGACAAACTAACATTCAGCCCAACACTTCGGACCAGACCTTTTCAAGGTTTCAGGTTCATAGAGCATTTGTCTTGTTTCAGCGGCCCAGTTCTTCGAGCAGACGGCAATAGGCCTTCTGCCCACGTTCGAAATTGATGAGCCGGAAGAATTCATTCGGGGCGTGCAGGTTTTCATCGCCGATGCTGAATCCGAACATAACACCGTGAACGCCCAGTTCCTTGAGGAACACGGTCATCACCGGGATCGACCCACCTAGCCGGGTTTCGTAGGGTTCACGGTCATACACGTCGCGCAGGACATCGCCCGCAACCTTGGAGGCGTTATGCCCGGTGGGCATCAGGAAAGGATCAGCGCTGCCTTGCAGGCGGGTGACCTCGGCCGTGACACCTTTGGGCAGGTTGGCCTCCACATGGGCGCGGATCAGGTCGAAGATGCGGTCAGGGTTCTGGTTGGCAACAAGGCGGCAGGTGACCTTGGCGCTGGCCGCAGCGGGCAGCACTGTCTTGGTGCCCAGCCCCTGGTAACCGCCCCAGAGACCATTTACGTCCAGCGTGGGTCGAGCCCAGAGCCGTTCGCGGGTGCTGAACCCGGGTTCACCGACCGCCGCAGGCGCGCCGGTTTCGGCAAGATAGTCGGCTTCGTCGAAAGGGATGCGGGCGATGGCGGCGCGGTCTTCGGGCTCGAGATCCAGCACATCGTCATAAAACCCATCGATCAGGATTTGCCCATCGGGGGATTTCATGCTGGCCAGAAGCTGACTGATGGCCATGAGCGGGTTGGCGATGCCGCCGCCATGCAGGCCGGAATGCTGGTCTGACTGCGCGCCTTGAAGCGAGATTTCGGCCCCGACCAGCCCCTTGAGCCCGTTGATGAGCATCGGCTCATCCACGCCCCATTGCAGGCCATCGGCGGAAAAGATCATGTCGCAGCTCAGAAGGTCCCGGTTTGCGGCAACAAAGGCGGGCAGTTCGGGGGAACCGATTTCTTCCTGCCCTTCAAAGATCAGTTTCACGTTCACAGGCAGGCGACCATCGGTTTGCAGGAGCGCCTCCAGCGACAGGATCGGGATCAGCATACCGCCCTTGTCGTCGGATGCGCCCCGGCCCCAGACACAGCCTTGCCGCACTTCGGGCTCAAAAGGCGGGCTGTCCCACAGGTCGAATGGTTCAGCTGGCTGTACATCAAAATGGCCATAGATCAGCACCGTGGGCTTGCCAGCACCTGCATGCAGCCAGTCTGCATAGACCACCGGGTGCCCACCGGTTTCCATAAGACGCACGTTTTCCATGCCCGCCGCGGTGATGCGCTGAACCACCCATTCGCCTGCGTGGCGGACGTCATCGACGTAATCCGCCGAGGCAGAAACTGACGGGATGCGAACAAAATCCAGCAGTTCCGAAACAAACCGGTCCTGATGGGTGTCGAGATAGGCTTGCCAGGTCATATCTGCCTCCTGCGATTAGAGCGCGACTTCGATCAGCGAAGGGCCGTTTTCTTCGAACCCGGCGCGCATGGCGCGCGTCAGGTCTTCGGCGGTTTCGACCCGGGTGGCGGCGACGCCCATAGATCGGGCCATTTCGGTCCATCCCAGACGCGGGCGATCCAGCGACAGCATATCCACCGCGCGCGGACCAGGATTTTGCACGCCAACATTCGTCAGTTCGCCGCGCAGGATGCGATAGCTGTGGTTGGCGAAGATCACCGTGGTGATGTCCAGCTGTTCGCGGGCCATCGTCCACAGCGCCTGCACAGTGTACATGGCGCTGCCATCCCCGATCAGGGCGGCAACCTTGCGGTCGGGACAGGCCACCGCCGCGCCGATGGCGCATGGCATGCCGTAACCGATGGAGCCGCCGCAATTGTTAAGCCAGGTGATCGGCGCTGCCCGGAAGGTGGTTGGGAAAAAGCTGCGCCCGGTGGTGACGGATTCATCCACTACAATGGCATTTTCCGGCAGTGATGCGGTCAGTGCGGCGGCGATGCTGTCGGGGTTCAGTGGCCCGGTCGGGTCCGGCGCTTCAGAGCGGTCATAGATGCCCACGGGCGCAGTGGATGCGGCCCCGGTGGCGTGTTCCAACCCGTCGAGTGCAGCATCGAGATCAGCGTCGGCCCCCGCGAGGTGCACAAAGGAAACGTCCGGGCGGGTCAGGCGCGCAGGTTTGCCGGGATAGGCAAAGAACCCAATAGGTTCACGTGCGCCCACCAGCACGATCCGCTTATAGCCACCCAGTTTTTCCAGTGCCTGGTCAATGGGATAGGGCACCTTGTCGATACCCGCGCGCCCAGCCCCGCGTTCCATCCGGGCGTTGGACCATTCGCAGAGCAGGCCGCAGCCGGTCTTGGCCGCGACGCGGGCGGCGCGCATCAAGTTGTCTTCGGTCAGCGCCGAGCTGCCGAGCAGCAGCAGGCTTTCGGATCCGTCCAGCGCAGCTGCGGCGGCATCCATCATCGCTGCGTCTACGGCTTGCGGCGTGGGGGCGGCCAGCGGGTCTGCAACCACGCCGCCATCGGTCCACGCGGTGTCGCCCGGCAGGATCAACGTGGCGACCTGTCCCGGCGCGGTGGAGGCGGCCTGAATCGCACGGGCGGCGTCGGCGCCCACATCCGTGGCAGAGGTGGAGGTTTCAACCCAATGCGATACGGGCCGCGCGATGCCTTCGATGTCAGAGGCCAGCGGCGCATCCAGTTCGAGATGCGGCAGGGCATGTTCGCCAACAATGTTCAGGATGCCCGAGCCAGCCTTTTTCGCGTTGTGCAGGTTGGACAACCCGTTGGCCAGCCCCGGCCCAAGGTGCAGCAGGGTGGAGGCCGGCTTTCGCGCCATACGCCAATAACCATCGGCCGCCCCCGTCGCCACGCCTTCGAACAGAGCCAGCACTGACCGCATGCCGGGCACATGGTCCAGTGCGGCCACGAAATGCATCTCCGACGTGCCGGGATTGGTAAAGCAGACGTCCACATCTGAGGCCAGCATCGTGCGCACAAGGCTTTCTGCGCCGTTCATTCCAGTCATTCTGTTTCACCTTCCCAATAGGGTTTGCGCAGGTCGCGCTTCAGGATTTTGCCGATATCGCTGCGCGGCAGGGTTTCTCGGGTTTCCACACCTGCCAAACGCTGGCTTTTACCCAGTTTTTCGTTGGCACGGGCGCATATGGCTTCACCATCAGTTTCTGCGCCCGGTGTCAGCACCACAAGCCCCAGCGGGGTCTCGCCCCATGCTGCCGAAGGGATGCCGATGACGGCAGCATCAGTGACGTCCGGGTCATCCAGCAGGACACGCTCCAGATCATCAGCATAGATGTTGAGCCCGCCGGAAATGATCATGTCTTTCTTGCGGTCGGACAAGATAAGGAACCCGTCTTCGTCGAACCGGCCCATATCGCCGGAGCGGAAGAATACCTTGCCGTCCGGATCACGCCAGATCTGCGCTTCGGTCAGGTCATCGCGTCCAAAATAGCCGGCCATCATAGTTGTGGAGCGCCCGCAAACCTCGCCCACTTCGCCCGGAGGCACGTCATTGCCGTCTTCGTCCAGCAGCCGGATTTCCGCACCCGGTGCCGGTTGGCCGACAGTGTGCAGCTTGTCCGGATAATCGGTAAGGCTGAGCACGGTGACCCCGCCGCCTTCCGTCAGGCCATAATATTCTATTAGGCGACCGGGAAACCGCTTCATAGCGTCGGCCTTGACCGCCTGGCGCAAGGGCGCGGAGGTGGACAATTTGATATGCATTGAGGACAGGTCGAACCGGTCAAACTCGGGATGGTCCAGCAGGCGTTTGTATTGCACCGGCACCAGCATGGTATGGGTGATACGGGCACTTTCCGCAATCTCCAGCCATTTCAGGGCGTCGAATTTCGACATCAGGTAAACGGTGCTGCCACCGACCAGCGTGGGCAGGAAGGCCACGATGGTGGTGTTGGAATAAAGCGGCGTGGACAGCAGCGTGCGCGCGCCGTTGTCATAGCCATTGGCGGTGACCCGGTCCATCTGCGCGGATCGCAGGGCGTGTTTGTGCAGGATGCCCTTGGGGGTACCGGTGGTGCCCGAAGAATAGATCAGGTTGCACGTGTCATCGAGCCCGATGGGCACCATCGGATCAGTGGCCGCTGCCTGTGCCATCAGGGTTTCGTAATCCAGCCAGCCGCTGGCCGCGAAATCAATGGCCACCCGCGTCAGCGGCAGACGGCTCACGAACGGCCCGGCGAGGTCGCGGTATTGATCGGCAAGGAAAATCACCTTGGCCCCACAATCGGCCACCATCTTCTCCAGCGCATCGCTGGAGGCCATGGAGGACAGCGGCGTCACGCAGGCCCCGGCGCGCAAAAGCCCCATGAACAGTTCCGCGTAGGGAATGGAATTCTGCGAAAGGATCGTCACATTGTCCCCCGGCTGCACATCCAGCGCGATGGCCATGTTAGCGGCGCGGTTGATCCGGTCGTCGAAGGCCCGCCATGTCAGGCGGTGGTCACCGCAGACGATAGCTTCGCGGTCCGGGTCCCGTTTGGCGCTGGCGCGGATCCTGTCCACAACGGTTTCGGACAGGGGTGTTTCAGGGGTATTTGGGGTGATCTCGATCATCAGCGGAAATGTGGCTGGGCCTTGGCGGGATGGCAAGTGGCGACGCGGTAGGCAGGCGCCAAAAAATTTTGGGCGACCCAAAGGCGCGACATACAGCGCAGAAACCGCGTTGCGGCGGGGCGGTCCCACAGGCTAGATCAGGCCATGGCGTTGGCACCTTCTTCCCTTTCCGATCTGTTACAGCACGGGTTCGACACCGTCATCGACGTGCGCAGCCCGTCCGAATTTGCCGAGGATCGGATGCCCGGGGCAATCAACCTGCCAGTTCTGAACGATGAAGAGCGTGCGTTGGTTGGCACGACGTATGTGCAGGACGCGCCCTTTACGGGCCGCAAGGTTGGCGCGGCCCTGGTGTTTCGCAACATCGCGGCGCATCTGTTAGGGCCGCTGGCCGACAAGGATGGCGCGTGGCGTCCGCTGGTCTACTGCTGGCGTGGCGGGCAGCGGTCAGGCGCATTTGCGTGGTCGCTGCGGGAAATTGGCTGGCGGGCGGACACCGTGGAAGGTGGGTATCAGAGCTATCGGCGGCTGGTGTTCCGGGCTTTGTACGAAGACGCTCTCCCCTATCGGCTGGTACTGCTGGACGGCTATACAGGCACCGCCAAGACTGACCTGCTGACCCGGCTGGCAGCGCGTGGTGTGCAGGTCGTAGATCTGGAAGGGCTGGCGGCGCACCGCGGGTCCCTTTTGGGGGCGACAGACACCGCGCAGCCCAGCCAGAAATGGTTTGAAAGCGAACTGGCGGGTGTGTTGAGCGGGCTGGACCCCGCCCGCCCGGTGCTGGTGGAGGCAGAAAGCAACAAGATTGGCGACCGGATCCTGCCCCCTGCTTTGTGGAAAGCGATGAAGGCGGCACCAAGGATCGAAGTGCAGGCACAGGTTGAGGATCGGGTGCAATACCTGCTGGAGGCCTATGACGACATCCTGTCCGACAGCAACCGCCTGCGGGAGAAGCTGACACCGCTGAAAGTGCATCGCGGTGGAGCGTTGGTGGATCAATGGATGAGCTTGATTGCTGCCGGGGACAAAGCGGCACTGACCCGGTCGCTGATGCAGGATCATTACGACCCCGCCTATGAAAAATCCCGCAGATCGATTGGTGCCGTGACGGTGGCGCAGGTGGCAGCGCCCTCCTTGCGGCCTGACGGGTTGGACGCGACCGCCGGTGCAATTGAGGCCGCTTTGGAGACCATGCCGCCGGGCGCGTGACAGTGCCATCGCCAGGGGTTTACTTCAGGTGAGCGTCAGGCGCGGCGCGCTGTCTGTGAGCACTCCGATCTGCGCGGCAGGTTCGCCCGCCTCCCGCAAGTCCTTCAAAGCCATTTCTGCCGCGTCAGGCGCTACAGCAGCCAGCAGGCCACCGGACGTTTGCGGATCGAACAGCAGGGCCGCCTTGCACGCGTCCGTAATTTCCAAGGCCAGCGCGCGATTGTCGGCGTAGATCGAAGACCGTACGCCTTGCGCAGCCAGCTCCGCCGCGCCCTGCATCAGCGGCACAGCGTCCAGGTCAAGCGCCGCCCCAGTGCCCGAAGCTTCGCACAAGCCATGCAGGTGCCCGGCAAGACCAAATCCGGTGACATCGGTCATTGCATGGGCAACGGGGGCCAGGATCCGTGCGGCGGTGCCCTGCCCGCGCTGCATCAGATCATAGGCCGCTGCCACATCCGCAGCGCGCGCATGCCCGGCCATTTCACCTGCGAGGATTACGCCGGAACCAATCGGTTTGGTGAGGATCAGCACATCCCCCGGCTGTCCGCCTGCAAGTGTGATAGGATCCCCCGCGCAAAGCCCGGTCAGGGTGAGGCCTATGGTCAACTCCGGTCCCGTGGTGGTGTGCCCGCCGACCACCGCCGCCCCGGCCTGTGCCAGCGCATCCTGTGCGGTTTCCATGATGTCGCGCAGAGTACGCGCCTGCAGCTCCGGCGCCAGTGGTGGCAGGATCAGGCTGATCGTTGCTGCCTGCGGCTGCGCGCCCATGGCCCAGATATCGCCCAGCGCATGTACGGTGGCGATGCGGGCCATCACCACTGGATCGGGCACAAAGGCGCGCAGGTGGTCAGTGCTCAGCACCTGCCGTACATCGCCCATCTGCAACAGGGCCGCGTCATCACCGGGCAAGGCGCGGACGTCTTTCCGCGTGGTGGCCGGCATCCCGACAAGGGCCGCACGCAAAGGCGTGCGTCCGATCTTGGACCCACAGCCACCGCAGAGCGGTTTATCGCCCAGCGCCTGTTGCAGGCCCTCGGCGTGCACGGGGGGAATGACCCGGTCGACCATGGCAGGCAGGTCACGAAACCGGTTCATGAATTTCTGGTCAATGTGATCCTTCCACCGCCACATCAGCGCGCCGCTGAAGAACCGTCCGCCGCGATGAGCCAGCGCGGACTTTCCACCCAGCGAAATGAGCTTCAGGTAATCCTTCTGCGGCCTGTAGGCCCGCATCCGCCCACCCGTCAGGGCAGCTGTCAGGTTGTTGTAGAGGATCGGGGCCTGTCGCACGGCGTAGACCCCGGCCTTGGGGCGCGGGTCAAACCCGAGATGGGCGCAATCGCCGGTGGCAAAAATGGCTGGATCGCTGGTTTGCAGATTGGAATTGACGGTGAGAAAGCCATTTTCCTGCGCCAGCCCGCTATCCGCCAGCCAGCCCTCTGCGCAGGCTCCGGCAGCTCCGGTCGTGAAGGTGGATGGGATTTCTTCGCCATCGGCAAGAGCAACGGTTTCGGCCGCGACGCGGATCACATCCACGTTTTCGCGCAGGTCGACGCCCAGATCGGACATGGTCGCGCGCAGGCGTTTGGCGGTGCGGACATCAACCGCCGTCAATGCAGCGGAACGGTCGAGCAAATGCACCGTAGCGGGTCGTTTGGCGGCTTTCAGCGCATGGGCCATGGCCAGGGCGAGCTCAACCCCTGCAACGCCAGCCCCCAGAACCGCCACCGAAGCCGGGCCTTCCCCAGCGAGGTATGCGGCCCAGCGTTCTGCAAAAGGACCGAGCGGTTTGGCGGGGATGCCGTGGTCAGAAAAGCCCGGCAGGTCCGGCATGGCCGATGTGATGCCTACATCAATGGCGCAGAGGTCAAAGCCGACCGGCGGGCGACCCGGCACATGCACTTCCCGCGCAACCGGGTCCACCGCGGTGGCTGCGCCGAGGATTAGGCGGGCCCCGGCAAAGCGGGTGAGCTGCACAAGATCGATATCCAGCGCATCGCGGTCGTAGTGACCGGCCACATGGCCCGGCAGCATGCCGGAATAGGGTGTGGTCGGGCCGGGGTTGATAAGTGTCACTTGGGCGCCGGGCACAGGCCGCATGCCCCAGCGCCGCAGAACGAGCGCATGCGTATGTCCACCGCCGACAAGAACAACATCACGGGTGAGAGGGAGAGGCAGGTCCATGTTTCGGTTGTACCCGGTACCTGACAGGGCGCAAGCCGCCTGACAGGGCTGTAATGACGCGGGCTCACCGAGCTCAACGCAAAGCGCATGCGTTTGTTCCATATGTCTCCCACAGACATGGCTTGCCCGCGCCTTCGCGCTGCGGCAAGAGCGGTCCGGGCGACTCGCCTTTGACGGCCACCGGAGGGATGGGCATGACAGAAACTCTGCGCCTGAAAGATCAGCCCGAGTGGGTCTATCTGATGCGGGATTTGTATGAATTCTACCGGCGTCTGCCCGCAGGGGGCAGCGCAGTCATCCGCAGCCATCAGCGCAAGGTGCGCGAGGCGATCAGCGGGGTCATCAAGGTGAACGCCGAACTGCGCCCGCAGGAGCCTTCAGAAAAGCCAGTCACGGCGCATCTGCAGCGGGCGCTGGACAACGGGCGGCTAGAGAAACACGCTCATTTCATCCGGGGGCTGGAAACCGTGCGGGCCAGGCTGAACTGGCAATACGGCTATGAAAAAGTCCCGCGCGGGCTGGAGCGCAGCTATGCCTATGCCGAACTGGCAGGGCCGACCGGGCCGGTGCTGACCGACACGGTGATATTGGGGCTGGTCCTGTTTGCGCCGGGCTGCACCTATCCAGCGCATGCCCATGACGGAATTTCAGAAAGCTATATCTGCCTGTCCGGCGCGGTGTCAGAAAACGATCAGGGCGTCTATGCACCCGGATCACTGATCTTTAATCCGCCGGGGCAGAAACACCGGATCACGGTGGCAGACACAAACCCGTCGCTGTTGTGTTATGCTTGGCACGGGCCGCGCGAGAAACTGGCGAACCAGAAGATGGTGTTTTCGCGAAAGTGATCGTGCAGACCTTCGGACCGCGGATTATCTAAGCACCACGATTAAACAGATTGGCAACCGGGCAAAGGCCCCCGCATCAAGGCGTATAATCATCACCGTAACGATTCAAATGACGCCGTTTGAGATTGGACAAGTCTGTCTGGCGTTGCTGGGCCGCCATCGGCTTCGACAACAGGACAACCTAGTTTTGCGGCGCTTCGCAGGCGCGAAATGGAATCGCCTTCAACTTCCCCCCTTTCACCTTCCCTTTCCCGTCCTTTCTGGTCTAGGAACTGCGAAACCCGAATACGCCTGATCGGAGGGGCCCTTGTCACTGATCCTGTTGGCTGCATTGCCGTTTCTCGGCGCTGTCTTTCCCGCGCTTCTGATCCGGGCGGGGCGTGATGCCAGCTCCGGGGCCGCCGGGATGGTCACGCTGATCGCCTTTGTCGGGCTGATGACCAACGCGCCAGCCGTTATGCGGGGCGAGGTTGTGACCGCACAGCTGAGTTGGCTACCCTCGCTGGGGCTGAACGCGCATTTTTTTCTTGATGGTCTGGGGTTGCTCTTTGCCGGGTTGATCCTGGGCATTGGTCTGCTGATTATCCTGTATGCGCGCTACTACCTGAGCCGCGAAGATCCGATGGGGCAGTTCTATACCTATCTGCTGCTGTTCCAGGGCGCGATGGTGGGAATTGTCCTGTCTGATAACATCCTGCTTTTGCTGGTATTCTGGGAACTGACATCGCTTTCGTCCTTTCTGTTGATCGGCTATTGGCGGCACCTGCCCGAAGGGCGCCAGGGCGCAAGGATGGCATTGACGGTGACCGGTGCAGGCGGGTTGGCGATGATCGGGGGCATGCTGATCCTGGGCAATATCGCAGGCAGCTATGATCTGAGCGTGATCCTGACCCAGAAGGATGCGATCCAAGCCAGCCCAATGTACATTCCGGCTCTGATCCTGATCCTGCTGGGCGCGTTTACCAAGTCGGCGCAGTTCCCGTTCCATTTCTGGCTACCGCACGCGATGGCGGCACCGACGCCGGTTTCAGCCTATCTGCATTCAGCCACGATGGTGAAGGCGGGTCTGTTCCTTATGGCGCGGATGTGGCCGGTTCTGGCGGGGACGGACGCGTGGTTTTACATCGTGGCAACCACGGGACTGGTGACCATGGTGACCGCGGCGGTGATTGCGCTGTTCAAGGATGATCTGAAGGCGCTGCTGGCGTTTTCGACCGTCAGCCACCTGGGCTTGATCACAATGCTGTTGGGCTTTGGCACGCCCTATGCCGCCGTGGCGGCGGTGTTCCACATCATCAACCATGCGACGTTCAAGGCCGCACTGTTTATGTCTGCCGGGATCATCGATCACGAGGCTGGGACGCGCGACATCAAGCAGCTGGGCGGGTTGCGCACGCTGATGCCACTAACCTTTGTGATGTCGACCATCGCGTCGCTGTCCATGGCAGGCCTGCCGCCGTTCAACGGGTTCATCTCCAAGGAAATGATGCTGGAGCAGACACTGCACACCGAATGGTACAGCAATCCCTGGATCGTGGCTGTTCTGGCCACGGTTGGGGCCATGTTTTCAGCCGCTTACAGCTTTCGATACATCGCGCATGTGTTCCTGGGACCAAAGCGGGAAAGCTACCCTCATTCCCTGCATGATCCGGTTCCGGGCCTATGGCTGTCGCCCGCGTTTCTGGTGACGCTGGTGGTGGTGATCGGTCTGTTCCCGGCCACCCTGGCCGAAGGGATTGTGGATGTCGCAGCGGGAGCTGTGACAGGTGGCGCGTCAGGCCATGTACATCTGAAACTTTGGCACGGCATCAACGCTCCGTTAATGATGTCGATTGTCGCCATACTGGTCGGCCTTTTGCTGATCTGGACCTATGCGCGGATACGCGGTGTTTGGGATGCCGCCCGACGCCCAGAGGCCAAGACCATGTTTGACGCTGTTGTGCGCGCCCTGACTGGGCTGAGCCGCGCGGTCACCGATACGCTGCATGACGGCACAGTGACGCGCTATGCTGCGATCTTCCTTCTGTTCACGCTGGGGCTGGGATGGTTGGCCTGGTCGGGCGGTGCAACGGCAGCCCCGGATCGCGTGCTACTGATGGGTAACTCGCTGACCATAGTTGGCTGGTTCTGTCTGGTCGGGTCTACAGCCTGTCTGGTGGCGTTCCATCGCAACCGTTTGATGGCGCTGGTGATCCTCGGTGTGGTCGGGTTGATGATTTCGATGATGTTCAACTATCTCAGCGCTCCGGATCTGGCGCTGACCCAGTTGTCGGTCGAGGTGGTGACCATCATCCTGCTATTGCTAGCGCTCAACTTCATGCCGCGTGAAACCCCCGCTGAGGGCGCGGGGCTGCGGCAGGTCCGTAATGTTGGGCTGGCCGCGGTTGGCGGACTGGGTGTGGGCGGGCTGATGTACGCCATCCTGTCGCGCAATCCGGTCATGGAAAGTATTTCGCAATATCACCTGGACAATTCCTATTCCGGTGGGGGCGGCACCAACGTGGTGAACGTGATCCTTGTGGACTTCCGGGGCTATGACACCTTTGGTGAGATCATCGTGTTGGGGATCGCGGCAATTGTCATTTTTGCAATCACCGAGGCCATTCTCGACGGACCGGTGCGCGCGCGCCTGCTGAACCGCAAACCGCCAGAACCGCGTGCCGGGGATACGCACCCGCTGATGATGGTGGTGGCCACACGGGTCATGATGCCCATCGCGCTGATGGTTGCGGCCTATATTTTCTTCCGGGGGCACAATCTTCCGGGTGGCGGGTTTATCGCCGGGCTGGTCGCGGCAATTGCGGTGATCATGCAGTATATGGCCAGCGGGTTTTCTTGGGCGGCCGCGAGGCAGAGGTTCCCCTATCACGGGATCATCGGCTCTGGTGTTCTGATTGCTGCTGTGACGGGTCTGGGAGCATGGTTCAACGACCTGCCGTTCCTCACCAGTGCTTTTGGCTATGTCACCATCCCGCCGCTGGAGAAATTTGAACTGGCCACTGCCGCGCTGTTTGACCTGGGCGTTTTCCTCGCCGTGGTGGGTGCGGTGATGCTGGCGCTAGAAAGCCTGTCGCGCTACGCATGGCAGCCCGGCATGGTCAGCGAATATCCGATGGACATCAACCCGGTCCGCGATGATGGCGATGCTGAGGAACAGGAGGGCGCACAATGATCGCGATCGAAGTTCTGTTCGCCTCCGCCGTGGGCGTTATGACCGCCGCCGGGATCTATCTGGTGCTGCAATTGCGGACCTTCCCCGTGATCCTAGGACTGAGCTTTCTGTCATATGCGGTCAACGTGTTCCTGTTTGCCACCGGTCGTCTGGTGGTGAACCAACCACCAGTTCTGACCAAATATGCCGAAAGCTATACCGATCCGCTGCCACAGGCGCTGGTGCTGACGGCGATCGTGATTTCCTTTGGCATGACCGCCGTGGTGGTGATGATCGCGCTGAGCGCGTGGCTGTCAGCGCGCGACGAACGGGTGGATATGGAAAACGAAGACCCGCCGCCGGATGACACCGAAGACGTCGCATCGGTGGAGGGACAGCCATGAACCACTGGATCATTGCGCCGGTTGTTCTGCCGGCTTTGCTCGCCCCGTTCATCCTGATGGTGATCCGGTATCATCTCGACCTGCAGAGGATTTTTTCTATTGCCGGAACCGCTGCGCTGGTTCTGATTTCGCTGGTGCTGACCGGTCAGACGCTGGGTGGCGACATTCACGTCTATGAACTGGGCGATTGGCCCGCGCCGTTTGGCATCGTGTTGGTGCTCGACCGACTGTCAGCCACAATGTGCCTGTTGACGGCGGTGCTGGCGTTGGCCGTGCTGCTGTATGCCGTCGGAAGCAAGTGGGACGAACGCGGCTGGCATTTCCATCCGCTATTCCAGTTTCAGCTTATGGGTGTGATGGGCGCGTTCCTGACCGGAGACGCATTCAACCTGTTCGTATTCTTCGAGGTGCTGCTGATCGCATCATACGGTCTGATGATCCATGCCGGCGGACCAGTGCGGCTGCGGGCCGGGCTGCAATACGTGATCTACAACCTGCTGGGCTCGACTTTGTTCCTGTTCGCTTTGGGCACGCTTTATGCGGTAACCGGCACACTGAACATGGCCGACCTCGCCGTGCGGGTGGCGGAACTGCCCGCAGATCAGTCCGCACTGTTACGCGTAGGGGCGGTGTTGCTGCTGCTGGTGTTCTGCATCAAGGCCGCTGTCCTGCCGCTGCACTTCTGGCTGCCTGCGGCTTATTCCAACGCACCTGCCCCGGTGGCGGCTCTGTTTGCGATCATGACCAAGGTTGGGGCCTATTCTATCCTGCGGATGTACACTCTGGTCTTCGGTCCAGAGGTGGGCGTGACCGAGGGGCTGATTGGCACGTGGCTGCTGCCTGCCGCGGTGCTGACGCTGATCATTGGCTGTATCGGGGTGCTGGGCACGCGCAAGCTGGGGCGGCTGGCGGCCTTTGGCGCCATTGCATCGATGGGCACGCTGTTGATTGCCATTTCGGTGTTCACCCCGGCGGGCACGGGCGCAGCGATGTATTACCTGGTGCATTCGACATTGGCGACCGCGATGCTGTTCCTCGTGGCTGATCTGGTGATTGAGCGGCGCGGGAATGATCGCATCGCCAGTGACGTGAAGCTGCCGCAGAATGGGTTGATTGCATCCCTCTTTTTTGCCGCGGCGATTGCCATGGCCGGTATGCCACCGCTGAGTGGCTTCCTGGGCAAGCTGCTGGTGCTGGACGCCACGCGCGACGCGCCAGGGGCCGCGTGGATCTGGGCTGCGATCCTGATCACGTCACTGATCATGATCATGGGGTTCGCCCGTGCGGGCAGCTTGCTGTTCTGGAAACCGTTCGACCCGAGCCTGGTGGAGGACGAGCCGGTTGACCATCAGATGCCCAAAACAGGGAAAACAGCAGAGGTCGTCACGGCCCGCGCGCCTGCCCTACCCTTCCTCGCGACGGGCGGTTTGCTGGTGGCGCTAATCGCGATGACGGTTCTGGCGGGTCCCGCAATGAACTATGCCAATGCCACGGCGCAGCAGCTGTACCAGCAGCAGGACTACATCAACGCCGTTCTCGGGGGAGCAAGCGAATGAAACTGGCCAGACGCGTATTCCCACACCCATACCTGAGCGCACTGCTGCTGCTGGTGTGGTGCCTTCTGAACAATTCCTTCTCGCTCAACACGCTGGTGTTCGGGTTCATCCTGTCTATCGTGACCCCGTCGGCCACGGCAAATTCCTGGCCCGACAGGCCGCGACTAAAACGACCGGTCCTGGTCGTCGAATACATGGTGGTCGTGATCTGGGACATCATCGTGGCCAATGTGATTGTCGCCGGGCTCATCCTGTTTCGTCGGACCGACAGTTTGCGCCCCAACTGGGTCAGCATCCCGCTGGATCTGCGCACACCCGAAGCGATCACCATACTGGCCGGAACCATCACGCTGACGCCCGGCACAGTTTCTGCCGATGTCAGCTGCGATGGCCATGCTTTGCTGGTCCACTGCCTGAACGCCGAAGACACCGACGCGGTGCGCGATGAAATCAAGGACCGCTATGAACGCCGCCTGAAGGAGATTTTCGAATGATCATCGAATACGCCATCTACTTCGCTGCATTCTGTTTCGGCAGCTCGCTGCTGATGAACCTGTGGAAAATTGTTAGCGCCGAAGGCGTGGGCGACCGGGTTCTGGCGCTGGACACTATGGTTATCAACGCGATTGCGCTGATGGTCCTGTTCGGCATGTGGAAAGGGACGGAGATTTACTTCGAGGCCGCGATGTTGATCGCGATGCTCGGATTTGTGTCCACTGTGGCCTATGCGCGGTTCATGCTGCGCGGCAACATTATCGAGTGACCGATATGGCAGAGTTTTTTCAATATGTCGTTGCCGCATCGCTGGTCATCGCCGGGATTTTCGGAATTGTGGGGTCCTTCGGGCTGATCAAGCTGAACGATCCGATGTCGCGGCTGCATGCACCCACCAAGGCCACGACGCTGGGTGTGGGTGGGGTTTTGATTGCGTCGATGGTGCACGCGTTGATGGTGGAACATCACCTGTCGGTGCACGAGCTGTTGATCACCATCTTCCTGTTTCTGACGGCGCCGATTACGGCGAATTTCATCGCCAAGGCGCATATCCACCGCCACTGCACGGCCGAAGATCTGCCCGATCCGGCCCCAGACGCCCGCTGGGCCGGGTTGACGGAAGAAGAAGCCGACACCCCGGACGCGCAATAGGATTGGTCCCCCTCGGGCGCACTTTCAGTCTGGCGGATTGACCAAAAACTTGGCTGACAGCCCAGAGCTGTTGATGGGGGCCGATGCGAATGGCCCACCATGGGCCAGCTGGCCCAAATCTGACGGGTCCGCCTGTGGGTCGCGGGCCAGGATTTCTTCCGCCCACGCTTCGGCATTGTCCTGCGGTTTGTAGCCAAGGAATGCGGCTGCGGAGTTGTCCACAGGGCAGCGGTCATTGTTCGATACGCCATAGGCCACAGTAAAGCCGGTGATGGGCGTGGTGATCGACGCGGTAACCAGACGCACGAGATCGCCGTAGCTGAGCCAGGAGCCTAGCGCGCGGGCGTTCATTGGTTCAGGCGTGCAGGAATAGATGCGAAGGCAGACGGCTTCGATCCCGGCTTTTTCCCAGTACATGCCAGCGATATCTTCGGCAAAGCACTTGGCGACCCCATAAAACCCGTCTGGGCGGTGGGGGGTGGCGGGCGTGATGGCTTGGGTTTTGGGATACATGCCCACCGCATGGATCGAACTGGCATAGATGATGCGTTTGACGCCGGTCAGCCGGGCGGCCTCCCAAACATTATAGGCTCCGATGATGTTGGGGCCGAGGATCTGTTCAAACGTGCCTTCGTCCCCGATAGCGCCAAAATGCACGACCATGTCGGCACCATCAATCATATCCTGCATGGCCGCCCGGTCGGCCAGATCCGCCGTGACCCAAGATTCGTTTGCAGCGAGATCGCCGGCTGAGTCCAGAATATCCGTCGAAACCAGTTGTGCCGCCATGCCAGCCAGTGGCCCGCGCAGTTGCGAGCCCAGTTTCCCAGCAGCACCAGTGAGGACGATCTTCTGCATCGGGTGTCCTTTCTTATTTTGTCAGGTCGCGCATCGTGCCCACGATACTGTCCATCGCCTTGGCCAGCGCGACGGCTTCGGTTGAACAGGCAACAAAGGCAAATTCGTCGTTCAGCAGCTCCGCGGCAAAGTTCAGATCGCCGACCAGGGTGCCCACGGGCATGCCTTTGTCGGCGAGTTTTCGGGCAGTCGGGCGGATCACGTCCGACCAGACCTCCGGTGTCATTGGTTTGCCCAAATGGCCCATGTCGGCGGCAATGTCGGAGGGGCCGAAGAACACGCCGGAAACGCCCTCGACCGCAGCGATTTCATCGGCGCAGGCAATGGCCTCCAGCGTTTCGATCTGGACTATGATGGACATTTCTTCTTCGACCCGCTCGAAGTAATCAGGGATACGTCCGAACTGGTTCGCACGGTTCGATCCAGCCACGCCGCGAATGCCATTGGGCGGATAGCGGCAGGCGGATACGGCGGCGGCGGCTTCCTCTGCCGACTGGATCATTGGAAACACCAGCCCAGGCGCACCAATGTCCAGCAGCCGTTTGACCAGCACGCTGTCATTCCATTGCGGGCGCACCAAGCCGGGCGTGGGGTGCGGGGCGAAGCCCTGGAGCTGGCCAAGTACCGAATTCAGGTCGTTCGGCGCGTGCTCCATATCGATCACGGCAAAATCAAACCCGGCGCTGGCAACGATTTCCGAGGCAAAGGGGCTGGCCAGGCTGACCCAGATACCGAACTGCTTGCGGCCTTCGGCCAGACCACGCTTGAAGGAATTTTCCGGGAAGTTCATATCACGGCTTTCTCAATGAAGGGTTCGTTTCGTTCGATGCGACCGTAACCGAATTCCGTCAGGTCGATCGAGCGGTATTCGCCATAGAGGATCCATTCCGCCAGTCCTCGGCCTATGGCGGGCGATTGTTGCAGGCCGTGGCCGGAAAACCCGTTCACAAAGAGAAAGTTGGTGATTTGCGTATGTGGCCCCACCACTGCGTTCTGATCCAGCGTATTGAACGCATAGTGCCCGACCCAGGAGTTCACCAGCTTGATCGCTTCGAACTGTGGGATCCGGTGGGCGATGGCGGGCCAGACCACGTCTTGCCACATGCTGTGATCTTCGGAGAAGTCGGCGAATTCGGTGGCAGGGTCCGGGTCTGGTGGGAAGCCACAGAGGTAATAGCGCCCGTCCGAGCGCATATGCAGCCCGCTTGGATCTATGGTGAGCGGCAGAGGCTGCTCCAGAGGCTGCTCCGCGTCAAAAATCCAGGTGTGGCGCTTGCGCGGTTCCACCGGCAGGTCGATCCCGGCCATGCGCGCGGTCAGCGCGCCCCTGGGACCCGAGGCGTTGACAACCACTTTGCAGGATACGGTTTCACCGCTGGCCAGCGTGACCTGTTCCACCGCGTTTCCAGCGGCGTTCAGCGTCATGCCGGTGGCTTCATTGTGGATGTATTCCACCCCCATTTCGCGCCCGGTACGCTTCCACCAGTCAAAGATGCTGGCGCCGTCGAAATAGCCTTCATTCACAGGGTTGTGGTTGGCGGCAACGATGTCGTCGAGGTGATAGAATGGGTATTCCGCCGCGATCTGGCCGGCGGTCATGTGCCGGGTCGCCGCGCCATAGGCGGCCTGCACCAGCTGGGCGGCGCTGAGGACAGCGGCAGCGTCTGCCGTG
>JAEPNQ010000015.1 GCA_017643305.1 Marinibacterium sp. | reverse complement strand
TTGGCACTGCCGTATCTGACGCACGGATCAAGAACGGACGCGCGGCGCTTAAGGCGCAAGCCAAGGCGCTGCAGGCGATTGAGGACCGATACAAAGTCGACAAGCAGGTCATCATTGCGATCTGGGGGCTGGAGAGCGCCTATGGTGGCTTTCGGGGATCAAACTCGGTTATTCGGTCGCTTGCATCCCTGGCCTACGATCCGCGCCGCAGTGCATTTTTCGAAGATCAGTTGATGGATGCGCTGCGTATCCTGCAGGACGGCGATACCACTGCCCGACAGATGAAAGGCAGCTGGGCCGGAGCAATGGGACATACGCAGTTCATGCCAACGTCGTTCCGCGACCATGCAGTGGATTGGACCAGGGATGGCAAGCGCGACATCTGGGGGGAAGACCCGCGGGATGCGCTGGCTTCGGCGGCGGCCTATCTCAAGTTCCACGGCTGGACATACAAGCAGCCCTGGGGCGTGGAAGTGCGGCTGCCTGAGGATTTCACCTACACGCTGGCCAATCGGGAGATTACCCGCATGCCGTCGGAATGGGCCAAAATTGGCATTCTCGACATTAATGGCCAGCTGGTGCCAGACCATGGGCGCGCTTCGATCCTGTTGCCGGCTGGGCATCAGGGCGCGGCTTTCATGATCTTTGACAACTTCGAAGTGCTGGAGGCTTACAACACTGCTGATGCCTATGTGGTCGGTGTCGGGCATCTGGCAGACCGGATCCTGGGTGGAGCGACGATCCAGGGCGGGTGGCCGACCTGGGATCGGGCGTTGACCTTTGATGAACGAATCGAGCTGCAGACGCGTTTGACACAGGCCGGGTTTGACACAGTTAAGATTGACGCGCGCATTGGTCCGCTGACCATTGCCGCGGTGCGCGCGTGGCAGATAGCGCGGGGGTTGGTGCCGGATGGCTATGCTTCGCCTGCGGCGTTGAAGATGTTGCGGGAGGAGGGTTGATTGGCTTCCTCGAGGCGTGTGTACGGCCCTTGGACCGCTGCGCATCGCAGGGCCTTAACCCGGCACGACGTTGGGTGAAGGAGTGTTTGGAGTCCAGGGCGCGCACCGACTAAGTGGCAACCTGCCCTGAGGGGTCGCTGCACCACGGCTCGTCCATGCGCGGTTTTAGGTGTTGCTCAGCCGGGGCTCATGCCCCGCAACCTTTCGGACCGGCGGCGCAGCAATTCGACCACGGTCAGCAGGGCTATGGAGATCACGACAAGGATCGTGGCGACCGCCAGGATGGTCGGTGATATCTGTTCCCGCAGGCCGGTGAACATCTGCCAGGGCAGGGTCTTCTGCCCGGCTGAGCCGACAAAAAGGACAACCACCACTTCGTCAAATGAAGTGATAAAGGCAAATAGCCCGCCCGAGATAACACCTGGCAAAATAAGCGGCATCTGCACGCGGAAGAAAGTGGTGACCGGGTTTGCGCCCATATTGGCGGCGGCGCGGGTCAGGGAATTATCAAAGCCCACCAGCGTGGCGGTCACGGTAATGATGACAAACGGAATGCCCAGAGCTGCGTGGGCCAGAACAACGCCCATATAGGTGCCCTGCAGGCCAATGCGGGAATAGAAGAAATACATCCCCGCAGCCGAGATGATCAGCGGAACGATCATGGGCGAAATCAGGATTGCCATGATCGCGCGCTGGAACGGCACATGCGGTTGGCTGAGGCCAATGGCGGCCAGCGTGCCGAAGCTTACAGACAGCAAGGTCGCCATGGGCGCGATCAGCAACGAGTTTCTCAAGGCGTCCTGCCAGGCGTCATTGGTCAGGAAATCGCGATAGTGTTTCAGCGAATAGCCGGCAGGATCAAAGGCCAGCATTTCTGGCGTGAAAGTAAAGAAATCCTGCGCGTTGAAGCTGAGCGGCAGCACGACAAGGATGGGGGTGATCAGGAAGACAAAGATCGCGCCGCAGATCACGCGGAAGGCGTAGTGCCACAACACCTGACCACCGGTCAGGTAGGGGGGCAGGCTGGCACGATAATGGCCTTCGAACAGCCAGAACATGAACCAGCCGAAGAACCAGCCAAAGATCAGCCCGACAAACAGACCCGGCAGCGCACTGATCAGAAAACCTGCAGCACCAAACAGGGCGAGGATGCCCCATCGCGCGGGCCGTTCCGGCAGCATCTTTGTCGCGGCAAAGGCGATGATGGCCGGTACAGCCGCGCCTATAAGGATACCCAGCAGCGTATTGCCCTGGGAAGTGCCGATAAACATCCCAGCCAGCGCGCCTGCCGCGGCGGTGACAGAGACATAAAAACGGGCGGGGGTACGTTGGGCAGTTGCAAATGTGCTCATGGCCTCAGCCCCCCAGCTTCACGTTATCGATCCCGACGATTTTGTCGTAGATCCAGTAGAACAGCAAAACCACAGCCAGCAGGATGGTCCCCAGCGCAGCGGCGAGGCCCCAGTTCAGCGAGCTGGAGATGTGGTAGGCGATTCGGTTGGAGATGAAGACACCCTTGGTACCACCAACGATCTCAGGCGTGATGTAGTAACCAATGGCGAGTATGAACACGAGGATGGAGCCCGCGCCGATGCCCGGCACTGATTGCGGAAAATACACACGCCAGAAAGCAGTCCAGTTGTTGGCGCCTAGCGATTTGGCTGCGCGCAGGTAGCTGGGTGGGATCGTCTGCATCACCGAATACATAGGCAGGATCATGAAGGGCAGCAGGATATGTGTCATCGCGACGATCGTGCCGAACTGGTTATTGATCATGATCAACCGGGCATCGTCGGCGACTAACCCCAGCCAGACCAGCGTGTCATTGATCACGCCCTGCTGTTGCAGCATCACCTTCCACGCGGATGTCCGGACGAGGAGTGAGGTCCAGAAGGGCAGGAGCACAAGGATCATCAGCAGGTTTGCCTGCCGCATAGGCAGGTTGGCCAGGATCCACGCCACGGGATAGCCCAGCATGATGCAGCTGACGGTAATGACCAGCGACATGAACATCGTGCGTCCGAACAGCATGATATAGATGCGTTGGTTTTCCGGTCGAGCCTCCGGGCCGTCAGCACCCTTCTGCATGTCGACGGAATTGAGGAAATAGCCGTTGGTGTACGCCGGCGCGTAGGTTTTTATGGTTTGCCAGATCTGCGGCTCGCCCCATTTCTTGTCGATCTTTACGAAGGCTTCCTTGAAGGGCGCATCGTTTTCCAGATCCATCCGTTTGACCTTGCGGCCTGATTTCCGGAACAGCGATGCCGCGCCAGTCTGTTCGTAGTTCAGGCGGGAACCGAGGCGCGTGTGCGTCTTGGCTTCGACCGCGATCTTCAGATCCTGTGCGAGCGCGAAATAAACGTCTTCGTCCGGCGCTTCGCCCGACGCCGGGTCCCAGTCGCGCAGCGCAACCACGGTTTTTGGTAGCGTATCACGGACGATCTGGTTTTCGACCGACCGGAACAGCATGTCGCCGATGGGCAGGATGAAGGTGATAAGGACAAAAAGCAGCAGAGGGGCGATCAGCATGAGGGCGCGGATCTTTTGCATGCGCAAGGCACGGGCCAGACTGCGTTTGAGCGGTGTGCCGTCGGCGGCGAGCATCGGTCCGGATTGCGTTGCGTCTGACATTAGGGCCCCTGCCGTTTGTAGGTGCAGGGCGGGATTTAGGTCCCGCCCTGCGATAGCATTACTTCGACAGCCAGGCTTGCCACTTGGCATCGATGTCGTCGCGATAGTCGGCCCAGAACTCGTAGTTATACAGGAACGTATTGACGGAGTTCTTCGGATCGGTCGGCATGTGAGGCGCCATCTCGATTCCCAGGTCGGCATGCTTGCCCACCAGCGGCGCGGAGGATTTGCGTGCCGGACCGTAGGAGATGTACTTGGCCTGATCCGCCAGACGCTGGGTATCGGTGGCGAACATGATATAGTCCATCGCACGCGCCTGACGCTCCGGGCTCAGACCCGTGGGGATGATCCAACCGTCGAGGTCGAACATCTGCCAGTCCCACAGCATCGCAACCGGCTGCTTCTGTTCTTCGATCACGCTGAAAAGACGACCGTTGTAGGTGGAGCCCATGATGACTTCGCCATCGGCCAGCAGCTGCGGGGTGTCGGCACCGGCGGACCACCAAATCACGTCGTCCTTGATTGTGTCGAGCTTAGCCATTGCGCGTTCTTGGCCTGCTTCGGTTGCAAGCAGGTCATAAACCTCTTCATAGGCCACGCCGTCACAGATCAGCGCCCATTCTACATTTGCGATCGGACGCTTTTCCAGCGACCGCTTGCCAGGGTACTTTTCGGTGTCGAACACGTCGCAGACCGAGGTAGGAGGCGTGTCGCCGACCAGGTCTGTGCGGTAGCCGAAGGTGGTGGAGTAAACGATCTGTGGGATGAAGCAGTCACCCACCAGCATGTCTCCGAAGTCTTCCGATGCCTTTGTGCCGTCTGGTGCGTCAGCCAGCTGGGTGTCCGGGTCGATTTCCATCGCCAGGCCTTCGTCGCACAGACGCAGCGCGTCTGCAGCGACCACGTCAACGACGTCCCAGGTGACGTTGCCCGCTTCGTTCATCGCACGCAGCTTGGATACGGCTTCGGCCGAGCTGTCATCGTTGATGATCTTGGTGCCAGTCATTTCCGAGTAGGGGTCGTGATATGCACGCTGCTGCGACTTGGAATAAGCGCCGCCCCAGCTGACGATGGTCATTTCGTTGGCCATGTGGCCATCGGCAAATGCCATCGGTGCGCAAAGCGCCGATGCGGCAACTAATGCCGTGATTGATTTGAAGTTCATTACCGTTCTCCTTGTTGAACTTTTTGGATGGAATTCCCGGTTCTGATGCCGGATTGCGCGCACGACCCTGCTCAGGCGTCCAGTGCGCGACAGTCTTCGGGTAACCAGCCGATTTCGATCTGTTCACCCGGTTTTAGGCGCACCTGATCAGGGGCGTTCCGGGTCTTGATGACGAATTCATCGTTGCCGGCCACGCGCAAACGGGTGCGGAAAATGTCGCCCATATAGATAAATTCCAGCACGTTAGCATTGATCGTGTGGGTTCCTTCCCGCAGGCGTTCCTTGTTGAATTCGACCCGCTCAGGTCGAATGGAGACGCGCGTGCGGTCGCCGACACCAACGTTGATCGGATTGCAGTCGATCAGTTCGCCGTCGTCAAGCTGGACCAACGCGCGCCCATCTTTGATTTCCTTGACCAGCCCTTCCAGCGTGTTGTTTTCCCCGATGAACTGGGCAACGAAGCTGTTTTCGGGTGCTTCATACAGTCTGTCGGGCGGGGCCAGCTGTTGGATCACGCCATCGTCGAATACGGCGACGCGGTCGGACATTGTCATCGCTTCGGTCTGGTCATGTGTCACGTAGACCACTGTAATGCCCAGATCATCAGCGATGCGTTTGATTTCAAACTGCATGTGTTCGCGCAGCTGTTTGTCAAGTGCGCCCAGCGGTTCGTCCATCAATACCAGTTCAGCTTCGAAAACCAGCGCGCGGGCCAGGGCGATCCGCTGTTGTTGGCCGCCGGATAGTTGCGAAGGCCGGCGACCGCCAAACGCACCCATCTGGACCATGTCAAGCGCGCGCTTTACCTTCTGTTCGCGCTCGGATTTGCCCAGTTTGCGGACCTCCAGCGGGAACGACAGGTTTTCCGCCACGGTCATGTGCGGGAACAGTGCGTAGTTCTGGAACACCATACCGATCCCGCGTTTGTGTGGCGGGATGTTGTTGATCGACACTCCATCAAGGCGGATGTCGCCATGGGTTGCGGTCTCAAAACCTGCCAACATCATCAGGCAAGTGGTTTTTCCGGAACCGGACGGGCCGAGCATTGTCAGAAACTCGCCCTTCGGCATTACGAGGTTGAGATCTTTGACAACGAGCGTCTCGCCATCATAGCTCTTTTGCACCCGCTCGAACTCAACGAACGCGCCCGCGTTTTTGCTATCCGCCAAACGGTGGCTCCCCGGTTGATTGCTGCAACCTTCCTGGCCGCTTACTGCGCGAAGCTAAACATATTCGTCGGGAGAGATGCAACCGAATCGAATTTTTCTGCAGCAAATGCGACACCCTCGCCAGTCTAAGCCCGCGATTTGAGCAGATCGTTTGTTTTGAGGAAGGATTCGGTTTCGTCCAGCGTTTTCCAGATACGTTCCATCATCATGTCGATTTCCTCGGTCGTGATCACCAGCGGCGGGGCAATGACCATCCGGTCGCCCACATGGCGCATGATCAGGTTATTGGCGAAGGAACGTTCGCGGCAAATCAGCCCTACGGTGCCAGGATCGGATGCAAATGCAGCGCGGTTTTCCTTGTTTGGAGTCAAGGCGATGGAGGCCATCAGGCCGACAATGCTGGCTTCGCCGACCAGTGGATGGTCGGTTAACGCTTCCCATTTCTGCTTCAGATACGGACCGGCAACATCACGGACATGGCCGATGATATTTTCTTCTTCCATAATCCGCAGGTTTTCCAGCGCGACCGCCGCGGCGACTGGATGGCCTGAATAGGTGTAGCCATGTTGGAATTCGCTTTCGCCCAGAAGTACGGTCAGTTCTTCGCTGACCAAAGACCCTCCAATGGGCTGGTAGCCGGACGAAACGCCTTTGGCAAAGGTGATAATGTCAGGGTAAATGTCCATGGTTTCGGACCCGAACCAATTCCCGGTTCGGCCAAAGCCGGTGATGACCTCGTCTGCGATAAACAGGATGTCATGCGCATCGCAGATGTTCTGAATTTCGGGCCAGTAGGTCGATGGCGGAACGATGACACCGCCGGCACCCTGGATAGGTTCGGCGATGAAGGCGGCGATGTTATCTTCGCCAAGTTCGCGGATGGCCTGTTCGAGTTCTAGCGCGCAGTCCAAGCCAAACTGCTCCGGGGTTTTGTCGCCACCTTCGGACCACCAGTTGGGCTGGCCAATATGATGAATGCCGGGGATCGGCAGACCGCCCTGTGCGTGCATTGCGGCCATGCCGCCCAACGACCCGCTGCCGACAGAGGACCCGTGATACGCATTGCGGCGACTGATGAAGATCTTCTTGTTGGGTTTGCGTTTCAACTCCCAGAAGGTACGCACCATACGGATATTTGTGTCATTCGCTTCGGACCCGCCGGATGCAAAGAACACGCCGTTCATCGTTTCCGGCGACAGTTCGTTCAGTTTGGCGGCCAGCGCAATTGCAGGCACGTGTGTGGTCTGGAAGAACGTGTTGTAATAGGGCAGTTCGCGCATCTGCCGCGCGGCGACCTCGGCAAGTTCTTCGCGGCCGTACCCGATGTTAACGTTCCACAGGCCGGACATCCCGTCGATGACTTCATTGCCTTCGCTGTCGTACAGCATAACCCCGTTGGCCCGGGTGATGACACGCACGCCCTTATCGCCCAGTTCACGGTTTGCGGTGAACGGGTGCATGTGGTGCGCCGCATCCAACGCCTGCAGTTCTTCGGTGGGCAGATGGTTGGTGATCGCGGGCATAAAAGCCTCCATTAAACAAGTCGGGGCAAGAATATGATCAAATCCTCAGGTGTCAATCGAATCGGGTCTCCGGTTGTTCGGATCGAGCGCCTCTATTAACTGCGACATGCCCTGGTCCAGATCCCGAAGGGTTGCTTCTGCAACGGCAACTGCATCTCTGGCGCGTAAGGCTTCTAGGATTTCCTTGTGCCAGTCTGGCAAATTCTGCGTCCCAAGACGTCCGCATACGACCCGCATTGACGGGCTCAACCGCAGCCAGATCTGATCGGTCACCTCTGTTAATACGGGCGATCCGGCGAGGCGGAACAACTGGGCGTGAAATGCGTAGTTGCCACGCAGATAGGCACGGACGTCGCCGCTGGCGATTGCTGCATCTAGCGCCAGGTCGATGCGTTCAAGATCATCGATGCACGCGGATGTTGCCCCATGGCAGGACCGCAGAGAGAGCTCATATTCCGTTGTTTTTCTTAAGAAATGCAGATCTTTCAGGTCGTCTTGAGTCAGAACCGGAACGCTGACCCGGCGATTTCCCTGAAACACCAGCGCCCCTTCGGCGGTAAGGCGGCGGATCGCCTCCCGGATCGGGGTGACGCCGCTATTCAAAGCTGCGGTCAGACCCTGAATGGTTACTGGCTGGCCTGGAGCCAGATCGCCAAACAGCACCATATCGCGCACAGCATAGTAGGTGCGTTCATGCGCGGTGCGGGTTGTGGCCGCGTCTTGCGGGTCCTCAAAACTCAAAAACGGTATGTTTGTGTCGATTTGCACCAATCCGTCCCAGATGACTTGCCTGATATTCAGGCACGTGAAAGCTGTTGACACAGTCTAGACGAATTAGAAAACTTGATCAAATTCCAAAACACGGAGAAAACGCCGTGCACATAAATAGTGCGGCCTCCATGAAAAAACTGCTTCTTGCTTCGGCCGTGATCTCCAGCTGGTTGTTGGCATTCACCTTGTCGTTGGATGTTCTGGTGATTGTCGCATTCACGTCGGGCCTGTCAGTGACAACACTTCCGATCAAGGCGTTTTCAGCGACCCGGCTGGGCGTCAGTGCTGAAATCAAAGTGTTTAACGCGATCGTGATCGGGATTGTACCGGTGGGCGTGATCACCGCATGGCTGATCTCCAAGTGCGGTTTGGTCCGCAGGCAGTTCGACGAAAATGTAGAGGTGCAAACGGTGTGAGGCGCATTTATCCTGATTATGCCTATGGTCCTGGGCCTCGAACGGGGTGTTGGTGGGATGAAACTATCACCGTGCCGGAGTGGGAGCGTCTGGACGGCAGCCTGCAGGTAGACGTGGCCATTGTAGGTGGCGGATTTACTGGACTATCCGCGGCGTTGACGCTGGCGGAGGCTGGGGTGTGCGTGGCGGTTTTCGAGGCGGAAACACCGGGCTGGGGTGCAAGCGGGCGTAATGGTGGGTTCTGCTGCCTGGGCGGGTCCCGGCTGGAGGGTGCGCAGATCCAACAGATCTACGGTACTGAAGCGCGCGACCATTATTATGAAGTGGAACGCGCTGCGATTGCGCTGGTTGCGGACCGGATCGACCAGCACGAAATAGACGTGGACCGGCATTCTGACGGTGAAACTCTGTTGGCGCATAGCGTGCGGGCCTGGGATGGCATGCGCCACAGTGCGGATGTCTATGCTGCCCAATACGGGGTGGAGTTGGAACTGACCGAACAGGCAGAGCTGCGTGGCAAGGGGATGAACGGTCCGTTTCATGGGGCGATAACCAATCCGCTTGGCTTTGCGCTAAACCCGCAAAAATACCTGTTTGGCCTCGCAGCTGCAGCGGTCCAAGCCGGGGCGCGGTTGTTTCAGAACGCGCCAGTGGCAGACATCCAGACTGAAGCTGGGCGCGTCATGTTGCAGACATCAGCAGGTGAGGTTCGGTGCGATCAGGTCATCCTGGCCACCAACGGGTATTCCAGCGAAGATGTCCTGCCCTGGCTGGCCGGGCGCTATATGCCGTCGCAATCAAATGTGATCGTTACGCGCCCGATGACAGCGGCCGAGCTGGATGCGCAAGGCTGGACCAGCCTGCAGGCCAGTTACGATAGCCGCAATCTGCTGCACTACTTTCGCCTCATGCCCGACCAGCGGTTCCTGTTCGGCATGCGCGGTGGGCTGCAGTCTTCGCCGGCCTCCGAAAAACGCGCGCGGGCGCGCAACCGGGCCGATTTTGAGCGCATGTTTCCCGCTTGGGCGCATGTGGAAACGCCCCACAGCTGGTCCGGCATGGTCAACCTGGCCGCCACGGCCATGCCCTTTGTCGGCCCGGTTCCGGACCATTCTGGCGCGTTTGCTGCAATGTGCTACCATGGTAATGGCGTCGCGATGGGCAGCTGGGCGGGCACCGCTCTGGCTCGCAGCCTGCTGGACCCGACAACTGCTTGCGCCATTCCGGCCCCAATGCGCCAACCTCTGAAGCGGTTCCCGTTTGGCGCCGCCCGCCGCCTTATTATGCCGCCGCTCTATGCGCTGCTGAAGCTAGCTGATCTCCGTTAATTTCCTCGTTTCGCAGACTTTAGAAGGCATCCGGATCCCGGATCGCGGTTACGTTTGCAGAAAGGACTGGTTGGCCGCCTTCGAGGATGAGCACGATGTCTCCGCCCTGGGCCTGGGCTTCGGTGACCTTGCCGTAAACCTCAGCCATTTCCGTCAGGATCAGTTCGCCATTTGCATAGCTTTCGACGTGGAAGCTGTAGACCCCTTGGGGCAGAGTTTCTCCGGTTGAGGTGTCTATCCCGTCCCATGAGAACGGCTCGGCCGAAACCGGGATGGCCAGGCGCTGGATCTCTTCACCATCCTCGCTTCGGACAACCAGCTGGACATCGTCGGAGATGGCCGCCGGGTTCGGCGAAACGGTAATTGATGACCCGTCAAACGTGGCAGGGGTGGTCGCACGCGCCTCCATCCCGACCCAACCGGAGAGCGAGGCCATCGTGGTTTTCGCAACCTGTTCGTATTGCAGCGACATCAGTTCGTTCGTTAGAACCTGTTGTTCCAACATGGAAAACTGCGCCAGCTGTGATACGTATTCAGTTGAATCGATGGGTTCCAGCGGGTCCTGATACTGCGCCTGCGCAGTCAATAGTTCGATGAAATCTTGAAAATCCGAAGACAAGGCCGACGCAGATGCGTTGGTCGCCTGGGGTACGGCAGTCGTGCTTTGGGTTTGTGAAATTTCCAAAGTTGCCTCCTAAAGACGTAGGTCCAGACCGGACGTGGTCAGCCTGAGTGCAGGTGCCGCCGATAGGTGTTGGGATGTTTGAGGATCGGCCAGAGGATCACCCTCTGACGCGTCAAATGTGGCCTGCGGATCGGCATCTTGCCTCATATCGCTGAAGCTGAACCCGACAGAGCTGTGGCCAAGGTCCCGCAGGGTGTCCGCGAGGGCATCCGAGTGACGGCGCAGGAGGTCAAGTGTTTCGGCGCGTTCAGCAGCGACAATCACCACGGCGCCAGTTCATTGAAGCTGAGTGCCATCCGGAGCGAGCCGAGCTCTTCTGGGCGCAGGGCGATTTCTACCTGCTGGCCGGCCTTCGTGACCAGCACATCCGCTATGCGAACGTGAAAGTCAGGTGCTTCCAGCGGGAGTGTCAGTCTGGCCAAAGGCGCGGCATTGAGCGTCCGGGCCCAAGTAGATTCATGTGAAAACATGGGTGGTAAAGCTTCTACTCTGGCTTCGTCCAGCCCGATGGATACAGCCGGGACGAATTCTGTCGACATGGAATGTGGGTAGGAAACAGGCCCTGCGGCGGTCACGTTCGATGGGGCGGAGGCGGTTTGCGTTTGGTCGGTTGGTTTGGGGATGCCCGCGAAATCAGGGCAGGTGTGAGAGGCGACTTGGCTAACATCGGGTCTTGGTCGCGAGGACGTGATGGATACGATTTCAGTTTGTGTGACCTGCTCCCTTGCGGTTTGCGCGATGGGATGGGTTATTTTTTGACTAGGCTGAGGATGACCTTCGTCCCTAATTGCGGGCGGGAGACGGGCGCCCTTCTGCGCGGCATCGGGAGGCAACTCCGATCCACTTGGATTGCCCCTTGGAGGCAGCTGGAAGTGCGTTTCAGTTTCTCGAACTGACATCCGGTCAACTGTCGGCGCCTCTTCAAGATCATGGCTGGCCGGTTGTGTCCGGAGCACCGGATCAGCCAACAGGGGCGGCTGTTCTCGCAGAGGCAAGGACACTGCGTGCAGTTTGGCGGTGGGCGTCGACGGTCCTACTGAAACTTGTCGTGGCTGTTCATGGACTTGTCTGTCGACAAAACTGGCAGCCGCCGGTTGCCACGGATGAAACTCCGACCGCTGTCGGATGGGCAAGGCGTCGGTTATCTTGGGCATTATGGCGGACAATCTAGGAGCCATTGAGCCGATCGCACCAAGCAGAACCGGCTGTTCCGGAGCCGCCTCGACCGCAGGTGCGCGGGAAAGAACGAGTTGAGCGGGCGCAATAGAGGCGACTGCTCCTGTGACTGACCGTGAAGCGAAAGTTTCATTTTTTGACGCAGGCTTAGGGTTGACGGGGTCTTTGGTGGCCGTAGCCGCCGGGGTATTCGGTTTCGGAGAAAGAGCTGTGGCTTTGACCGCCAACACTTCAAAATCAGCGGGCTGTTTCGAAACGGACACCAGGTCCGGCGGCACCGACGGGTGTTTCGCAGCGGTATGGTCGGTGTTTTGGGTCAGGAACGGAATTTTGAACGCATCGTCCTCTGCCAGGTTTTCCGGCGTTTCCGCATCCTGCGCGGCCTCCCCGGCGCCATCTTCCCGGTCTGCGGTTTCGTCTTCGACTTCCGGGTTGGGTGTGGCTGCAACCAAAGCTGTTTCAACGTTCGGGAATTCGCCCGATGACGCAAAGAACGTGTGAAACGATGCGCGATCCTCAAGCCGGATGTTGGGCTGTACGGTCGGGATGATCGCGGTTGGCAGCAGCGGGTGAAGTTCAGTCTCCATGGATTCTCCAGAGCTCATCTGGCTCCGTTTATAAGCACACGGAGATTACCGGGTTTTTAACCGGAATCGTTTCATCGTTGGGAAATTCAAAAAATTGGAGAAATTGCGATGGAAATCCAAAACACCCCTTTGTCCCAATTTCGCCCTCCCAGCGCGAAGCCCAAATGCGGGCCGCCGCGCATGATCTTGAGGTGACATTTTTGGCGGAAATGCTGCGTGAAGCCGGGCTGGGCGAAACACGCAATGCCTTTGGTGGGGGCGAAGGCGAAGAACAGTTTTCGTCGCTTCTGGTGCGTGCGCAGGCTGAACAGATCGTGCAGGTAGGCGGGTTGGGTTTGGCAGAGATATTTTTCAATTCAATTACGGAAGTCAGCCATGACAAATGATCCACGGGAAAAGGCCGTGTCTGACTTGCTAGACCTGGTTGAAGAAGAACGTAATGCGGTCCTGCGGGGGGATCTGGACCATGTTGCACGCGTTTTTGAACGGAAATCGGATCTGATCGTGGCCCTGAACGGGATGGAGGTGGCCGACAGCGCCGAACTGGAGGAATTGCGCAACCAGATCGAACGAAACCAGATGCTAGTGGAGGCTGCGAAGCGGGGCGCGCACATGGCTGTGGACCGGCTGAAAAGCATGCGCCGCAGCCGGGAGACGCTGACACTGTATGACGCGCACGGGCGGTCTGTGGACCACCCTACACTGGGACATCCGACACTTGAGCGGCGAGCATAAAACGCAATTGAACTAATTCGCTTTCAATCGATCCGCGCGCTTTAGGATTACTTTAGCATCTGCTGGCAAAGACTGGCCGGGCACTTTTGAAAAAGTGGCGCGAGGACGGGCAACCGTTAGTCGCATGCGTCAGAAAGACATTTGATCCGCCCGAGGGGCGGGGGGAACCGGGGCGAATTGCCCAATGTCTGAAAGGAAAAGCTGTGTCCAGCATTCTTACTAACAATGGCGCCATGGTGGCGCTGCAAACTTTGAAATCCGTCAACATGGACCTGACCAAGACCCAGAACGCGATCTCTACCGGCAAGGAGATTGCAACCGCCAAGGACGGATCCACGGTTTGGATGACCTTGGCATTGGACGAATAGGCGCGCTGGGTCTGGATCATGCTGGTCAGTTCGGTGGCGACGTCCGTGGTGCTTTCTTCACGGGCATAGGAAATGATGTCACCGATCGGACCTTCGCCCGCATCCCAAAGGAAGAATGTACCGCTTTCAGGCGATGGCAGATAGGTTTGGTGTTCCAGTGGGATCATACCGTTGGAGTTTGGCAGATCGACCAGTGGCACCTGGTAGATCGTGCGCGTGATGCCGGTGTCAAAATAGGCGTGAACATAGCCGTTGGCGTCAATTTCCACGCTGGTCATGTTGCCGACGGGCGAACCGTCCTTGGAAATGGAAACTGGCGCAAACTGATCAGACAGCTGGGTTATCCCATCGCTTTCGCCGATATCACCGATATTGATCTCAATCGGGCCGCCAGCGACATCGACGATCATGCTGCCCGTCAGCGGGTCATACGCTCCGCCCAGCGTGCTGGTGACCGTCTCCAGTGTACCGCGTTCGGTGCGGGATTCGTCGAAGGTCAGCGTGTATTCCCCGATGATCGCATCGTTTGAGGCGATGTCGCGTATGATCATCGTCCATTCGTTGGACGAGCCGGATGCTGGGACACTCGGGACAAATTCGATTTGCAAGCTTTCAGACGTTCCGAGGTTATCGTAATACTCGACCGACAGAACCTGAGAGTTGCCCTCCAGCCCCGCATCGGTTTCGGTCGCGGGCAGGTTCACGCCCAGGACCATCGATGTGGTTGGTTCACCGGAAAACTGGTTTACGTTGATCTGGACCGGTTCCAGCCCGTCGGACGTATCCCGTGGGAAGCTGGGCACCGTGCCATCTGGCTGGGCAGGCCAACCCAGCAATACCAGACCCGACTCGGTGGTCAGATACCCGTTGCTGTCTGTGCGGAAGGACCCGGTGGTGGACAGCAGCATCTGTTCGCTACCATTTCCGGAAAGCACCTCCGCCTGCGACGCAACTGGAAGCATGCCCCGGCCGCGTACTGCCAGATCTGTCGGATTGGTCGTGGAAATTAGCGCCCCACGTTCATCCACCAGCCGTTGCGTGGTGGAAAGCAGGCCGCCGGCGGAGTAATTCACGCCGTTGGAGGAAATCACCATCGAATGAAAATCGGTCTGAACCCGTTTGTAGCCATAGGTCGAAGAATTCGCGATGTTTTCCGAAATCGACGCGAGGCGGCTCGCATTGGCGTTTAGGCCGGCAATACCGGCATTCAGGGAAGAGGATATCGTCATTGGGGCGCCTTTCTGCAGCATCCGGATCAGTTGGGTGCAACAGTTAAGCCCGCGGCCTTAACACGGCGCTAATAGCTAAAATCCATTTTACTTCCCGATCAGTGGCGCAGCAGAATCACCTCCAAACGGTTGTTTCTGACTGACATCGGATCTGGGTCGGACCGCATGCGGTCCGCATGCCCCACAATACGGCGCATGCGCTCCGGGTCTTCGCCTGCGCGTTCCAGCAGCTCCCGCAGTCGGTCAGCGCGTGCGGCGGACAGCTCCCAGACTGGGTTTTCTGCCAAAGTCACCGGGTAAGACCGCATATGCCCGCCCACGGCGATATCATTTGTCACCAGATACGCCGCGCGTACCACGACAAGGGCCAGATTTCGCAAGGTGCGCGTCGGTAGGTCTGTATCGCCCTCGAACAAAGGACGACCTTCACGCGCGAACAATTCGATGATCAGGCCTTCGTCGGTGACCCGGGTGATGATATGTTGCAGCAGTTCGTCTCCTACCGTGCTTTCGCCGCTATTCCCGGTCAGCAGATTTTCGATGAGGCTGAACTGGATGGTTTGCGCTTCCTTCTTGCCGCCATCGGTTTCGATGCCAGTGGCCCCTTGGGCCCGATCGCTGCTGGTTGTATGCTTGCGGGTCGCGCCGCTGCCGTCCTTGGACAGGCTTTCTTCGGCAAAGATACTGCTGCTGGAAAGCGCGCCATCGCCGCCGCCTGATACCCGGTTGACCGGGATTGCTGCCGAAAAATAGTCTGCGCTTCCCTTGCGTTGTTTTTCCGTTGTCGCGTTCAAGAGCCACATCAGCATGAAAAACGCCATCATCGCGGTAACGAAGTCCGCGTAGGCAACTTTCCAGGCACCCCCATGATGCCCGTCGCCACCTTTGACCGTTTTTCGTTTAATGATGACCGGCGCGATATTTGTCGGCCCACTCATCTCAACCACCTTTCTCACCCGGGTATGTGGATACAAACGCGGGCGTTAAGGCGGGCTTAACGATTCAAATTGTTAACATTTTGCCGGGTCAGGATTTGTCCCACAGCAGATCGCCATATTCTTTGCGCAACTTGTGCTTGAGAACCTTACCTGTACCGCCAATGGGCAGCTCGGACACAAAGATCACTTCATCGGGGATCTGCCATTTGGCGATGCGATCCTTGAAATGCGACAGGATAGCGTCGCTGTCCGGTGTTTTTCCTTCATGCGGGACCGCGATGATCAGGGGTCTTTCGTCCCATTTCTTGTGCCGGGCGGCAATCGCAGCGGCGTTGGCGATGTCGGGGTGCGAGATTGCGATATCTTCCAGCTCCACCGTCGAAATCCATTCCCCGCCCGATTTGATGATGTCCTTGGACCGGTCGCGGATAACCATGTAGCCGTCGGGATCGATCGTGGCGACATCACCGGTATCGAACCAGCCATCTTCGGTAAGCGCTGATGTTTCGGCGCCGAAATACGTGTCGACAATCCAATGCCCGCGGATCTGCAGGTTGCCCTGCGTTTCGCCATCATCTGGCAGCCGGTTGCCTTCATCATCAACCAGCCGCAGTTCCACGCCATAAGGCGGGCGTCCCTGGCCTTCTCGCAGCTTGGCTTGTTCGTCCATGCTGAGCGCAGCGTGTTTGGCCAGTAGCTGGTTAAGCGATCCCAGAGGGCTGGTTTCCGTCATGCCCCAGCCGTGGATCAGCTCCACGCCATACTTGTCGCGGAATTCGGCTAGCATGGAGCTGGGCAGGGCGGAGCCACCCACCATGGAGCGCGTCAGAGTTTCCGCCTTGCTGCCCATCGCCTCCAGTGCTTGAAGCAGGCCCATCCAGATCGTCGGAACGCCCGCAGACATGGTAACGCCCTCACCATCGATCAGCTTCACAAGGCTTTCACCATCCAGGTTCGGACCGGGTAGTACC
The DNA here is from genome assembly GCA_017643305.1 of Marinibacterium sp. Lineage (GTDB taxonomy): Bacteria > Pseudomonadota > Alphaproteobacteria > Rhodobacterales > Rhodobacteraceae > HXMU1420-2. The sequence continues at coordinate 44,399 of JAEPNQ010000015.1, read as the reverse complement.
AGACTCGTCCCCTGCGCAGCGGTGATGTACGGAATACCCCAGGCGTTGGCGTGGAACATCGGTACCACTGGCATCATGATATCTTTTGCAGACAAGGCCAGACCGTCGGGCTGGTTGGCTCCCAGTGTGTGCAGAACCGTGGTCCGGTGCAGGTATTGAACGCCCTTGGGGTTGCCTGTTGTGCCGGAGGTATAGCACAAGCTCGACGGTAGCATTTCATCCAGCTCGGGCCAGACATAATCATCGGGTTCGGCGGCCAGCAGGTCATCGTAGAACAGCAGCCCTTCGAACTGCTGCGCGGCTTCTTCATCATACCCGCTCATCAGCACAAAATGCTGGATGGTTGGCAGGTGGTCGCGCAGCTGAACAACCGCAGGCAGGAAGGTTTTGTCGAAGAACAGAACCTTATCCTCGGCATGGTTCATGATGTAAATTAGCTGTTCCGGGAACAGGCGCGGGTTGATCGTGTGGCATACGAATCCGCCACCTGCTACGCCAAAATAGATTTCCAGATGCCGACGATTGTTCCACGCAATTGTCGCGCAACGGTCGGAGGTTTCGCAGCCCAGTTTCTCCAGTGCGGAGACCAGCCGCCGCGCGTTTTGTTCCACCTCGCCCCAGTTTGTGCGGGTCGTCGTGCCATCAGTTTCGACGGAAACGATCCGGGTTTGGCTGTGATAACGGCCTGCGTGTTCAATGAGCGAGCTTATGGTCAGTGACTGCGTCATCATCGACGGCATGGTGTTCTCCTCCCAAAGATACCTGCGCACATGATTTGAAACAGTTTTCCTGCTGCTGTCCACCCAAAGGACACAGCCTCACAGCAGGATCTTTCGCCCCTCAGATGCAGAAAGATAGGCTGCGTCGCTGACTCGCATGACAGGAAGGTAATCTGCCGCCTCGTTTTCCAGTGCGAGGCCGCTCTGGAAATGGTCGATGACATGACCGATCAGTGCGAAAACGCAACTTCCACCAAAGCTGGCGTCATACACCGGATGCGTAGCAGGCAGAGCGGTCCAGGTGGCACTACCAAATTCTCGAAACCTCAGCACGCCCGCGCCGTCGATCGTTATGGTTCCAGCCTCGCACGTCAGTTCAAACTCTCCCATAGTCAGGCGCGGATTGGCTGCGACATGTTCAGTCAGCCGGTTGCCATCAAACACCGATTGCGCACCACTGGCGTGCTGCATCAACAGCGTTCCGGCGTCTTCGCCTGCAATAGCCGGATTTAGGCGGCGCAGATCGGCATAAACGGATTGGATGTCTCCAAGCAGCCAGCTGCAAAGATCGATGAAATGCACAGCTGTTTCGTGCACCAGCAGGCGCGGCATGGTTTGAAATGTGGGCTGCCGGTCCAGATAGGCATCTGGCCCGCGCCCATCGCCGGTTCGCAGGGCAAACCGGGCGCCGTAGATTTGCCCAAAACCGCCCCGGTCCAGATTGTCTTTAAGGTAGCGATACCACGGCTGGAAGCGGAAGTTTTCGTGGATGACGATCCGGGTGCCAGTGCCGGCGGCCTCCTGAATGATTGCATTGCTTCTTCTACAGACGTGCAAAACGGTTTCTGGCAAATGACTATGGGCACCTTGCCCAACACGGCCCTGATCAAATTCACATGGGCCGTGGGCGGTGCGACGATGTCCAGAACGTCCGTTCGGGTCCGGACCACGAGGTCGGGTAGGTCCGTTGAAAACAGGGTATCCAGAGCCGTGCCAACTGTCTTTGCCCGCCCTGCATCACGGTCGATTACGCCCACAATGTTTGCGCCCGGATGCGCCTGCCAAGCGTCAATGTGGAATTGGCTGAAATAGCCCAGCCCGGCCACCACTGTCCGGATCATTCGTGATCCTCCCACCCGAACGGTTCATTTAGCCAACCAGGCAAAAGGCCCGTGGAGAGCGGTACAACCACGCCCAATCTATCTGAAGGCTTCCACCTTGTCCGCGACTATCGAATACCCCACTTCGGCTAGTTGCGTCTCAGTCGCCGATGCGCCGAACACACCGGTGACGATCACCGGTTCGAACAGCCCGCGTGCCGCATATGGCTCTTCGGTGGTGACGAATACCAACTGGTTTGGCGGGGGCGGTGGGACGTGGATGCAGGCCCCGATATACGGCACCAGCAGGAAACTGGTGACGCCTGTGCCGTCAAAGTCGAGCGGCGCCATATAACCCGGCAGGCGCACGACGCGTCCGTCAAAGTCGCGCGTCAACTGAGCCTGTGTTTGTTGCTCGAACCCAGTAGACATCTGGCCATGGTTGACCACACCCATCTGGCGTAGGCGGTCCATGGTTTCGCCTTCCTCTTCGGGTACAAGGTCTCTCCATTCCAGGATAAGCGGGGTTTCGGCCCAGACTGGTTGCGTGGCAAGGCTCAGCCCGCCACCGGCCAACGCGGCCAGCGTTGTTCGTCTGGTCAGTTTGGCTGAAGCCATGTTCTTACCCTCCCCTGGCGATCAGTTGTTGGCTGACGCGGGTTCTCCGTATTCTTTTGCAAAACTGAGGTAATGGCTGACGGAAATCAACGTCCCTGCGTTTCTGAACGAGCCAGATTTCAACATTTTTTGCAGTCTTTCCGCCTGGGACCAATCCCCGCGCGCGCCAAATTGCCGGGCCACCATACCTGCCGTGCTGGCGGTCGTATCTAGGATACGCGCCAGTTGGCGGTCAACTTCGGCAACGATTTTCGGGCTGTCCGACCGGCCGTGAATGGCAAAGGCTTCGATCAGAGATTCCTGTTTCTCAGAGGGCATGTCCGAGTTGGAAAGCAGTGTTTGGGCTACGTCCTGCACGCCTCTGACGCCTGTCAGTTCTATCAAAGCCGTGGCCCAGGCACCTGCCAATAGATCGGTTTCATCCATCACGGCATTAGATAGACCATGCTGCAAGGCGGGTTCCCCATCTGCCCTGTCGCTGAAACCCAACAAAAGCACGTGAATCGGCAAGAATTTTGCAAATTCAGGGTCGGACAACGCGGAAATGATCGCCGTCGCGTCCGCGTTCAGCCGCAGTGTGCGCAGCAGATCATACGGCGCCCTGTCCAGTTCCTGCAGGGCAAGTCGATGCAGGTCGGGGTTGGGGTGGTTGTGCAGGTCCGCAAAAAGTTGAAACCGCTCTTCGTCGCCGCCGAATTCCCATTTATCCAGTTTTGCGGATACCTGCAGGATCACTGCGTGGAAATCCGCGTCGAGATAGGCCAGCTGCTCCCAAGGGCCATAGCTGTCCTGCCGCGCAAAGAGGGCCCGATCATCGGGGTTGCTGGACATCCTTTTGAGCGTGTCTTCATCCAACTGCTGGGGCAGTTCTACACCTTCAGTCCCACCACGCAGGGCATCGACGGCCTTGAAACGGATAGGGTTATCCGGATCGGGGCGGGCGAGCACAATGTGATCGCTGCCCAGCATTTTGTCCACGACCGTTTCCTCTGGAACGTAACTGTGAAAGGCGCAGGCCAGCGTCTCGGGGGCGGACATGATCAGGCCAATGGCCAGCGTGGCAGCTTTTACAGGATTCAGAAGCTGTGGCATTCTCGGTAATCTCCCAAAGATGACTTGGGAAGCGTCCTCAGACCTTCACCATCATCCCGTCTGCAACCGACAATCTATAAGCTCGGATAGCCGGAACAAGGCTGACCAATGCCGCGGCAGCTAAAACCAGCCCAAGCATGATCACATCTTTCTGTGTCAGCCCTGAAAGCGGCAGATACAGACCATAGGCAGCATCCAGCCAAGGCCTTAGCCCCAGCAACCCAACATAAAGCAGGCCTATACCCAGCGCGGCGCCTGCCGCAGCCATGGTAACCGCTTCGGTCAACATCAAACCCGCAATCGTCAGCGGCCCCGCACCCACAGATCGCAGGATTGCCATTTCGCGCCGGCGTTCGTTCAGCCCCGACAGGATCATCACGGCCATGCCCAGTAGGGCGGTTGCAACCACCATGGCAGACACACCCGTCAGCGCGGTTTCTGCAACGCCGACAATCTCCCACAATTCCTGCAAGGCGATACCGGGCAGAATGGCCTGTAGCGGCTCATCGGGATATTCGTTAATCGCCCGTTGAAGGCCAAAAGCCTGCAAGCGAGATTTCACACCGATCATGGCGGCCGTGATGGCCTTGGGTTTCAGGTCCATGGCGCGGATCACATCTTCGGTCGTGGCGGGGCCGGATTTGCGTCCGCCGCCCTGCCAATCCACATGGATCGCCTCGATCGCGTCTAGCCCCACGAAAACGGTGCTGTCGGCAGGTGTCCCGGTTTTTTCCAGAACGCCGGAGATGCGGAATGGCAATTCGTCATGCTCGGTGAACGACGCCAGACCATGTGCCACGATGATCGGGTGGCCAACAGCATAGCCCAGCGTCTGAGCCACATCCGCGCCAATGACGGCATCAAACAGATCATCAAACGCGACGCCCTGTTCAAAGGCCAGGGACCGACCGTTGCGGTATTTGTACCGGTCGAAATAGGCCGCAGTCGTGCCCATGACGCGAAACTGCTTGTGGCTGTCGCCCAGTGAAATGGGAACGGCCCAATCGACCTCCGGTCGGCTGGTCAGTTCTTCATAGCTTTGCCAGGATACGTTGTTGGTGGCATTGCCAATGCGAAATACGGAATAGAGCAGCAGTTGCACACTGCCCGATCGCGCGCCCATGATCAGATCGGTTTTGGAAATCGTATCGGCGAAACTGGCCCGCGCACCGGTGCGCAGTTTCTCTACACCGAGAAACAAAGCCACCGACAGGGCAATGGCAAACACCGTCAGCCCTACGGTGAACCGTCGGCTGAGCAGAGATTTGAGCGCGAGCCTGACCAGCGTCATGCCGCTGCTTTCATTCCTTGGGCCACGTCGGCCAGATCAACCACCCGGTCGAACCCATCTGACAGAGTAGGGTAATGGCTGACCATCAGCAGCGCGGCACCGGAGGCCCGGACTTGCTGAAACAGCAGTGCCATGAAATCGGCGCGTGCTTCGTTGTCCAACGCAGATGTCGGTTCATCCGCCACGATCAATGGCGGCGTCCCGATCATGGCGCGGGCGACGGCGACGCGTTGCTGCTGGCCGGCACTTAGCGTACCGGCAGAGGCGGATAAAACCAGATCGTCAGGCAGGGACAGGCCGCGTGTCAGGTCCAGCGCGGCGGCTTGGAGCACACCACACCGCTGCCGCCGGTTCGGTGCAAAGCGCAAAGGCAGCAGGATGTTTTCCAACGGGGTCAGGTAGGGCACCAGGTTGAACATCTGAAATATGACGCCGGTTTGTTCCGCCCGCACCCTGTCACGCCTAGACGCGCGAAGACCGGTCAGGTCCTCACCCTGCAGAGCAATACGGCCTTGTTGGGGCGTTGTGATCCCCGCGACAAGGCTGAGCAGGGTGGACTTTCCGGAGCCGCTAGGTCCGCGTAGAAAAACGGCCTCGCCCGCGGCAATATTGAACGCGTCAATGGCAAGGCCAAATTTGCCGCCGGGCCAGGTGAACCGCACACCTTCGAGTGTGAGAGCCGGCGGCTGGTTGGTCATGCTTACTGGGTTCCCTGAAGATCCACGGTTGGGTTTGCCCTGTCGGCTTCAAACGCAAAAGCGCCTTTTTCCGTAATGAGCTGTATGTCCAACTCTTCCGCATTCGGAAAGGTTTGGAAATACGTAAACGCAAGGCTGGTCAGCTTTTCAGGGCTGTCGCAGGTCAGAGCATACTCGGCCTCGAACTCCGTATGGCTGGCTTCGTCTTCATGATCATGCTCGTCATGATCATCGGCATGGTCTTCGTCGTGATCTTCGCCTTCCGCATGTTCTTCGTGATCGTCGTCATGCTCGTGATCTTTGTGCTCTTCATGCCCGTCCTCTTCGGTCATCAAGCTCGCGTGGGAGGCTGCCACAGTACAGCCTGCGCTGTTGTTCGGTACAAACAGAGACATAGGGCTTTCCAGCTTTTCTATCGCGGCCTCGATCGCCGCCAGATCCTTGTCCGAAGTCGCTTCGTATTCAAACCCCACGATGTCATAGCCGGGCGCTTCGAACTCCATGACAACGGTGCTGCCTTCCAGGGCGATATTCAGCGTGCCGCTTCCATGTTCGTGCGAGTCCATCTGACGCGTTTCGGCATGGACATGCCCAGTTTGAACAAGGGTTGCAGCAAGAATTGGAAGAACATAACGCATCGGAAACTCCGGAATAAGATATCTGTAATGATATAACATCACAAAAATTTTTGGAGCAACCGGTGTCTCCCTCTGCTTACAGGTTTGGCCTAGCCTCTGCGTTTGCGTACCATCCGCCAACTGCGGCTTCATATGCCGTGGCGGCCTGAAAAACGACTTCGTCCCGATAAGTCGGGCCAACGATCTGGATGCCGGTGGGCACGCCTTCGGACCCGAACCCCGATGGCAGGGTCAGCACCGGACAGCGGCTCATCATGTTGAACGGCGTGGTCATGACCCAACCCAGTTCTGGGCGTACCTCCACACCTTCGATGGACAGCGCCTTCATGTCAAAATCCGCAGGCACCGCTGGAAGCGCGTTTGTGGGACAGACCAGTGCGTCAAACTCTTCCAGAATCGGGCCGAGTGTCAGATACGCCTGCCCGGCCACTTCCAGCGATTTCAAGAAATCCTGCGCAGTGGAGCCCAAGGCCGTGGTCGCAAAGTCACGGCAGTATTCCGTCATGTCGTCGCCGTGCTCTTCCAACAAGGTCGACAGCGCCCCGCCAAAGAGGTGGTTGAGATAGGCCATACAAGCAGCCTGTATCTCATCGCCCCAGCCCAGATCGACCTCCAGAATCTCGGCACCCAGCCCGCGGAAAACATCCAGGGCGGCCAGCGTATTGCGCCGAACATCTTCGCGCACGGTGAAGCTGCCCAAATCCATCGAGAAGGCGATCTTCCAGCCCTTGAGGTCGGGGTAGGAGGTCGGCAGGACCAGCTTGGGATACAGCGTAGAGATATCCTTGGGTGATGGGCCACACATCACGTTCTGCAGTAGAATCGCGTCCTTCACCGTGCGGGCAAGTGGGCCAGTGTGGCAGTAAAAATCGAGGTTGAAGGGTGGATCATCCGGGTTGCGGCCATAAGGCGGTTTGTAGCCCACCAGACCACAGCAGGAGGCTGGGATGCGGATTGAGCCGCCAATGTCCGATCCGGTGGCGATGGCCGATGTCCCGGCAGCGAGAGAAGCTGCAGTGCCGCCCGAGGAACCACCGGGGGTGAATTCCGGGTTCCACGGGTTACGGGTGATGCCCCACAACCGCGAATGCGTGAACCCGGCGCAAGAAAATTCCGGTGTAGCGGTTCTGGCGTGTACGATGGCCCCTTCTTTTAGGATCCGTTCATTCATGACAGACGTGTGGTCCGCCACGAAATCCTTCATGATCAGTGATCCATTCGAGGTCGGCTTGCCTGCGATATAGCTTTCATCCTTGATGCCGACCGGCAGCCCGTCAAGGCACCCCAGCGGCGCGCCCTTGGCCCAGCGTGCTTCGGATGCGCGGGCGGCGTCCATGGCTTCGTCAAAATAATTGTAGGTGAAAGCGTTGATTGTGGGCTCAACCGCTTCCGCACGGGCGATTACGGTTTGCATGAGTTCCACGGGTGACAATGTCCCGGCAGCAAACTGCGCCATTGCCTCGGAGGCGGAAAGATAGGTGAGGTCGGTCATGGCGCTTTCCCTTCAGCATATTTCCGCAGCGATCGCGTTGATCGCGCGCATCGTGTTGGAATGGCGTTCCGAGCTCAGGAATTCCGGCCAGCTGGACAGCTGCACCACAACCATGTCCCGTTCCGGCGAAACGTAGATGAACTGCCCAAACACACCCAGCGACATATGGGTCATTCTGTCGGCGTCCTGTATCCAAAACATGTTGCGATACCGCCCGTTCGGCATGAATTCACGGCTTTGATCGTCGAACCGCCCGTGGTCACCGCTGCGCACATCGGCGACCCAGTCTGCAGGGATCACCTGCCGCCCATTGGCCAGACCATTGTCCAGCATGGTCTGACCAAAGCGTGCGTAATCGCGCAGGGTTGCGCACATGCCACCATCGCCTAGCCCGGTGCCAGCCGGATCGACAGTGATACAGGCAGGGTTTTCTGCGCCCATGGGTGCCCAAAGGAAAACTGAGATCGCCTCGGCTAGGCTCAAACCGGTCAAGCGCGATATGGTAAAGCCCAGAACATCGGTTTCGATGGATCGGTATTTGAAACGCGCGCCGTGGTCTGTTTCGCATTCCGTGAGACCCATGATTTGGTCCCAGAGAGTGGTCGGCCAATCGGCCGGGTCGGCGCCATCGGGCACCTGTTTCCAACCGCAGGCCACATCTGTGCGGCCCATGTCGCTGTTGGGGTCGGTGTATTCTTCGACGTATCTGACCCCTGTGGTCATATCCAAAACATGCTGCACGGTGGCGCCGCGCCAGGCGGTACGTTCCAGCTCAGGCAAATAAGTGGTGATTAGCTCGGTCGGGTCTAAACGGCCCTTGGCGATCAGCACGCCAGCAACCGTGGAGACCACTGATTTGGCCACCGATTGTGACAGATGCTGGGTCTGTCGGGTCATACCATTATGGTAGCTTTCGTGTAGGATTACGCCGCCCTTGGCGACCAGAAACCCGTCCGTGTATTCGTTCAGAACGTCAGAAACTGTGCTGGGCGTGCCGTCAAAGGCGTCAAAAGCAACCTTGGTCAGGTCTCGTTCTTCAACGATCCATTGCGTCGGACTGCATCCACAGCCGATGTTTTCAGTGGGCAGGATCTTGCGAATATTCTGGAACGACCACCGGTTCCACGGCGGGCGGTCCCAATCAGCTCTGGGAACGCGCCATTCAGGTGGCGGCGGGCTGCCTGCCATGATCGGGGGGATTGGATCGGTATTGCGATAGCTGGACATGTTGGGCTCCGGCAGATGGCGACGGGGGCGCCCTTTCGGTGCCCCCCGGCACGAATGCCGGGGGGGTGTGCTTTTGGATGATGTGCGGCAGTTACTTCTGCAGATCGGTCCAGATGCGGGTGTAGAGCTTCTGTGTTTCCGGATCGCAGGTGGGCGTGAACACACCTTTTTCAACCAGCTCTGCCGGAATGACGATTTCCGGTGCGGATTTCATGTCTTCCGGCATGAACGGTTCCGACCCGTTGATACCGTTGGCATAGCGCGCAAATTCGGAAATCAGGGCCGCGTTTTCCGGGTCCATAACGAAGTTCTGGAATGTCTTGGCTTCTTCCACGTTCTTGGCGTCGGCCAGAACCGCCACCGAATCCATCCAAAGCGGGAAGCCTTCTTTCGGATAGCCGTAGTTCACGTTTTCATTCTGCAGGCGCATCCGGAAGGTAGATCCGTTCCAGTTCACGCCGGCCCAGAGGTCTTCCTTGGCGAACTTTTCGAGGTTGCCATAGTCCATGCCAAGCCAATGCTGTTTTGCGGCCACAAGACCGTCGCGCACTTTCTTGAGAACTTCCTTGTCATTCGTGCACGGCTCACCGCCGTAGTACATGATCGACAAGCTCATCACGTCGCCCATTTCAGGCACAACGTTGATTTTGCCACGCAGCTCTTCCGGCGGATCGAGGAACATGGCCGATGTATTGATGTCGCCGTCATAGTATTTGGTGTTTACGACAACACCGGTCGACCCCCACTGCCACGGCACTGTGTAATGGCGGCCAGGGTCCCAATCGACATCCACGAACTCTGCCTTAACGTTCTTGAAGTTAGGCATCTGGTCGGGCCGTGTTTCCATCAGCAGACCTTCGCCAACCCAGATCGGAATGTAGCTGTTGGACGGAACAACAATGTCAAACCCGTGGCCGCCCGCCTTGACCTTGGCCAGCGCGGTGTCGTTGGAATCATAATCGGTGATGGTCACCTTGATCCCGGTTTCAGCTTCGAATTTGTCGATCAGCTTGGGGTTTGTGTAGTTCCCCCAATTGTAGATTTGCAGTTCCTGTGCCCAGACGCCGGTCGTAGACAGGGCCAGGACAGAAGCAGCAGCAAAGAGCTTTTTCATGTGAGTCTCCTCATGTTGGTTGTTACAGATTAGCCCAGCTTCTTTCGGCTGGTTAATGATTTAACGCCTTCCCCTGCTCAGCCAGAAAAACAGCGAAACCAGAATTGCACCGGCCGCCAGGATAATAGTTGAAATGGCATTGATCTCGGGGGTCACAACGCGCCGCAGCTGACCCAGCATGAAGGTCGGCAGCGTTTCCTGACCGGCCGATTTCACAAACTCGGTGATCACCACGTCATCCAGAGAAATCACAAACGCCAGCATGTAGCCTGCGATGATCCCTGGCCACATCAGCGGCAGGGTCACGCGGGAAAACACTTTCCAAGGGCTGGCGTACAGATCCTTGGCGGCTGTTTCCAAAGTATAGTCCATAGTTTCCAGCCGAGCCCGGATCGGGAGATAGGCGAAGGGGATGCAAAACGCCGTATGCGCCGAGATGAGATAGACCATCGACGTGTGCCCTGTTGCCACCTTGATCCAGGCAAACACGATCAACAGGGCAACGGCGGTCACGATCTCTGGCACCATAAGTGGTTGGTTGATCAGCGCGTAGATCATCGTACGACCGGGGAACCGGCGGGTTCGGGTGGTGGCGAGCGCGGCCATGGTCGCGGCAACCGTGGCGACGCTGGCGGCGACCCCGGCGAGGATCAGCGATCTGACCGCGGCTTCCTGAACCGCTTCGTTGGCTGCAGCCTGTGCATACCAGCGTAGGCTGAACCCTTCCCATATGGCCAGCGACGTGCCTGCGTTGAAGGAAAACGCCACCAGGATCAGGATCGGTGCATAAAGCGCGAAAAAAGTGAAGACCGCGACCACGGCAAAGCCGGGCAGGGAGCGGACGGAATAGCCGCGCCGAGGCTGGCGGATCGGTTCAGACATTGGACCGCTCCCGCGACGTGACGCGCACATACCAGATCAGCGACACCATGACCGCCGCCATCAACATCAGCGATAACGCCGCGCCCAGTGGCCAGTTGCGGCCCTGTCCAAACTGCAGCTCGATCAGGTTGCCGAACATCAGGTTCTTGCCGCCACCCAGCACGCGAGGTGTCACATAAGCCCCCAGCGACGGAATAAAGACAAGGATTGACCCGGCAATGATACCCGGTTTGATCAAAGGAAGGATCACGCGCCAGAAGGTACGCCAACGGCTGGCATAAAGGTCGTTTGCGGCCTCCACCAACCGGAAGTCCAGCTTGTCGACGGCGGCATAAATCGGCAACACCATCAGAGGCAGGTAGACATAGGTCATGCCAAACGCGATGGCAAAATTGGTGAACATCATCTGCAGCGGTTCGTCGATAATGCCCAAAAGCAACAGCAAGTTGTTGATGACACCCTCCGCACGGATCAGCTCCTGAATAGCAATGGTGCGCACCAGCAGGTTGGACCAGAATGGAACGGTCACCAGAAATAGCCAGAATTCGCGTTTGCCGGGCGGCTGCGTGGCGATGAACCAAGCCGTCGGTAATCCAAAGGCAAAGGCCATGACCGTTGTGATTAACGACAGCGACAGGCTGCGCCAGAATATCGACAGATGCGCGTCGGCCCACATCAGCGTGTCGTCGAAAATATCGCGCTGCAGGATCGTGTTGACCCAGGCCTGCGTGGAAAACTCCCATTTGACATTGCCGTAATCGCCGGGCGTCAAGAAAGAATAGACGACCATGACCAACAGCGGCCCAGCGGCGGCCAATACGATGATGATCATGGCGGGCAGGGACAGCAGCCAACGTGTCCGGTTGTCGTCACGTTCAGCCTCGCGCTCGAGGGCGCCTGCGGTTGGTTCGCTCATTGCGCTCACCTCCGCCATGGTCAGTCCTTCAGTACCGTCACGGCGCCAGGTGCGATCGACACGGAAGCCGCGGTGCCTTGCCCTGGCAACGCTCCACCGCCGGGACTGTTGGGCAAACGCGCCTTCAGCGCCTCGCCCGTTCCGAGCCGTAGATGCAGAGTGGTCGCTTCGCCAGAATATACCACGGTTTCTACCGTTGCGGCCATTTCGTTGGTCTTGGGTTCACCGACCCGCACGCTAGCGTGTTCGGGGCGCACCAGAACGCTGACCGTGCCGTCGGACACGCCTTCGGGTGGATCTACCTCGTGAGCACCACCAGCCTTGAGCGTGGCGGTGTGGCCAGACAGTGTGGCATCCAGGAAATTTGATTCCCCAATGAAGTTGGCGACAAACCGTTCAGCAGGACGCTGGTAAATTTCCTGTGGCGATCCGATCTGTAGAATCTTGCCCGCATTCATTACGGCCACTCGGTCTGACATGGTCAGTGCTTCTTCCTGATCATGTGTGACGAAGATGAAAGTGATACCGGTTTCGTTCTGCAGCCGCTTTAGTTCGATCTGCATTTCCTTGCGCAGCTTCAGGTCCAGCGCGGACAGTGGTTCGTCCAGCAGCAGCACTTCGGGATGCGGAGCCAGGGCACGGGCCAGAGCCACGCGCTGTTGCTGACCCCCCGAGATTTCGGAGGTGCGCCGCGCGCTCAGCGCTTCCATCCGAACAAGGCGTAACATGTCATCGACCGTCTTGCGCACTTCGTCCTTTGGTTTGCCCAGCATCTCCAACCCGAAGGCGATGTTGTTGGCCACGCTCATATGCGGGAAGAGGGCATAGTTCTGGAACACGGTGTTCACCGGCCGCTGGTTCGGCGGCAGGCGGGAAATGTCTGTACCGGCTAGGAACAAGGCCCCCATCGTTGGTGGCTCAAACCCGGCGATGACTCGTAGCAGGGTGGTCTTGCCACATCCCGAGGGGCCCAGCAACGTGAAGAATTCGTTACGGTGGATGCTGACAGAAACATCGTCCAATGCGCGGACTTCGGTTTCGCCTGGGAAAATCTTGGAAATGCGCCGCGCTTCGACAGCAGTTTCGGAATACGATTCCATTCGCAAGGTCCCCGGTTCGCGTTTGGTCGTTGCCTGCAAGCAGGATAGGTCTGGTGCTTTGCTTCCGGCAAGCCTGGTGTTTGTGTTAACGCCTCGGCATCGAAAACGTCTGCATTGTTCCGTGCATCAATTCGTATTGACAAAAAACCTTTAGTCAATAAAAAATTTTTCTGACTAAAACTAAGGATGAGCCTTTGACCGCCGATGCGCAAAATCCAAGTAAGTCTGCAAAAGGGCCTGGTTTGCGCAGTCGCCAAAAGGCAAAACGCAGGGATGAAATTTTGCGTAACGCCCTGGCTTTGTTCGAAGACAAGGGGATCGAAGCCACCACCATGGCCGAAATTGCCGCCGGCGCAGGCGTGTCACCACCAACAGTTTTCAACTATTTCGGCTCCAAGGATGGCATCCTGATTGCCCTGATCACCGAAGGAAGTAAACGATCCCGCGACGCCCGATTCGGCCTCCCTCCGCGCACCGATGCCGACTTTGCCACCATTCTTGTTGACCAATTGGCCGAGATTTCGCGCGCGACCCTGCTTATCGCCGACAAACGCGTCTGGCGTTATGCTGAAGCCGCAGCCATCCGACACCCAACCACCGAACTCGCTATTGGATTTGCTGACGTCGACAATGCGCTGGAGGGCTCTCTCGAAAACTTCCTGAGCCGCTACGCCTTGTCCTTGCGGGTGGGTACAGAACCGGATGCTGCCTATCTGGCCAGGGTGATTTTCAACGTCTGGAACGCGACATATTTCGACCTGATTAAATATGACGACATGACCCTCGCGTCGCATACAGAAGAAATCCGAAAGCGGGTCGTGCCCCTTTGTGGTCTGCTGTTTACCGACGCTTTCAACCAGAACCCAACCGTCAACCCGGGAAGCTCGCCGCATGCCGATAGCTGATTTACTGATTGAAAACGCGCGCCTGATCACAATGACAGACCAACCTGAAGGCGCTGATTCTATAGCCGTGTCTGATGGCAAAATCCTTGCGCTGGGTACGCGAGATGATCTGGCCGGACTTGCGGGACCTGACACGCGCAGGTTCGACGCGCAAGATTGCACTGTCATGCCGGGAATGACCGAAGCGCATCTGCATCTTTTCCCCGGTGCGTTCGGCCTACGGTTGCTGCATCTCGATGGTGTGCAGGGGCTCGAAGCGCTACGTGCCAAGATCAGGCCCTATGCTGTGGCTAACCCGGACGAAGCGCTGCTGATCTGCAAAGCGGCGGATTACAACCTCTTTGGTGACGGGGTCATGACAACTCGGCAGATGCTGGATGAGGTTCTGCCGGACCGTCCGCTTTTGCTGGTGGCTGGCGACCATCACACTGGGTGGGCCAACACGATTGCGTTGGAACGGGCGGGTATCCTGCAAGGCCGGGCGTTGAACCCCGGCAACGAAATCGTCATGGGGGATGATGGCTTTGCAGCTGGCGAATTGCGCGAATCCGAGGCGCAAGGCCCGGTTTACGCGCTGCGTTCATCAGGCGGTCGGGAAAGTTTGGGGCTGGCCGATGCGTTGGAACCCGAAAACCTCACCCCTGCACAGCGGACCGAGGACGAGGGCGTTATGCTGGAAGGGCTGAAATACTGCGCCTCTTTCGGGTTCACGTCGCTGCACAATATGGATGGCAACTGGTACCAGTTGGAATTGCTGCGCGCTTTGGAAACACGGGGCGACCTATTGTGCCGGACAGAAATACCGTTCCACCTGACCCCGGCCAAGGCGCTGGAGACGCTAGGAGAAGCCAGCGAAATGCACACCCAGTACCGGACGGACAGGCTGCGATCTGGTCGGGTTAAAATGTTCATGGATGGGGTGATCGACAGCGGCACAGCGGTCATGATCGAAGATTATGCGGATACGCCCGGCTGGCGGGGCGATCCGTTGCATTCGGCCGAACGGTTTGCCGCCGCTTGTATCGATGCGGATCGTAGAGGTCTGCAAATCAGTGTGCACGCCATCGGCGATGGCGCGGTCCGGCGCGTGCTGGACGGCTATGCGGCTGCCGCTGCCACCAATGGCCCGCGCGATGCCCGCCATCGCATTGAGCATATCGAGATGCTGCATCCCAGCGATCTGACGCGTCTGGTGGAACTGGGTGTTGTCGCCTCCATGCAACCGCCGCACCCGCCTGGAGCGATGGACTTCCCCCTCCTGCCATGGGTCGAGAAGGTGGGCGAGGCGCGCTGGCCCTGGGCCTTCCCGGTGCAAACCCTGCGGGACGCAGGCGTTCCCATCGCCTTTGCGTCGGATTGGCCGGTATCCGATGTGAACCCCATGCGCGGGGTCAAGGCCGCAGTCACCCGCCAAGCGTGGAAAGACGGGCAGCCCAGCCATGCGTCGACCTTGCAGGAAGCCCTCTATGGCTACACCGTAGGCGGTGCATATGCAGGCTTTGATGAAGGGCGATTGGGTCGGCTGAAACCCGGATATCTGGCCGACATCGTAGTGATGGATAGCGACCTACAGGCCACTCCGGCAGATGAAATCGACCAGGCCCGCGCGGCTTTGACGCTGTGCAGCGGTGAAATTACATGGGAGGCCTGAGATGAGACCGGTCACACTGGCAGCCACGCAAATGGCGTGCACCTGGGACACAGACGCCAACATTGCCGAAGCCGAACGGCTGGTACGTGCGGCACATGCGTCCGGAGCACAGATCATCCTGCTGCAGGAATTGTTCGAAACGCCCTATTTCTGCAGCGAACAGGACGCGCGGTTCTTCGATCTGGCCCGCAGCGCCGCCGACAGCCGCGTGGTGCAGCATTTTTCGGCCCTCGCCCGGGAACTGGAAGTGGTTCTGCCAATTTCGTTTTTCGAACGCGATGGCCCGGCCTTCTTTAATTCGCTGGTCGTAGCGGATGCAGACGGCACCTTGCTGGGCAAGTATCGCAAGACCCATATTCCGCAAAACCCGGGTTACGAGGAAAAGTTCTATTTCTCGCCGGGCGACACCGGCTTTGGCGTGATCGATACTCGGTTTGGGCGCATCGGCTGCGGTATCTGCTGGGACCAATGGTTTCCCGAAACAGCCCGCAGCCTGGCCTTACTGGGGGCGGAGGTGCTGATGTTTCCCACCGCTATTGGGTCCGAGCCCGAAGCGCCGGAGCTGAACAGCGCGCCGCATTGGCGCCGGGTGATGCAGGGCCACGCGGCGGCCAATATTATGCCGCTGGTCGCCTCAAACCGCGTCGGTACCGAAACCGCCAGCCGTACCGAGATTACCTTCTACGGCACATCCTTCATCGCCGGTCACACGGGCGAAGTCCTCAGTGATTTGGAGGTCGAAAGCGGGGTGGCAACTGCGACCGTGGATCTGGATGAAATTGGCCAATACCGCAGCTACTGGGGTGTGTTCCGCGACCGTCGACCGGAGCGCTACGGCCCGCTGATGACATTGGACGGGCACACCAGACGTAGTTGAGCGGAGGTTTACTCCGCAAGCTATCAGACGTTCGCGTTCAGGCCCCTTTGCGCAGCACTAAATTTTTTCGGTGCGCAAGGCGCAAGTACCACCCTTTGCTCATTCCACCGCGACCCATCCCGCCTCTGTTTTCATACGGTGCGTAATTACATTCGACTGGCCCAGCGTTTGTTCAATAAAGCAGCCCTTCTTGGCCGCTTTGATTAGTTCCAGCTGCGCATCAGCCGGGTCGTTGCTGTCGATCAGGATATCGAGGTGAAAGGACTTTGGCGCCGTTTCATACACCCTGTCTGCCTTGGCCCAGTCCCATTCCACCCGCGCATCCACCTGCAGTTCATTCAATGTGACGCCCAGCCGTTTCGCAAAAGCCCGGATCTGGGTCATGATGCACCCCGTTAACCCGCCGATGAACAAGGCCAGCGGTGGCGGGGCGCTTGCATCGCCGCCGTGAAACGGGCCTTCGTCGGTGGCCAGCGTGAACCGTTCCTCCAGCGGTTCAACCATGCGCACGTCCAGTTCGTTGCGCATTTTTCCCGTCGCCCGGCCCCTACAGGTAAAGGCCACAACCGCACGGTCGGGGGCATTATCTAGCGTAATATGGACGATCATACCGCTCCCTTTTGAATACGGTTTTTCAGCGTGCCGATCTTTTCGATCTCCAGTTCGAACTCATCCCCATCTGCCAGCCGCTTTCCCATCTCCAGACCGCAGCCGGTTCCAACGGTGCCAGAACCGATGACTTCGCCGGGATACAGCGTTTCCGACTGAGAGATATGCGCCAGGATTGCGGCAAAATCATGCTGCATTGCGCCGGACGTTCCGCCACCCCAACGTTCGCCATTCACCCGCAGTTCCATTTTCAGCGTTGCAGGGTGGGGCACCTCATCCGCAGTCAGGATAAACGGACCGAGGATGTTACCGGTGTCGAAATCCTTGCCCTTGGCCGGCCCCAAAGTCCCGGCCATTTCAACCTGCTGCGCATCGCGGGCGCTGACATCGTTCAGGATGGTATAGCCGAAAATGTAATCGACCCCATCTTTGGCTTTGATGTTTTTGCCCTTCTTGCCCAGCACGATGGCCAACTCCAACTCCACATCCAGAAACTCGGCATAGCTGGGCCATTCCACCGTGCCACCATGGCCGATGAACGACAAGCGGTTGCCCTTGTAATAGATCGGCTGCTGGTACCACACCGGCGGGATTGGCTGGTCGATCCCAAACGCTTTGAAGCAATTGTCCAGGTGCTCTTCGAACACCAGACAATCGCGGTACTGGACTGGCAGGATCGGGGGGCAAAAGGTGACTTCGCCTGGTTCCAGGATCGCCCGGTTTTCCGGCATCTTCAATAGGCTGCGCGCTATGGCCAACGCGTTTTTCCCGCCATGAATAACGGCCAGCATGTCCACGAAACAAGCCGCATCCTCACCCGTAGTCTCTGCAGCCAGGTGCAGGTCCAGTAGTCGGTCATCGGGCAGGGCGGCCACAACACGTTCGCGTCCTTCGAACAGAACAGTTCCCAATCGCATGGTGTTTACTCCTCAAAAATCGCAACGGCCCGGATAAACCCGGCGCTGGCGGCTTTGATCTTGAAAGGGAAGCAAGAGATCGTGAACCCGGTGGGCGGCAATTGGTCGAGGTTCGTCAGCTTCTCCATGTGACAATACCCGATATCCATGCTCGCGCGATGCCCTTCCCAGATGATTGATGGATCCTTTATTTCCGCATAGCGCTGGGCTGTCAGAGCGAATGGAGCGTCCCAGCTCCACGCGTCGGTCCCTGTTACGCGAACACCTTTGGAGGTCAGATACAAGGTTGCCTCGCGCCCCATTCCGCAGCCTTTGAGCAGGAAGTCATCCTCGCCATACCTTTCAGCGGCGGAGGTGTTGACCACCACGATGTCGAGCGGTTGCAGCTCATGTCTGATGCGTTTCAATTCCGCTTCCACATCGCCCGGTGTCACGACATAGCCGTCGTCCATATGCCGGAAGTCCAACTTGACCCCGGGGTTGAAACACCACTCCAACGGCACCTCGTCTATGGTGATGGCCCGCTCGCCGTTGCTCATCGTCGAATGGTGGTGATAGGGCGCGTCCAGATGGGTGCCGTTATGAGTGGATACAGTCAGCGTCTCTACTGCCCAGCCTTCACCGCCCGGCAGATCGTCTTTCTGCAGCCCGGGGAAGAACATCATGATCTGTTCGGCGGTCTCCGCATGCGGCATGTATTCGATCTGCGGCAAGGCCATCGGCGGGTCCGACGCAATCCCGGTTTCCAGCGGAACGGACAAGTCAACAAAACGGCGTGGCATCAGGGTCTCCTTCAGACAAGAGCAGTGGCAAGGATGGGAAAGGCGAGGACCAGTGCCAGCAGCAGCAGCATCATCAGCGCAAAGGGTGCCGCGCCGCGAAAGATGTCGCCCAATGTGATGCTTGGATCATCCAGCGCGGATTTAATCACGAAAACCGAAATACCAAAGGGCGGTGTCAGCAACCCGATCTCAACCGCAATGATCGTGACGATCCCGAACCAGATCAGGTCCACATTCATGGAAACCAGAACCGGCAACATCAGTGGCACGAGGATCAGCATGATCGACGAACTGTCCAACAACGTGCCCATCAGGATCACCAGTCCGACATAGGCGATGATAATCCCCCAATAACCGATGTCAGACTCAGTCACGAAACTACCGAATTCCGCTGGAACACCGGACAAGGCCAGCATGCGGGAATACATCTGCGCCGCGATGATCAGGAAACTGATTGCAGCAGTGACAAGCCCAGTGTCGTTCAGGACCTGGAAGAAATCCCGCCAGCTGAGGGAACGGCGCAGCAACCCAATCAGGATGGCCCCGGCACAGCCCACGGCACCGGCCTCGATAGGGGTGAAAAAGCCGCCATAGATGCCGCCAAGCACCAGCGCAATCAAAGTGGCGATGGGCAGTCCTTTGAATAGGACCTGCTGCCGGGTCAGTTCTGCGCTGTCCTCGGTCGCGATATTGTCACCCAATGCGTGCGGGCGCAGCCGCGCGGTTAGCCAGATGCCCAGCCCGAAGATCAGCGCGAGCAACAATCCGGGAATGACGCCCGCGATGAACAGGTCTCCTACAGATTGCTCGGTCAGAAGCCCGTAAAGGATAAGCAGCAGAGAGGGTGGGATCAGCATGCCCAGCACAGATGAGCCAGCCACCACCCCGGTGGAGAACCGTGGCGAATAGCCACGGCGCATCATTTCGGGCACCGCAATGCGGGTGAAAACTGCTGCTGAGGCGATCGAGATGCCAGTAATGGCCGCAAAGATCGCGTTTGCTCCCACCGTGCCGATGGCCAACCCGCCTGATAAACGACGGAACACGTGGTTCGCAACGTCGAACGCATCACGCCCCATGCCGGTGACGCTGACGAGGTAACCCATGAGAACAAACAGCGGCACAACGCCGAAGAAGTAACTCGAAATGGTCTCGGATGCGGCGAGGGCCAGTAGTTTGCCCGCCAGCAGGGGTGAGCCCTTGATCATCCAGACCCCGACATAGGAACTCAACATCAGGGCAAATGGCACCCAAAAGCCAAAGTAGACCATAACGATCATGGCACCGAAACTTGCCAGTCCGATTTCGAACGGACTCATGGCAACACCCCCCAAGTTTTGCGGAAGACGTCGGAATTTTGGGAAGATTTCGCCCCATTTTCTTCGTACGAAATTGGCTGCCCAAGAAAGGGGAAACAGGCGGCAGCACCGGTCATACGCTGCGCGCTCCCCGGACCAATTGTAACGCCACGCTTGCAGTGCTTAGGGCAATCTGCACCAGCAAAGCCAGACACCCGATAAGGATGATCAGCTTCACCGGCCAGATCGGCGCCGTAAAATCCCCGACCGTTCCTTCGAACGTGTTGCGCACCCAAGCTTTCTCGAACAAAGGTACCGAGGCCTGAAAAATCTGCCAGACAAGGAACCCAGCGGCGACCCCAAACACAATCTCCATCCACATTCGGACCTTGGGCCATCTAGCCTCGATGAAATCGGGCAGGGCTTCCGTCCTGGTCAATCGCCCTTTTCGAAACGTTTGGGCGACTTGCAGAAATACGATGGCCACGATCGACAAGGACACCATTTCCGGCACGCCCGAAACCGGCGCGTTGAACGCGCCCCGGCCGATGACATCTGCGTTGACCAGCAACATGATAAGCACGATCAACAAGGTCCCGAACACGTTCAGGCCAGTGGTGATAGCATCAACCATGCGCCGGATGGCCAAGAACCAACCGGGCAAGTCTTGCTGATCGTGTCCTGCTTGAGGTTCTGACATGGGAAAACGGCCCGGCGCTGGGCCGGGCCTGAAAGGGTCTTATTCCTGGTCCCAGTTGCGGACCGGTGTGGCACCGGCCGAGCGCATCGTGTCCATATAGACCTTCAGCACACCTGACCCGTCATGGCCTTCGCCGTCCAGCCGTTCGGCCCAGACCTTGGCGACATTGTCCATGCCTGCCGCCCATTGCTCGCGAAATGCCTGGTCGACTTCGGTGATCGTCGCACCCTGGCTTTCCATGATACCGAGGAACTTGGCCACCGATGCATCCAGATCAGCGTGATAGGCCACACGATCCGCGGTTGCAGCGTCTTTCAAGGCAGTTTGTACCACCGGGTCCAGCCCATCGAACCAATCCTTGTTGGCTGCCAGCCCGCCCGCATATTGCGCGCCAAATCCAACCTTTGTGATGTAAGGTGCAACTTCGTGCAGTTTGCCGGGCAATGCAGCAGAGGCAAACACGATCACACCGTCATAAACGCCGGTTTTGATCTCGTTGTAATAGGTGGTCAGGTTGCCCGAAACGCCAACCGCGCCGGTGCCTTTCAGCCAGTTGACTGCCGGTCCGGGTGCACCGATTTTCTTTCCATCCAGATCCGCGATCGAATTGATCGGGAAGTTCGTCATCAGCAGATAATCATCGATGCCGATGGCCCCGCCCAGATACTCCAAGCCATTATCGGCCCACGCGGTTTTCATGGCCTCGTTCGTGATCTGCAACTGGTCCATCCATTCGGCCACAAAGGTTGCGTCCGAATGCACGAACGGCGTGAAATAGGTTACGTTTTGCACTGCTAGTTTGGCCGGGTCGAACAGGCTGGACACCAGCCCGATCTCGGCCAGCCCCTCTTCGACCGATTCCAGCTCATCCCCGACCTTGGCCAGCGAACCGCCATATTGCTCGGACCAGGTGATCGAATGCCCGCTGCCTTCCAGCGCGGTGTTGACCGCGGGAATAAAGGTTTCGCTGGCGTGTTTCACCCAACGGAATACCGGCGGATGCCCGGCCACGATGGTGACGTTGAGCGTATCTGCCTGCGCGGTAGCCGCAGTGATGGCCAGTGCCCCGGCCATGATTGTCTTGATCCAAGCGTGTTTCATCTGTTCCTCCCTCCAAAGACCGCCACCCGGTTCTTGCTCCGGGAAATGCAGCCGGGATCAGAATTTGACGCACCTGCCCTGAAGTCAACAACGGAATCTTCCTGAAACCTGCAGCCAGCCGGCCAGTTGGATATCTGGCCTCGACAAACCGGCTGGTTCATCGCATCTAAACAAGTGGCTTGGGAGGAAGGCCACGAGGGGAGGAACCATGACCGAAACAGCAAACGCGGCCTCGTATTTTGTGGATCGCCACGTCGCCGAGGGGCAGGGCGGGAAAACCGCATTCCGTGAGGCCGCAGGACTACGGCGCAGCATGACCTATGCTGAGGTGTCGGATTTGTCTGGTCGCGCGGCGGCCGCTTATCAACGCCTGGGTCTGCGCCGCGAAGAACGTGCGCTGCTTCTGGTGCTGGACCAGTTGGAGTTCCTGCCGCTTTTCTGGGGTGGGCTGAAGGCCGGTGTTGTGCCGGTGCCGCTGAACACCCTGCTGGCGACGTCGGTCTATGACACGATCCTAAAGGACAGCCGCGCCAAGGCTTTGTTCGTATCGGAGGAGCTTTGGTCGGTGATCGAACCGGTTGCCCGCACCGCTCCGGATCTGGAACATATCGTTGTCATCTCCGAAGCCTCGCCTGAAGGGACCATCGCCTATGACGCGTTCATGGACGGATGCAGCCCGATAGCGTGCGTTGAAACCTCGCCGGATGATGTGGCGTTCTGGCTCTATTCCTCGGGATCGACCGGGCGGCCCAAGGGTGTCACACATGTGCATTCTAGCCTCAAGGCTACCTCTGATACGTACGGCGCGCAGGTGCTGCAGATCAAACCTGACGACACGATCTTCAGTGCTGCCAAGTTCTTCTTTGCCTACGGGCTGGGTAACGCAATGACTTTCCCAATGTCTGTTGGGGCTACCACCGTGATCTTCAATGGGCGCCCCACGCCCGTCGATATGCGCGACGTGATTGCCGAACAGCAACCGACGATATTCTGCGGGGTCCCTACGCTTTACGCGGCAATGGTGGCGCTGTTCGAAAAGGAGGGCATACCCAAGGCCCCAATCCGTCTGTGCATTTCGGCGGGTGAGGCACTGCCGGAAGAAATCGGCCGTGCTTGGGAAAAACTCTGGGGCGTGGAGATTTTGGATGGCGTCGGATCCACCGAGATGCTGCACATCTTCCTGTCGAACGCGCCGGGCGACGTGGTGTATGGCACGTCGGGCACGCCGGTGCCAGGGTACGACGTGCGCCTTGTTGATGAAATGGGCGTAGAAGTTGGCGTAGGTGAGATAGGCGAATTGTTGGTGCGGGGGGCGTCGGCGTCAGACGGCTACTGGAACCAGCGCGAAAAGAGCCGGGCCACGTTTGAAGGCGTCTGGACCCGCACGGGCGACAAATATGAAAGAAACGCCGAGGGGCGGTTCGTTTACTGTGGCCGGACGGATGACATGTTCAAGGTTTCCGGCATCTGGGTTTCCCCATTCGAGGTGGAACAGGCGCTGGTCGGGCATCCGGCGGTTCTGGAGGCTGCTGTTGTGCCTGCTATCGACGAAGAGCATTTGGAAAAGCCCAAGGCCTTCATCGTCCTGAAAGAACAGGCAGACGAAGACGTCTTGCGCGCGGAACTGAAATCCTTGGTGCAGGACAAAATCGGCAAGTGGAAATACCCCCGCTGGATCGAATTTGTCGAAGAACTACCCAAAACCGCAACCGGGAAAATCCAGCGTTTCAAATTGCGGGATTGATCCAAACAGCGCAGCGCGTGGTTGTTCTCAGGCCGCGCGCAGCCAGCCATCGCACAATTCGACCCGCGATACGCCGGCAAGCCTGCTGATCTGGGTCAGCTCCGCCTCCAGCCGGTTTTGTCGGCCCTTGGACCATTTCACGCCGTGTTCAGGCCAAAGACCGGTGACAACAAGCACGTCCCGCTCCCGAAACGCTTTCATGTCGATCCGGCCAACCAACTTGTCCCGTTCAAGTAAAGGAAAGACATAGTAACCGTATTGTCGCTTATCGGCCGGGGTGAAGACTTCAATTCGATAGTGAAAGCCAAACAGCCGCTCTGCGCGTTTGCGATCCCGCAGCGCTGGGTCAAAGGGGCTGAGGACCCGTAGACGCCCGTTGGGCTCGGGCGCGGCGTCGGCTTGTGCGATCACATCCGGGCGAGCGAAACAGCGGCGGGATGCACCCTCAACACTTTCGACCGCGATTTTGATCGGATCTCCAGTTGCCATACGGTCCGCACACCACTGCTTGGCCTCCGCTGGGCTAGCCGTGTCCCAGAACGCAGCCAGCTCTCCCGAGGTGGCAAAGCCCAGCCGGTCCATGGCGGCATTACAAAGCCAGTCGATCGTTTCCTCTGGATCGGGTCGTGCGGTGCGATTGACAGCGTCGATCACGCGTTCGGTCAGGTCATAGAATTTCCGGAACCCTGTTCGGCCCACGACGGTGAGCGCCCCGCTGCGCCACAAATACTCCAGCGCCGTTTTGGATGGGTGCCAGCCCCACCAGCCGCCACTGGTTTTCTTTTCATCCTGCCCGACATCGGAGGAACACACCGGGCCATGGTCGCGCACATGTTTCAGAACTGGCTGGAACTGGTTCTCGTACCCATCGCGCCGCCATATTTTCCACTGTTTGCGCAACTTTTCAGCGTCCCGCTCGAACCGAAGCTGCCAATGCGGGTAATATGCTATTGGGATGACAGCGGCATCATGTGTCCAGTGTTCAAATAGCCGCCGGTCTTTTTCGTAGAGCCGTTTAAGGTTGTTCGGACGGTAGGCCGGACGACGAGAAAACAGAATGAGGTCATGCGCCCGGGCCACAGTGTTGATGCTGTCGAGCTGCACAAAGCCCAACTGCTGGATCAATTGGTCCAGGTCAGCCCCCTTGCCCGGACCCGCAGGCGCCGACGCCAAAAGATGTCTGTCCAGAAACAGCCGCCGGGCTGCAGCGTTGTCCAGTTTGGGACAGGTCATAGATTAACGCCGCTTTAGCGTATCGCCGTAATTGATTGTCGGTGTCAGGACAATCTGGCTGTCGACCGGAGCGCCAGTGTCTTCCAGACGGGCCAGCACAATCTCTGCTGCTTTCCGCCCGATCTCTGCCCGGCAGGCATCCATCGTGGCCAACTGCCGAGGCAGGCCCTGCAACAGGTCCACGCCATTAAACCCTGCCAGACCAACGTGACCTGGCACATTGATCCCGGCATCCAGCAGGTGCAACAACCCGCCCGCTGCAATCAGATCATTGGAATAATAAAGAAAATCTAGATCCGGCGACCGTTCCAGCATCGCCTGCGTCATTTCCCGACCCTTTGCCAGAGCCGATCCGCCGGAATAAAAATCGCGGTCCTCGATCTCCACGCCGTTCTTGGCCAGAACCTCGGTAAACCCTTCGAAGCGCTTTCTGGCGCGGTGATCCAGAGGCATCTTGGTACCCATGAACCCGATATGCTCATATCCTGCCTTGAGAATGGCTTTGGCCATCTCCCGCCCGGCCCGCCGGTGCGAAATGCCGACCATCGCATCCACCGGCTTGCCATCGGTGTCCATGATTTCAACCACTGGAACACCGGCAGCCCGCATCATCGCAACCGCCGCCTCGGTGTGATCCAGTCCCGCGATGATCACCCCCGACGGCCGCCAGGACAGCATTTCGTACAGGACCTTTTCTTCCTTTTCCGGCATGTAGTCGGTCACACCGACAACGGGTTGCAGCTCCGTATCCTCCAGCACCTGGTTGATGCCAGTTAGAACCTCGGGAAACACCATGTTCGACAGGGACGGCACGATCACCGCCACCAGGTTTACCCGGTTTGACGCGAGTGCCCCGGCGATCTTGTTGGGCACATATCCCAGCGATTTGGCGGCGTTCAGAACCTTCTGACGGGTTGCTTCAGACACATCACCTCGGTTTCGCAAAACGCGGCTGACGGTCATTTCCGATACGCCCGACGCTTCGGAGACGTCACGCAGTGTTAACGGGCGGGTCTGTTCAGTGGGCAAGGAGCGCTCCGGTTCTGATTTGCGACCACGTTAATGCAATGTCACACGAACGTTCAACTGGCGTAAAGCCAATGACATCTCCCGCGTTCCTCGCTAAGACATCCGTACGGCCCCGTGGCTCAACTGGATAGAGCAGCCCCCTCCTAAGGGGCAGGTTGCAGGTTCGAATCCTGCCGGGGTCGCCATGCACCGGTAAATCGTCAGCCAGACTAGGCCAGTCGTGTCTCGTGATAGCCCTGCGCGCAGTGGTCCTACCATGGGCAATGGTCTCCAGGTGACTTGCAGAACCTGCGTACCAAGTTTTTGAAAACCCAAAAATCACGCTACGTCAATTTTGGCTTGAATTGACAGGGTGCCGCACCCCGTCCGATGATTTCCACCAGAGGACAACCCATTGCTTCACTTGGGTTTTCAAATGGGAGGAGAACCATGAAGAAACTGATTGCAGCCGCAGCACTTGTTGCAGCGGCAGGACCGCTGGCGGCTCAGGAGGTCAATCTACCGGATCGTTTGGCTTGGACCGCCTATGGCACCGGCTCTGCCGGGTATAACCAGTCCGTGGCCATCGGCGCGGCGTTGCAGGAAGCGGTGGGTGTGAACCTGCGGGTTCTGCCGGG
Organism: Marinibacterium sp.; assembly: GCA_017643305.1. GTDB lineage: Bacteria > Pseudomonadota > Alphaproteobacteria > Rhodobacterales > Rhodobacteraceae > HXMU1420-2. The sequence continues at coordinate 18,049 of JAEPNQ010000015.1, read as the reverse complement.
CAAAAACGATATCGCCCGCACCGAACCGCTGCGTCAGGGCAAGGTGCAGTTTTCGGCCAACGGTGTTGGCGGGTCGTTCATGGCACAGGAAGGCGTGTTCCAGTTCGGCGCTGAAAACTGGGGCCCACAGCCGGTACGTGTTCTGGCAGCCAACAATGGCGGCACCGTCGGTCTGGCGCTGGCCGTCGCCGTTGAGGCCTGCGAAAAGGTCGGCAAGCCCAACTGCGAAGGCTTCACCTATGCCGACATGAAAGGTCTGCGCGTGAGCTGGGTCAAAGGCGCACCTGCTCTGAACGTCAACAACGCGGCATACCTGGCATATGGCGGGCTGAGCTGGGATGACGTGGAGCGTGTGGAATTCGGCGGCTTCGGCGACAGCTGGAAAGGCATGATCGACGGCAGTACCGATGCGGCCTTTGCTTCCACCAACTCCGGTCGCGCTTACGAAGCGGCGGCGGGTCCACGCGGCGTATACTGGCCGCCGGTCGATGGAAGCAATGCAGACGCGATGGCACGGATGCAGGCGATTGCGCCGTTCTTCAGTCCGATGATTGCCACAGTGGGCGCCACCATCGACGGCACCGACGGGATACCGACGGCTGGTTACGCTTACCCGGTACTGATGACCTATGCCGAACAGGATGCAGACCTCGCCTATAACATGACCAAGGCGATGCACATGTTCTTTGATGGCTACAAAGACAACGCCCCGGGCATCAACGGTTGGGCGCTTGACAAGCAGAACTTCCAGTGGGTGGCCCCGTACCACGATGGCGCGATCCGCTATTACAAGGAAATTGGCAAGTGGACTGATGCCGATCAGGCGCACAACGACAACCTGATCGCGCGTCAGGCGTCCCTAATGAAGGCATGGGAAGAGCTGAAGGCAGAAGGCCCCGACAACTGGGCCGAAGCCTGGGACGCCAAGCGTCGCGAAGCACTTGCTGCTGGTGGCTTTGCGGTTGTCTTCTGATCGTGTGACCTGAAGGCTTTGGGCGGGTCGCATGGCCCGCCCATTGGCATTTAACGCTATCCTTAGACCACTTACCTGACCCGCCCGGTTGCGCCGGGTCCTTGTCGACTGGATGACCGTATGACCGATCAAAACCCTTCGAGCGATCGCGGTGGCGCAGCGATTGAGGCCGAACGCGCCGCTGAAAAGCTAACCTTTACCGGCGCGGCGCGGTGGATGATCATTCTCTGCACGCTGGCAGCCATCGGTCTGGCGGTGAACCAGCTTTTCAACCTGCGACTGGGTGGGTTTTCCTTCCTAGAAGGAATGTATCTGTACCTGCTGGCGGGCCTGTTTTTGAGCCTGACTTTCATCACCTTCCGCGCCTGGGGGCCACCTTCGGCTGTGGTGCCGTGGTATGACTGGGTGCTGGCCTTTGTAACACTTGGCATCTCGGCCTATTTCACGACGACAGCGGGTGTCAGCCTGGACTCCGGCTGGGAATATGCCGCGCCACCGACAGCTGTCTGGTGTTCTGTTGTTCTGTACCTGCTCATCCTGGAAGGCACCCGCCGGGCCGGGGGCATGGTCCTGTTCTGCATCGTTTTGTTGTTTTCGCTGTACCCCACCTTTGCCGAACACGTGCCCGATCCGCTGAACGGGTTCACCCAACCGTTCATAGAGGTAGTACCGTATTTCATGATCTCGTCCGAAGCGTCATTTGGCATCCCCATGCGCGCGTTTGGGAACCTTGTGATCGGCTTCATCCTCTTCGGGGCAATTTTACAATTCACGGGCGGTGGTCGGTTTTTCAACAACCTCGCCCTGTCGCTGGTCGGTCGATACCGGGGCGGCGCGGCGAAAGTGTCAATTTTTGCCAGTGGCTTCATGGGCTCGATGTCTGGATCGGTTATCTCGAACGTTCTGACAACAGGGTCAGTTTCCATCCCGGCGATGAAGCGTACCGGATTTTCAGCTCGCTATGCCGCCGCGACCGAAGCCTGTGCATCGACCGGTGGTGTGTTGATGCCCCCAATCATGGGCGCGACCGCTTTTGTCATCGCATCGTGGCTGAGCCGCCCATATGTGGAAATCATGCTGGCGGCGGCGATCCCGTCGCTTTTATATTTCTTCGGCCTCTTCGTTCAGATTGATGCCTATTCCGCCCGTCGTGGGCTTAAGGGCATGGCGCGCGCGGACCTTCCAGGGGTTCGCCAGACGCTCAGGGAAGGTTGGCTTTATATCGCGGTATTTGCGCTGTTGATCTTCCTGATGGTCGCATTCCGCTGGGAAACCACCGCGCCGTTTTATGCAGTTCTGCTGTTGTTGGTCGTGAACCAGTTCAACCGCAAGGACCGGATGTCCTGGCAAGGCTTCCTGGGCGTGATCGCATCCGTCGGAAGGACACTGGCTGAACTGGTCGCGGTCCTACTGGGGATCGGAATGATCGTCGGCGCGTTCCAGGCCACGGGCCTGACTGGCCCGCTGGCGAATGAACTGGTACACATGGCGGGCAGCTCGGTCCCGATGCTGTTGATCATGGGCGCGGTGACGTCTTTCATCTTCGGGATGGGTATGACGGTGACTGCCTGTTACATCTTCCTCGCCGTGGTGCTGGCTCCGGCACTGGTGCAGGCGGGGCTGAATGAGCTCGCCGTGCACCTGTTCATCCTCTACTGGGGCATGGTCAGCTTCATTACGCCGCCTGTGGCGCTGGGTGCATTTGCAGCGGCGACAATGGCGGGGGCGGGTGCCATGCGCACCGGTTTTGAGGCAATGAAGCTGGGTGGCGTGATCTACTTTGTGCCCTTCTTCTTCGTTCTGAACCCAGCATTGATCGGGCAGGGCTCCCCGACCGAAGTGGTGGTCGTTCTGATCTGCGCCCTGATCGGTGTCTGGTTTCTGTCCGCAGCTTTGCAGGGTTATGTCAGCTTCGTGGGCCCGCTCGAGAGTAACGCCTTGGGCAGGGTCATGCGCATCGTGCTGTTTGTAGCAGCCCTGATGATCGCGGCCCCGGCCGGTGGAGTGGCTGGGATGAGCCACGTGACACTGACATTAGTTGGTTTTGTCCTGGCCCTGCTGCCGCTCAGCGTGGCATGGCGAGCGGGCCGTCAGTGTGGGCAACCCGCCTGATCGGCAACTGTATACGAAGTGGAAAAGGGCCGGCAGACAAGCTGTAGGGCCTTTTTAATTCTTTGACGTGATCAGGCGACCGTTGCGCTGCCGCTCCCGAACTCCACGCCTTGGCCTGGTGCGGCGTCTAGCAGCAAGCGTGTGTAGTCGTGCTGCGGCGCGGAATAGACATCATGCGTCGGGCCCTGTTCCACCACGACCCCATTTTGCATCACGATCAGCCGATCGCAGATCTGGGCTGCGACCCGCAGATCGTGAGTAATGAACAGCATGGCCAGATTGTACTTGGCCCGGATGTCATCCAGCAGCTTTAGCACCTGCGCCTGCACAGACACATCCAGCGCGGAAACGGCTTCATCCGCGATCAGCAATTCTGGGTTCACCATCAACGCGCGGGCGATACAGATCCTCTGCCGCTGCCCCCCGGAAAATTGATGCGGGTAGCGTTCCAGCGCGTCGCCGGACAGGCCCACCGTTTCCATCAACTCCCGTGCCATGGCCATGGCTTCTTCCTTGGGGGTGCCGAAATTCATCGGTGCTTCGACCATCGACTGGCCAACCGTGCGGCGCGGGTTCATGGACCGATACGGGTCCTGGAACACGATCTGCACCTTGCTGCGATGCGGCCGCAGATTGCCTTGGGACATGGTGGCAATATCTGTGCCATGCAGGCTGATTTCCCCGCTGGTCGGGTCGATCAGCCGCGCGATACACCGCGCCACAGTCGATTTGCCTGACCCGCTTTCGCCCACGATACCCAGCGTTTCGCCTCGTGCGACATGCAGGTTCACATCGGAAGCCGCCAGCACCTCCCGCCCGGCACCGAACCAGCCCTTGGATCCGTATTTTTTTACCAGGTTCGTGGTCTTCACCGCTGTTTTGCCTTCCACCGGCATGCGCTCAGGCGGGTGCATCGACGGGACAGAGGCCATCAGCATCTTGCTATAATCTTCTTGAGGGTTTTGCAGGATCTGCTCGCGCGGGCCCTGTTCCACGATCTTTCCGTGCTGCATTACCACGACCCGGTCGGCGATCTCGGCCACGACACCAAAGTCATGGGTGATAAACAACACACCCGTCCCCCGCCGTTCCTGCATTTCCTTAACCAGCGTCAGGATCTGCGCCTGCGTGGTCACGTCCAGCGCAGTCGTGGGCTCGTCGGCGATCAGCAGGGCAGGGTCCAGCACCAGCGCGCAGGCGATCATGATCCGTTGCCGCTGCCCGCCGCTTAACTGGTGCGGATAGCTGTCCACCATGCGATCTGCATCGGGCAAATGCACAGCTTTCATGATCTCAATCGCTCGTGCCCGCCGTTCTGACGCACTGTGGGTGGTGTGAATTTCCAGCATCTCGGCGATCTGGTCACCAACCCGCGCAACCGGGTTCAGTGCCGTCATCGGTTCCTGGAAGATCATGGCCATCTTGGTGCCGCGCAACTGGCGCAGCCGCGACACCGGCGCATGCAGGGTGTCCTCGCCCTCCAGCAGGGTTGCCCCCGCCACCGGCTTCAGTTCCCGTGGCAGCAAGCCCATGACCGCCTGCGCAGTCACGGATTTGCCGGATCCGCTTTCACCGACAACACAGACAATTTCGCCCGGCCCCACGGTAAAGCTGATGTCTTCCACCGCATGTTTTCGGTCGGACGCCGCGGGCAGCTCAACTGTCAGGTTGCGGACTTCGAGCACGTTTTCCGTCATGCTTCACACTCTTTTTGCAAAACGCGGGTCCAAGGTGTCGCGCAGACCGTCGCCCAGCATGTTCACGGACAACACGGTCAGCGCGAGTACGACACCGGGATACAGGATGTTGTGAGGGAACAGTTGGAACACCTGGCGGCCTTCGGCCATGATGTTACCCCAGGTGGGAATTTCAGGCGGAATGCCGATGCCCAGAAAGCTGAGGATCGCTTCGACAATGATCGCGCTGGCAACAATGAACGTGCCTTGCACGATTAGCGGCGCAACTGTGTTCGGCAGAACATGCCGCACTAACAGCAACGGTGCAGGCGTTCCCGCGGTGATCGCCGCTTCGACATATGGTTCTTCGCGGATCGAAAGCACCACGGATCGTACCAATCGGACGACACGTGGCACCTCCGCGACCACGATCGCTACGATCACCGATGTCAAACCGGCAGAGAAAAGAGAGACCACGGCTATCGCTAACAAGATCGCAGGAATTGCCATCATCCCGTCCATGACCCGCATGATGATACCGTCTGCCACGCGGAAATAGCCGGCCACTAGACCCAGACCCAAGCCTACAGCAATAGCCAGAAAAGCCACTGCCGCGCCAACGATCAGAGATGTCCGCGCCCCATAGACCACGCGCGAATACACATCACGGCCCAGAGTGTCCGACCCCATCCGGTAGACCACCGGGATCTTGTTGCCGTCATAATCGCGGACCATCGCCTCGTAGCCCGGCGTTTTGTTCCGGTTGCGGGGGCTGATGTCGGACGGATCGCGGGTACCTAGAAATGGTGCAAACAAACCCATCAGTAGGATCAAAAGTGCGATGGTGCCACCTACCCGCACGGAGGTGTTTCCGAACATCCGTCGGAGTGTCTGGCGGAAAGGGGATTGAGCCGCGATTGCCATCAGTATCGGATCCTCGGGTCCAGGAAGGTGTAGCTGATATCAATCAGCAGATTGATCAGCACGTATATGACGGAAAAGAACAGGATCACCGCCTGAATGGTCGGGAAGTCACGGTTCAAAACTGCCTCCACCGTCAGAAGGCCAAGTCCAGGGATCGTGAAGACGCTTTCTGTCACCACCACGCCGCCGATCAGGATTGCAATGGCCAGACCGATAACCGTGACAATTGGCACGGCCGCATTCCGCAGCGCGTGGCGCATCAGAACCTTGGTTTCCGTCTGCCCTTTGGCGCGGGCGGTCCGGATGTAATCTTCGCCAAGCACTTCCAGCACAGATGTGCGTGTCATCCGGGCGATGAAGGCCACAAAGATCACCGAAAGCGCCACAGATGGCAGGATCAACCGGTAGGCCCATCCGCCTATGCCATCGCCTATGCGCTGGTATCCCTGAACGGGCAACCAACCCAACTGGACCGAAAAGATATAGATCAGCGCATAACCGATCACGAATACTGGCACCGAAAAGCCCAGCACGCTGAACCCCATGATAATGCGGTCAAACCAGCTGCCTTGTTTGTAGGCGGCCAATGTACCCATTGGCACGGCGATGATCACGGTCAGGACAATTGTCATCAGAGACAGTGAGAACGTCGGCTCGATCCGTGTGCGGATCAATTCGCTGACTTCCTTCTTGTAATAAAAGCTTTGCCCCAACTCGAACCGCAGAACGTCACCGAACCAAATACCGAACTGCTTCCAAAGCGGCAATTCCAGACCCAGCCGTTCCCGAATTTCAGCAATCTGCTGATCGTTGGCAAAGTCACCCGCGATCATCGCAGCGGGATCGCCTGGGGTCAGCCGAAGCAACAGGAAAATAAAGATTGCGACGAACAACATGACTGGAATCGTCGCCAGAACGCGCTTGAAAAGATATGCGCCCATCAGCTGCCTCTTGTCTTTAGGAAGAGCGGCCCCTTGTCAGGGCCGCCCGTTTTTTTAGACCGGATCAGTTCTTCGAGATGTTCCAGAATACCGGCACACCGGGCTGCAGATAGCCATCGATGTTGTTGCGCAAGGCAGAGTTCGTGTTCCACTGACCCAGATGGATGTGGGTCGGATACTCAGTCCAGCGCTTCTGGATGTCTTCGACAATCGCCAGCTGTTCATCGAACGAGGTGGCCCGGGCAAACGCATCGCGCAGGCGTTCGATTTCCTCGTCACAGGGCCATCCAAACAGGGCCTTGTCACAGCTGGAGTTCAGGAAGGCCATGGCAACCGGGTTGAACAGGTCACCCGCGGTCCAAGCGGTGATGAACGCGTTCCAGCCACCGTCTTCCGGCTTGTCCTGTTTGGCGCGACGGGCCACCAGGGTCGACCAATCCATCGACTGCATGTCGATGTTCATGCCAATCGCTTCCATCAGGTCCTTGGCCACCGGTGCCAGGTTCGTCAGCGACGGCACGTTTGTCGAATGCATCAGAAGGATCGATTGGCCGTCATACCCGCCTTCGGCCAGCAACTCACGTGCCTTCGCAAAGTTGGATTCCAGCAGACCGTCCATATGTGCTTCGGTTTCAAACGGCTGGCCGCAACCGAACAGCGCCTTGCACACGCGGTATAGATCGGGGTTGCCGATGGTGGCATCCAGGAAATCTTCCTGGTTGAAGGCATACAGCAGCGCCTGACGGACTTTCGGGTTGTCGAACGGGGGATGCAGTACGTTGTAGCGGAACGTATACTGCAGACCGGCCGGGTTCGGGTCTTTCAGGTAGGCTTCACCGCTGTCCTTGATGAGAGGCAGAAGGTCAGCGGGCACGCTTTCGATGATGTCGATCTCACCCGCGATCAATGCGTTTACGGCCTGTTGCATGTCACGGATCGGGGTCCATTCCACGCGGTCGACTTTGGCGATCTTGGCACCGGCGAAACCGTCGGTCGCCTCTGAGCGCGGCACATAATCGTCAAACTTTTCGTAAACGACCTTGGTACCCGGTTCCCATTCCTCATTGTTGAACACGTAGGGGCCGGAGCCGATATATTCGCTGATTTGTTCCGATCCTGGCGTCGCAGCAATGCGCGCAGGCATCATGAACGGCACGTTAGAACTGGGCTTAGCCAAGGCCAGCGTCACCAGGCCCGTAGGCGCGTTCAGCTTGAAGGTCATCGTTTTGGCGTCGGTGGCTTCGAGGCTGTCGACAAAGCTCAGCATCTTCTGGCCCATCGCATCCTTGGACCCCCAGCGCTGGATCGAAGCAACCGTATCCTCGGCCGTCACGTCTGCACCGTCGTGCCATTTCAAGCCGTCCCGCAGGGTCATTGTGACGGTCAGGCCGTCATCAGACGTAGTTACCGTGTCGACCATCTGCGGCTGAATGTTGCCTTCGCTGTCCAGACCGAACAGCGTGTCATAGATCATGTAGCCGTGATTGCGGCTGATATAGGCTGTTGTCCAAATCGGATCGAGGATTTTAAGTCCCGAATGTGGGACGACCCGTAGAACGGTTTCGGCAAGCGCTTGTGGCGCTGTGGCGGTCATTCCGATCGCCATCGCGGCCGCGGCCGCCGCGCCCATCAGCACTCTGCGACTGATTGATTGCAGCATATTGAACTCCCTGAAGTGCATTTGTTTTTGCGATTTTCATGCATTCGCACGTATCACTATCTGCACCGAACCATCATCTGTCAAAGTTGACTTTTTCGCCTTTGTTCTGCGGACCTGATGAAAAATGCTGTGATGCCGTTAATTTCATCTGTTAACAGCAATTTAACCACCAATCAAAATCTGGCATTTTTACTGATCTGGGGTTCAGGGAAGATGGTATAAATGCCCGCCGTGCCGAAATATTGTTGCAAATTCAGGTTTTGGAGCGATCTGGGGCAAGTCACCCGGTCGCGCGTGTCAGCCACTCGCGGTTGCGAAAATAATGCGTGACTACCCAGGTGAACCCTAGCCGAAACCTAGGGTCTTCGGACCGCCTGTTCGGAGAGGAGCCGGAAAGTTCAGTCTAGATTGACGATCCGGTTATGTTGGCCCGGCGCTGCCTTTCTTTGCATTTCCAGCAGCTTTTCCTTGGATTTCTGAGTTTCCCGGAACGCCTGCGCTGCACCGGACAGATATTGCTTTGGCCAGGCCATATCGTTTCGGGCCCCATACCATGCGGCGGCCTGATGGGTGAAATAGGGATTCCACATATGCGGGCGCCCGATGGCCACCAGATCGGCGCGGCGGGTGTGCAGGATCGTGTTGACCTGCGCGGGTTCGGTGATCGCACCGACCGCCATGGTGGAGATCTTGGCCACGTTCCGTACAGCCTCGGCCAGATGGGTCTGGAACATGCGCCCATAAACAGGTTCCTGATTGGGCACGGTCTGGCCCGCGGAAACGTCGATCAGATCACACCCTTCTTCGGCAAATGCCTCAGAAATTGCGATCAGGTCCTTCTCGGTAAGCCCGCCAGGTTTCCAGTCGGTTCCCGACACCCGTACTGCCATCGGCCGTTCGTTGGGCCAGACAGCGCGCATTGCGGCAAAGACCTCCAGCGGGAACCGCAGGCGGTCTTGCACTGAGCCGCCGTATTCATCCGTGCGTTGGTTGGTCAGTGGCGAAAGGAAAGACGCCAACAGATAGCCATGCGCACAGTGCAGTTCCAGCAAATCGAACCCGGCTCGCGCAGCGCGTTCGGTGGCTTGCACAAAATCAGCCTTGATGTGGTCCATGCCTGCGCGGTCCAGTTCCTGCGGAGGGATGTTGACGCCGTCTTCCCATGGGGCATCGGACGCGCTGACAAGATCCCAGCGTTTGTCGGCTTCGTGGATCGGCACATCCGCTTTTTCCCAGCCCAGCTGTGTTGCACCTTTGCGTCCGGCGTGACCCAGTTGCATGGCGATCTTGGCGGCTGAGTTAGCATGTACAAATTGTACAATATCCGCCCATTGGGCTTCCTGCCTGTCCGTCCAAAGCCCCGGACAGCCCAGCGTTATCCGTGCGTCGGCGCTGGGGCAGGTCATCTCGGTATAGATCAACCCCATACCCCCCATCGCATGGGATCCGTAGTGCACCTTGTGCCAATCGGTCAGGTCGCCGTCTTCGGTGGCGCTGTATTGTGCCATCGGGGACATGACCACGCGGTTCATCAGTTCCAAATTTCGTGTGCGAAAACGCGAAAACATCGGTGTGGGCCGGGATTTGGTCAGGTCCTCCCCGGTTTCCCGCAAATGTCGCGCATACCATTCATCATCAGTCTTCCGGACAAACTCTGGATCGCGCAGGATCAGATTGTCATAGGTGATTGATTTGGCCCGGCACATGACGACCATGGCAAACTGGTATGGCTCCATATCCCAGGACCGGTGCATATGTTCGAACCATGCCAGGGAGACATCGGCGTTATGCTGGATGATCTGCACAGGTGTGCGCCGGGCATCGTCGTAAGCCTGGAATGCCGCCTGCACATCGGTTTCAGCATGCTCAAGCAACGCGTCCGACAGCGCGATCGCGCATTCCATGGCCAGCTTGGTGCCCGACCCGATGGAAAAATGCGCCGAGGCTTTTGCGTCGCCTAGGATAACGATGTTATCGACCCACCAGTTTTCACAGAAAACCCGGGGGAAATTTCGCCAGTTGGATCGGTTCAACAACAGCGGGTGTCCTTGCAGCTCCTCAGCAAAAATCTGTTCCAGCTTGGCCTTGGAGCCTTCTTCGTCAAACTCTTCAAACCCGTGGCCTTGCCACGTGGCTTCGTCCATTTCGATCACCCAGGTCGAGTGGTCTTTTTCATACTGGTAGCAATGCGCCACCATCTGGCCATATTCGGTTTCACGGAAAAAATAGTTGAATTCATCCATCTGCCGGGTGGAGCCCATCCAGCAGAACCTGTTCGATTTCCAAACTGTACTTGGTTTGAACCCGTCCGCATGGTGGTTGCGAATGGCCGAATTTACGCCGTCGCTTGCGACAATCACATCGGAGTCAGGAAACTGGCTCTTGAGGTTCGCCGCGTCGATATCGACGCCGAAGGTCATGGTAACGCCCAGTTCGACACAACGTTCCTGCAGTAACCGCAAAAGCGTGTGGCGCGAGGTGCCGCAGAACCCATTCCCGGCACAGCGCATTTCCTGGCCTTTGAAATGGATCGCGACATCATCCCAATAGGCGAATTCATCGCGCATCATATCGAACAGACGTTTGTCGCGGCTCAGAAACTCGTCCAGCGTTTCATCTGAAAACACCACGCCGAAGCCGAACGTGTCACCTGCCTGGTTGCGTTCGAACACCTCTACATCCCAGTCCGGGCGCGCCTTCTTTGTCAGGAGTGCCGTGTAGAGCCCGCCGGGGCCGCCGCCAATTACGGTGATTTTCATGGCTGATTCCAAGTTTGTGTGCGTAATACGTGCATATACACATATTATGCAGTTGACCAGACTTTTCAGCCGTGCATCCTTGGGGCAAAAGGCGGGGCATGACCGATACACCAGACCTGATCCAGTTCGAGCCGCCGGAATATCTGCTGGCCAAGCTCGACACGCAGATCCGCGAATTGATGCATTTTGCGCTGCGGCCTTATGGGCTGAAGCTGGTGGAATGGCGGGTTCTGCAATGCCTGCTACATGAAGATCAGGTGCATACGGTTGCAGATCTGGCAGAACTGGCGGTGATCGAACGGACTGCAACCAGCCGGTTGATCGACAAGATGACCGCGCGGGGGCTGGTGGCCAAGGAAGCGCTGGAAAACGACCGACGGTTCATGCGCATCACGATCACTGAAGCCGGGCGCGCGGCGTATGAGGCAGCGGACAAAGCGGCGCAAAGCGCGCGGCAGCGGTTGTTTGCGGGGCTGAGCGATGACGACATAACGCAAATGCTGCGCATGTTACGTCAGATGCAGGCAAATTCCGAACGCCCGCAGCACCCCGCGCAGGTCCTGCCCATCAGGGCCACAGCAAGTTGATTACGCGGCAGGCTGGGTAAAGGACGCCACGGTCTTTAAAGCGCCGTCCAGTGCTGCGCCTTTTTCATCCTGCAAGGCCGCTTCCCGCAACCGACGCAGCCAGTCTGCTGCGTCGTCCCGTCCGGTCAGCTGTGGCACGGCCCCGACCACCCGGTCGAATTTGGAATTGCCGCGCGCGTGGGTGTCCGAGTACCCTTTGATCAGCCTGCGGCAGCGCAGGATTTCTACGGCAAGCGCATAGTCGCTAGCCGCGGTTTCATTGACCTTGGTCAACCATACCTCCAGATGGCGTACCTCCTGCGCGTGGCGCAGGGTCCGAAGCCGCCAGGACCGCAGACCTCCCAGAACATAGAGCATCAGAAAACCAATCAGGCTGTCCGTGCGCACCCTGCGGCCCTTGTTGAACAGGCGAGTAAGTTGAGCCATACGTTTGGGGTTGTCTGACCATCTTTTGCCCATCCGTGCAGGGAAGAGGCCCACAATCTCCTCTGCCCTTGGATGCATGAATTCGGTGATATGCATCAGGGCACCGTCAGCAGGCGCAACCTCCTCCGCGACGCGTGCGGTTCGGGTGCCACGGGTTTTCAGGTCGGCGACCCGGATCACATCGTCATAGGCCATGGCATTGGCGATGTATTTCGCCGCCTCGCGGCTGAGCGTCCAGTCCTTGTCTGCGCTGTCCAGTCCCAGCACATGTTCCACCCGGTCAAGATAGGCCGCGGCATAGGTCGTGTCCTGAAAGTCCACGACCTTGCGCAGTCCGGCGATGGCCATTGGGCGAATTGGCTCGGGCAATGCATCAATGCGTGTGGTCAGGTTGGTCCAGGCCGTTTGCAGGTGCGTGGGACCCTTGGCCTGTGGTTCACCAGCCGGGGCGTGATACGCGGGTAAGGGTGTGGGCGCATTTACCCCTGCCGCCGCCAGATCAAACGCTGCTGCAAACGCGCGGAGAGACGGTTGCACGCCCCGACCACTGGCCTCAATTGCCTGCTCAAAAGCTGATCGGTCGAAGGGCAACGCGCCAGACCCGGCAAGCGCGCCGAACAGGCTGGCGGAAATGACCGATCCGTTGTCGGTCGCGACCTTGTCCAGATCGGTGATGAACAGCTTGTGCGCCGCAATTTCTGCCGCCGCACGGACATCTTCCGGACCGGAAATACCGTCGCCCGGTACTGTTTTTTCTGCGATCGACACGACCCTGTGGGACGAGGCGATCAACATGGTGCGGTCTGGCGTGACGAAGCCGCGCATGATCGCGCGCCCAGCTTCCATCATTTCTGCGCCGACCACGATATCCACGTCGCCCGGCGATGGCATGAGCGAAAACACTGGCTCACCACCTGCGCGCGGGGCCATTTCGATATAGTAGATCGTGGAGCCCGTGCGCTGGGCCACTCCGGCCACGGAAGTGGCTTGGCACGCCCAGCCCTGGCTGCGTGCGGTGGCTTCGATCCAGTTGCCCAAAACACCGCCGCCCTGGCCACCAACCGCCAACACGGCCAGCTTAATCACGTCCCCCAGCGCGGCGTTTGTGTCGCTTGCAGCTTTGAGGCTCAATTCGTTCATGCCGAAAACTCCAGCCGACGCGCCGCGCGGCGAGCCTGCATCCATCCGACCACGCGGGCGCGTTGCCGCGCGCGCCATGTTTCAAACCGGCCTGGGTTATGGACCACATCCGCGCGGTAGAAGGACGGGCACAGGATGGCGGCATCGGCCACCTCGCCGCAATTGCCGCAGCCCACGCAGGTCTGATCGATGGACGCCACCGGGTCATCCCGCAGCGGATCGTCCAGATGTTTCACTGAAAGGGATGGGCACCCGGACAAACGCATGCAGGCATGATCCCCCGTGCAAACGTCTTCATCCACGCCGAAGCGTGGCACCTCCACCCGTGCACCATCGCGGATGGCCTGACTGCGTATGGGTTTTTCCCGGCGCTGGCGGTTCAGCATACATTCCGACGACATCACAATGACCTTTGGGCCGTGATATTCGGTGGTCAGCGCCTCTTTCATCACGTCCCGTACCTTGCCGACGTCATAGGTGCGGTCAATCTGGCGGACCCATTTAACCCCGATACCTTTGACTGCGTCGGTGATAGGGTTATTCGTGGCCTTGGTCGGATTGTCGGCGCGGGATGACAGGACATCCTGCCCACCTGTCGCGGCAGAGTAATAGTTGTCCACGATCACAGCGACGGAGTCGGATTTGTTGTAAACCATGTTGCCGATCGAGGAACTGAGCCCGTTGTGCCAGAACCCCCCGTCGCCGAGGATGGAGATCGCGCGTTTGTCGCCCCCACCGTCAAAAGCAGCGTTGGAAGCTGGCCCCAGCCCATACCCCATCGTGGCGCCGCCTATTTCGAACGGCGGGAGCGAGGCAAAGAGGTGGCAGCCGATGTCGCCTGCAATCTGGTGTTCGCCCAGTTCCGCCTGGGCCAGTTTGATCCCGGCAAAAATCGGACGTTCCGGGCACCCGGTACAGAAGCTCGGTGGACGCACTGGAACGGTTTTTGACAGGTCTGGAATGGCTGGCTTCGGGGCGTTGGGCGCACGGCCGCGTCCCGGCAGAATCTCGGGTGCGGCTTTTTGGAAAAAGGCGGTGACCGAATCTAGCATGATATGGCCCTGCAGTTCACCCGCTTTCGGGAACACGTCCTTGCCGTGAAGCTTCACCTTGCTGTCATTGCGATAGGCCATCGCTGACAGCGCTTCTTCGATCAGCGCGGGCTGACCTTCTTCCACCACCAGCACTGCGGATTTCCCTTTGCAGAAGCCCAGAAATTCGTTTTCCACGATGGGGTAGGTGACGTTCAGGTTGTAGATCGGGATCTGCGAAGTGCCGTATGTGTCAGCCAGCCCCAGCCGCTGCAGTGCGCGGATCACGCCATTATACATACCGCCCTGACAGATGATGCCGACATCTGCCGTATCCGGCCCAAAGAATTCGTTCAATTGGTTGTCCACAATGAACTTTTCAGCTTCGGGCCAGCGGTTCTGCACCTTGTCCTGTTCATGGGTAAAGGACCATGGCGGTAGGACCACGCGTTGGAAATCCTTGCGCGGGTTGGCCAGAGCTTCTCGCACGCTCAGGTCGGGTTTGCGGTTGTCGCGGGTAGCAAAGCTGCCGGTCACGTGGCAGGCCCGGATGCGGACCATCATCATGACAGGCGTATTGGTTGCTTCGCTCAGCTCAAAGCCATCCCCGACGGCTTTGACGATGGATTGCAGGTTCGGGCGCGGGTCCAGCAGCCAAAATTGCGATTTCATCGCAAAAGGATGTGACCGTTCCTGCATGATCGAGGAGCCTTCGCCATAATCCTCGCCTACGATGATGAGTGCGCCACCGGTCACGCCTGATGATGACAGGTTGGCCAGCGCGTCGGAGGCCACGTTGACCCCAACGGCGCCCTTAAAGGTGACCGCGCCCCGGATCGGATAATGGACCGAAGCCGCAAGCATGGCTGCAGCGGCAGCCTCAGACGCGTTGGCCTCGAACCGGACATCCAGTTCTGACAGCAGGTCCTGTGCGTCTGACAGAACGTCCATCAGGTGAGAGATTGGTGCGCCCTGGTAGCCGCCTACATAGCCGACGCCATTTTCCAGCAGTGCCTTGGTGATTGCCAAGATACCTTCGCCGACAAATTCGTCACCCGCGCCCTTGCGCAGGTGTTCGACTTCTTTCTTGAATGACCGCTCTGCCATTGTGGCGCCTCGTTGGATCAGAAATTGTGTTTGCGGATATTGGCCAACATTTTCTGCAGGGTTGTCAGAAAAACCCGCCGGTCTTCAGGCTCGACGCCGGCAAACATCTGGTCATGCGCCTCCGCCATTTGTGGCCATAACTGTTCAAACGCCGCGCGCCCGGCTTCGGTGATGTAGATGCGCGTGGCACGGGTGTCTTGCTCATGCGCTTCACGTCGGATCATGCCTTCGCCGGATAGGGAATCCAGAGCCCGGCTCAGGGTTGATTGTTCTACGACCGCAAAGACGCTGAGTTCCCGAATCATTGGGCCATCGACAACCGACAACACCGCAAGTGTCCGCATCTTGGCCGTTGTCAGCCCAAGTTGCGCCATCTCGTCCCGGAGCGAGGCGTTGTACCGCCCCATGATCCGATTCATAAGATAGGGCTCGTAGTTGGCCAGACCAATCTCACCCAGCCGCAGATTCGTTTGGTTTGCCTTCTGGGGCTTGTGGTCGCTCATCTGGAGATTGTTCCGACATCTGTTTCAGGAACAATAGCGCGCGGAGAAGTGCGGAACTGGAACAACGAAATTTGGCTGCGAATCCACATGTTAAAAAACTGCATGCATTTGCATGTAAATGCAACTTAATAGTCCGGGTTTGATGCAGGCTCGCGTTAACGGGTGCTTAAGATCAAGCGGGACTGAACTTCTCTTTTTCTATTGACTTCAGCACTTTGCGGGAATTGTCTGTGGGACAAACCGTGTGACAAAGTGTGGGCCTGAGAGTGGTCAGAAAGTACATCACCAGACGGAAAGATAGCCGAAACTGGATGTTCGAAATGAGGATTCCTGAGGATGTTCAGATAAGGCTGGGGCAAAAGAAAGTCAGGCGATCCACCGGGACAGACAGTGAGAAAATCGCCCAGCGACAAGCGAATATTTGGGCTGAGGAAATCCAGACAGAAATAGACGCCGCAAGAGGTACAGACTGGGACCTTCACAGATGGAAGAAAGCTGTTGGAGAGGAACGGGTACAAGGGACACCGGAGGAAAAAATTTTTGACCTTGGCCTCGATGTCGCTGACACCGAAGGCGATGTGCGTAACTTAGAGATTGCGATTGGACGCATCGTTATCTTGGCGGACCACACCGAGCCGATAGACTGGGAAAACTGGGTATGGAACGAATACTGGTGAGTTTCGTGAACAAATTTTCTGGGTTTGCACGAGGCCAACTATCAGTACTTGCGTTAGCTCCCAGACAGTAAACTGTCAGTAAAGCATGTCTTTTTGCTGCGCGTTGGAACCGTACCGAGTATGGGCTATTGACAACCAATTCTTCTCAACGCTGAATTTTGGTTGAAGATCACAAAAATTTGATCTAGCAGTCGGCGGTGAAGAGGAGAGCTGTTTAGTGATCAATGCCATTAGATCAATAGTTTGCTTTGTAATGACTGCTGCCCTAATTTCTGGCTGCTCCACCCCTTTGGAGCAGTGCCTGAACAATGCTCAATCTGATTGGCGCGCAGCCGCGGCGTCAATATCAGAAACCGAAGGCAATATAGCCAGAGGTTATGCGATCCACACACAAACTGTCCCATACACTTATCAGGGTGTTTGCTACTCTGGGACATTGTCTTACGCCTGTCCAATGACAGGATATCGAACTCAGGAAACGCCTGTAACTGTCGATGTCAATCAAGAGCGCCAAAAGCTGGCAGCTCTACGTAAGAACCTACCCAACTATAAAAAGCAAGCTGCAGCGGCATCGGAACAGTGCAGGGCAGCCTACCCAGAATAATTCTCGGCAAACGATACTGGTAGCAACAGAATTGCAAAACTGTCCGCGTTAAACAGGTACTCTTGTAGTACTGGAGAGGGGCACCAGTGTTTAGACTGTCAGTAACTTGCCTTATCTTGGCTTTTAGCATGGATGCAGCTCTTGCCCGTGAGGTCTCAGGGACAGCAATAGTTCGGGATGCAGACACAATCGTTGTCGCTGGCACCCCAGTCAGATTGAACGGAATTGATGCGCCTGAGAACTCCACACGAGCAGGCAGAGACGCCACAAACTTCATGAAGAGGTTGCTTAGGGGCGAAACAGTCGCCTGCTCTTTGAATGGCGATAAGACCTATGACAGATGGGTTGGCGTTTGCTACATCGCGGTAGATGGGCAATGGAGTGATATTGGAGCAATCGTAGTTGCTAATGGTCATGCCCTTGACTGTCGTCGTTACTCGGGTGGCCGCTACCGCTCCTTGGAACCGTCAGGCGCGAGACAAAGGTTAAGACAGGCTAAGTACTGCTAAGACGCCCATCCGCTGCACACATTCATAAGTGTTTTTGGAAGGAAATATTCTGATGCCTAGTTTTTGGTGGGTTAATCAAAACCAGACATACAAAGCCGAGGTTGGCGGTGGCTATATGTGGTCGCCAAAGGTCAACAAGGATGGTGGCCAAAACCAGTTCTACAAGAACATGAGCAGCCCGATCTGATTGGTCCAAGGTAATTGTTAGTGCATGATCGGGCTGGTTTCCATTGGGATGATGGTTTCGGGAGCCGGTGGCCGATAGCCCAATGCACTGTGGACGTTGCCCCCTGAAATAGGGCCACGAGGGTGTTAGTGATCCGTCCAAACAAAGGATGGACTATGAAGTGCAGATTTTCAGACGAACAGATCATTGGGATGATCAAGGAGTACGAGGCCGGGGCCTAGGCGCAGGACGTG
>JAEPNQ010000031.1 GCA_017643305.1 Marinibacterium sp. | reverse complement strand
TAGATTAAACTCTCGTTTCCGAGTCGAAAAGGTGTGCCCATGCCCAAGCCAGATCCCTTCGGATTCGACATGTCCGTGTCCTCTGCAAAGAAGAAGAACCCGCGTGGTCGCAGGGGGATGACCGGTGCGTCCGAGACCTCAACGCGGGTCTGTGATTTCCCAGGCTGTCAGGAGGCGGGAAAGTATCGTGCGCCCAAGGCGCCAGATGTTCTGGATGAGTATTACTGGTTCTGCCAGCAGCATGTGCGCGAATATAACCAGAAGTGGAGCTTTTTCGACGGCACCACCGAGGCAGAGATTAACGCCCAGCGGTCGAAGGACAAAGTGTGGGAGCGAGAGACCAAGCCGATGGGTGATCCCGAGGCGCGCGCCTGGGCTCGGCTGGGGATCGAAGACCCACATCAGGTGCTGGGCGCCAACGGCACCAAAAACCCCGGACGTGGCAGCGGCAGCGTCGGCCGCCGCCTGCCCCCCACAGAACGCCGCGCCGTCGAGATCCTGGAAGTGCAGGACAACGCCACCAAAACCGAGATCCGCAAAGCCTACAAAGCGCTGATCAAAGTGCTGCATCCTGATATCAACGGCGGCGACCGATCACAGGAAGAACAGCTGCAACTGGTGGTCTGGGCCTGGGAACAGGTAAAGGACAGCCGGAGTTTTAAAGACTAGAGGCAGATCAAATTCCACTTCTACCCTATCAGTTCGGAGCGCATCGGTATCTTTGAACGAAATTCTGTCGGAACGTTTGAAAGTTTCCCGGTGCGCGCACATCGGTGTGCCGCGCGATTGTGAACCCGCCGTTCGCTCGCAACCCCCCACTTTATCGGGTGACATCAGCCGGACAGGACGTATCGGATTTTTCGACGCAGCGGCTCCCCTTGCACCTCTGACCGGAATGTTGCACGAAGCGCTGGTCCGGCCTCGGAGTCGGACGTGACCACAACAGCTGAAACGACGGCGGACGGTGCTATGGATGTGAACGCGAAACCTACTGAAGAACTTTCGGTCCGCGAAGTTTTCGGCATTGACAGCGACATGGTGGTCAAGGGGTTTGCCGAGGCGACTGACCGGGTGCCGGAAACCGATCCGACCTACAAGTTTGATGCCGACACCACGTTGGCAATCCTTGCTGGGTTTTCCCATAACCGACGGGTCATGATTCAAGGCTATCACGGCACCGGGAAATCCACGCATATCGAACAGGTGGCGGCGCGGCTGAACTGGCCGACGGTGCGGGTGAACCTTGATAGCCATATTTCCCGGATAGACCTGATCGGGAAGGACGCGATCAAGCTGCGTGATGGCAAGCAGGTCACTGAATTCCACGAGGGCATCCTGCCCTGGGCGCTGCGCAACCCCTGCGCCATCGTGTTTGACGAATATGACGCTGGCCGTGCGGACGTGATGTTCGTGATCCAGCGGGTTCTGGAACATGATGGCAAGCTGACCTTGCTGGACCAGAATGAGATCATCACCCCGCACCCGCATTTCAGGCTGTTTGCGACCTCAAACACCGTGGGTCTGGGCGACACGACCGGCCTCTATCACGGTGTGCAGCAGATAAATCAGGCGCAGATGGACAGGTGGTCCTTGGTGGCGACGCTGAACTATCTGAGCCATGACGCCGAAACAATGATCGTGCTGTCCAAGGCACCTCATTACAACACGGCGAATGGGCGCAAGACAGTGGCGCAGATGGTGACCGTGGCGGACCTGACCCGGACCGCGTTCATGAACGGGGACCTGAGCACGGTGATGTCTCCGCGGACTGTCATAAACTGGGCTTTAAACGCAGAAATTTTCCGCAACGTGGGTTATGCATTCCGGCTGTCATTCCTGAACAAATGCGATGAGCTGGAGCGTCAGACGGTGGCGGAATTCTACCAGCGCTGCTTTGACGAAGAGCTGCCGGAAAGCGCAGCGAGCACGGCGGCAGAATAAGTCCAGGCTTCCGAGACATCTGATCAGGACTGTTTTGAACGGGGCGTTTGCGCCCCGTTTTTCGTTTTTGCGCGCAATTCTGGAAGTCGACGATCTCGCCGTCGACCGGCAAGCGGTTGGGATTGAAATTGATCGTGTCAAAAACTGATGCGTCAGACATATGAATTGACTTCCCGTTTGACTGTGTAGCGCCGTTGTGCGCGCCCGTGTTCGCAAGATGGGCTTGCCCGCGCACGACGCGGTTGGTGCAAGCAGATGGGCGGGATTGCTCCTAATCGACTAACAGCGATTTTGCCGCGGTTCCCGAGCGTCGCAGGGCGCGGCGGCTCTTGCCTTTCTGTGCGCGCGGTTGTTTTAAGGTGGTATGGCAAATCCATCCGATAACCCCGCCGATCCGTTTAAGAAGGCCCTGGCCGAAGCCACCAAGGTTTTGGCCGATGATCCGGAGTTGAACGTGAGCTATTCCGTCGATCCCAGCGGGATCAGCGGCGATGCGATGCGGCTGCCGCAAGTCAGCCGCCGGATGACCCGGCAAGAAGTTCTGCTGGCGCGGGGCACAGCGGATGCGCTGGCCATGTATTACAAGTACCACGATAACAGCGTGCATGCACGTTATGCCCCGCCGGGTGATGTGGCGCGCGATCTCTACGAGGCGATGGAAACCGCTCGCTGCGAAGCCATGGGTGCACGCGATATGCCCGGCACGGCGGGCAATATTGATGCCAAGATCGGCCATGATGCCGCACGGCGCGGCTATGACCAGATACGCGAAGCCGCTGATGCGCCGCTGGCGGTAGCCGCGGGATACTTGGTACGGCACCTGACCACCGGGCGCGACATGCCCGCAGGCGCGCAGAACGTCATGGATCTGTGGCGCGGGTTTATCGAGGAACAGGCCGGCGAAACGCTGGAAAACATCGACGATGTACTGGCGGATCAGTCTGCCTTTGCGCGGCTGGCGCGTCAGCTGATTTCCGACCTCGGCTATGGCGACCAGCTGGGCGATGACCCCGATGAACTGGACGACGAGAACGAGGACGAAAACCAGGACGAGGTCGAGGAAGAGGACGATCCCGAAAGCACCGGATCGGATGATCAGGACGACGACCAGGCCGAAGCCGACCCAGAGCAGAGCCAGGAAGAACAGCAGGACACCTCCGAAGCGCAGGTGTCCATGGACGAAATGGCCGACGAGGAAATGGGTGAAGAGGCGGAGCTGCCAGAAGGCGAAGCGCCGCTGGAGCCCCCTGCCCCGCCACCGGTCAGCGATGCGGATCCGAATTACACTGTTTATCTGTCCGACCATGACGAAGAGATTGCCGCCGAAGATCTGGCCGAACCGGCTGAGCTGGAGCGGCTGCGCGCCTATCTGGACCAGCAGCTGGAGCCGCTGAAGGGCGCGGTCTCGCGCCTGGCCAACAAGCTGCAGCGCCGCCTACAGGCGCAGCAGAACCGCAGCTGGGAATTTGATTTGGAAGAGGGCATGCTGGATGCCGGGCGTCTGGCGCGGGTGGTGGCAAACCCGACCACGCCGCTGAGCTTCAAGATCGAGAAAGACACCGAGTTTCGCGATACTGTAGTCACGCTGCTGCTGGACAATTCCGGGTCCATGCGCGGGCGGCCGATTTCTATTGCCGCAATCTGCGCGGACGTTCTGGCGCGGACGCTGGAACGCTGCAATGTTAAGGTGGAGATCCTGGGCTTTACCACACGCGCGTGGAAGGGCGGGCAGGCGCGCGAGGCGTGGCTGAACGATGGCCGCCCACAGCAGCCCGGGCGTCTGAACGACCTGCGCCACATCATCTACAAGAACGCGGATGCGCCATGGCGACGGACGCGGCCCAATCTGGGTCTGATGATGAAGGAAGGTCTTCTGAAAGAAAACATCGACGGGGAAGCCCTGGAATGGGCGCATCGGCGCAGCTGTGCCCGACGCGAACAGCGCAAGATCCTGATGGTGATTTCAGACGGCGCGCCAGTTGACGATTCAACCCTTTCGGTGAACCCGGCCAACTATCTGGAAAAACACTTGCGCGACGTCATCGCCATGGTGGAAAAGCGCAAGATGGTGGAGTTGCTGGCCATTGGCATTGGGCATGACGTGACACGGTATTACGACCGCGCGGTCACGATCACCGATGTGGAGCAACTGGCCGGCGCTATGACAGAACAGCTGGCGGCGTTGTTTGACGCCGATCCGCGCGCGCGTGCCCGAGTGATGGGCATAAAGAAGGCCAGTTGACGGGGTCCGTTTTCTTGCAAGGAAAACGGATCGGAAACTTTCAAAGTTTCTGGGACTTTTATGCTGCGGGCCGGTGTGAATGGACCTGATCGCCGCGGTCTTCGCGCTATTGGCGGCGCTGTTCTTTGGCCTTACCTCCCATGTTCAGAAAATTGCCGTTCAGGGTACCGAGGTCGTGTTGGGCGCATTCCTGTCGGTTGGGACCATGGCCCTGACCCTTTGGTTGCTGGCCCCGTTCGTGATTGAATTCAGCTGGTTCCAAACCCGCGCGGCGGCTATTTTTGCGATCTGCGGTATCGTTTTTCCAGCGTTGAGCCAGCGCTGGCAGCTGATTTCGGTCCAGCAGGTCGGACCGGCGCTGACCTCGGCCATTGGGTCTTTTGCACCCCTGTTCGCAGTGACGCTGGCGGTTCTGTTTCTGGGCGAGCATCTGAACCTGCAGGGCGCTTTGGGCATTGCCCTGATGCTGGCCGGGTTGCTGGTGTCGGCGCTGGGTCCGGGCAAGGGCATTGCACGGGGGTTTCCGCTGATCGCGTTGCTGCTGCCGCTCGGAGCGTCACTGGCGCGCGGGGTGGTGCAACCAGCGACCAAGTTCGGGTTCGAAGAGGTGAACAGCGCGTTCTTCGCGTCGCTGATCATGTCGACGGTGGCGACTTTCGTTCTGGGATTGTGGATGGCGCTCGCCGCAAAACGGGCGCCGTTGCGATGGACCAGTAAAGGAAATTTAGTGTTTTTTATCAACGGATTGGTTGTTTGTAGTGGAATTTTATCGCTGCAATTGGCAATCAGTTTTGGCGCAGTGTCGCTGGCAGCCCCGCTGGCGTCGACCACGCCGCTATGGACTTTACTGCTGGGGGTGCTGATTTTCCGCAACGAACACCTGACCTGGCGGCATTTGATCATGGCGCTTTTGGTCTGTGTGGGCGCAGCGCTGGTGGTGACGCGTTAGACGGACAAACCAGTTTTTCGGATTTCACCCTGCCGGGGCAGATTTCTGGGTGGAGCCACTGGCCTTCTCACAGCGCGCGCGGCACACTCCCGCGGTGATCAGACCGGAGGCCGCGATGTTCCAGACCTTTGACGTAACAGCAAAGCCCGAACAGGGGCCGCCACGGTTGGCGCAACTGCGCGATGTGATGGCGCGGGAGGGGCTGGATGCCTATCTGGTGCCGCGCGCGGATGTCCATCAGGGGGAATACGTGGCGCCCTGTGACGAAAGGCTGGCTTGGCTGACGGGGTTCACCGGGTCGGCAGGGTTCTGTGCGGTTCTGACGGATATGGCCGGGGTGTTCATCGACGGGCGGTACCGGACGCAGGTCAAGGCGCAAGTGGCGGATGTCTACACACCCGTGCCTTGGCCGGATGTGCGGCTTGGACCGTGGCTGCGGAAGCAACTGGCCGCGAGTGCGATAGTGGGTTTCGACCCCTGGGTCTATACCGCGGGCCAGCTCAAGGAGCTGCAAAAAGCGCTGGAGGGCAGCGGTATTTCTTTGCGGGCGACGGACAATCTGGTGGACCAGATCTGGCAGGACCGTCCGGATCCACCCGATGCGCCTTCGCGGGTGCACCCGATTGAATTTGCCGGTGAAAGCCATGACGACAAGCGGGCGCGCCTGGCGGAGACATTGCAAAAGGCCGGGCACAAAGCGGCGGTGCTGACCCTGCCAGATAGTGTGATGTGGCTACTGAACATTCGCGGTTCGGACATCCCCCGCAACCCGATTGCACAGTGTTTCGCCATTCTGCATGTCGACGCGCGCGTCGACCTGTTCATCGCACCGGGGAAGGTGGCAGATCTGGACGACCATCTCGGCAAGGCCGTGAAGGTGGCGCCGATGGATAGGTTTGCCACGGCGCTGGAGACGCTGGAGGGTCCAGTGCGGGTGGATATGGGATCGGTGCCCGAGGCGGCGTATCGCCTGTTGGGGGACAAGGCGGTTGCCGGGGATGAACCCTGCGCGATGCCCAAGGCCTGCAAAAACGAAGTTGAAGTCGCGGGCATGGTGGAGGCCCATCTCCGCGATGCAGCGGCGATGGTGGAGCTCCTCTGCTGGCTCGATGCGCAAACGCCGGGCAGCCTGACAGAAACGCAGGTGGTGACCCAGCTGGAAACCTGCCGCCGGATGGACAACGCGCTGCAGGATATCAGCTTTGAGACCATTGCGGGCACGGGCCCGAACGGGGCCATCATGCATTACCGGGTAACGGAAGAGACCGACAGCGTGCTGGAAGACGGGCATTTGTTGGTGCTGGATTCCGGTGGGCAGTATCTGGACGGAACCACGGATGTTACGCGGACCATCGCCATTGGGGCGCCAGGCGACCAAGAACGCCACGCCTTTACCCGCGTGTTGCAGGGCATGATCGGTATGAGCCGCCTGCGTTGGCCCGTAGGAATGGCCGGGCGCGACATTGAATGTATCGGGCGCGTGCCGTTGTGGCTGGCCGGGCAGGACTTCAACCACGGGCTTGGCCATGGTGTAGGCGCGTTTCTGAGCGTGCATGAAGGCCCGCAAAGGCTAAGCCGGGTCAGCCATGTAACCTTGCAGCCGGGCATGATCCTGTCGAATGAGCCAGGTTATTACCGCGAAGGTGCCTTTGGCATTCGGATTGAAAACCTGCTGGTGGTGCGCGAAGCCGCCGCACTGTCAGATGGCGATGCGGAACGGTCGATGCTGGATTGGCTGACGCTGACTTTCGTCCCTATCGACCGGCGTTTGATTGTGGCAGATATGTTAAGTGCTGATGAACGCGCGTGGCTGAACGCTTATCACCAAGATGTAGCAAACAAAGTGTCTCACAGGGTGGGCACGGCGGCGCAGGCATGGTTGACTGCAGCAACACGACCGATCTGACACGTACCTGTTACAGTCACGGGTCAATAGCAGACATTGACGGGAGGAATTCATGGCCGACCATATCAAAATTCGCAAAGCACAGGGCACCTGGGTGGTGCGCTCCGGCGGGGCGGTGCTGGGTGAAAGCACCAATGCGCTGGAGCTGAGCGAGGGCGACTATGCTTCGGTCATCTATTTCCCACGCAGTGACATTGCCATGGCGTTGCTGGACAAGACGGACAAGGTTACCCATTGCCCGCACAAGGGTGATGCGACGCACTATTCCATCGTGAACCTGTCGTCGGTCACGGAAAACGCGGTTTGGAGCTATGAGGACCCGCTACCGGATATGGTGGAGATCAAGGACTATATGGCGTTCTACCCTGTCGACTCGGTCAAGGTGGAACAGGTCTGAGATGCGACCGCGCCCGGGGAGGGGCGCGACGGGACCGTGCAAGTTGCTCAGTTGGCTGGTTTG
The DNA here is from genome assembly GCA_017643305.1 of Marinibacterium sp. GTDB lineage: Bacteria > Pseudomonadota > Alphaproteobacteria > Rhodobacterales > Rhodobacteraceae > HXMU1420-2. Next base: position 32,794 of record JAEPNQ010000031.1, on the reverse strand, counting down.
GCCGTGAACTATCGGGACACACCGCCATAATCTGAAACGCGAAGGCTTGTGCCGTTTTCCAACAATTCGAGCTTGGCCTTGTTCATGTTGGCGCTCCAGCCGTTTTTGGATTTTTCCAGCGGCTGGGTTTCCGGCCCATCGCTGAGGCGGCTCCAGACGATTTCCGAGCAGCTACCATTGACGGTAAACGTGCCATAAATGCCATGTTCCTTAAAGGAATAATTGCCACCGGCCCAGGGGCAGGCGCTGGCCGATATGGCGGGAAGCGCGACGAGCGCCGCGCAGAAAGACATCGGGGACCAGAGGCGTTTCATGGGGGGTCCAGTGCGAGTTGTTTCCAACATGGTACAACCCTAGGGCATGGCCGCACCGGCTGACAATCGCTGTGGCGACCTGCACGAAAAATTGAACTTCGAGAGCGTGGTCGGGATCAGGAATGTTCCTCGGCCGCCGTGTCGGCAAGCGAACGGTTATATGCCTTGAGCGCATCCACGTAGAAGATCGCGCCACGCAGGTCTGGCGTCGCGGTTTCGCGGCCCAGGGAAACGACGGGGATCAATGCCACGCCCGCCTGATCGAAGACGGGCATCACGGTTTCCAGCATTGCGGTTTCGTCGACATAGATGCCGCCCTGGATCAGTTCCCAGCATTTGTCCCGATCCGCGGCGCGCGGATCGTCCGATTGCCGCATCAGAGACGACACCCGGTGCAGCGCCAGCAGGTAAGCTTGCGGCCCGGCTGCCAGGTGCACGCCACGGCGTTCCAGCTGGGTCAGGAAGAACGACCGATCGACGAGCTTGGAGGCCAGGGCGGTGGACAGCGACACAGACACCATCACCGCAAGGCCGATCTGCCAGTTCCCGGTCAGCTCAAACACGATGAGCGTGGTGGAAATGGGTGCACCCAGCACGGCGGCGGCCATGGCGCCCATCCCGGCAAAAGCGTAGAGCGAGCTTTCGCCAGAGAATTCCGGCAGGATCGCGGTGGCCACCAGCCCGAAACTGAGCCCGCTGAGCGCGCCAACCATGAGGGACGGAGAAAACACACCGCCACCCATGCGCCCGCCGATGGTGATGACCACGGCAACGGTTTTCAGAACGGCGAACACGATAGCCTCATAAAGCAGCAGGTTACCCTGCAAGGCGAGGATCGTGGTTTCGTTACCGACGCCAATGATATGCGGATAGAAAATCGCAATCGCGCCCAGCAGCGCCCCAGCCACCGCCGGGCGCAGCCAGCGTGGCAGGCCGGTGCGGTCCTGCACCCGGCCTGCGAAGTTTTCTGCCAGGAAGATCCCGCGCATGAGGATGACCGCCACCAGACTGCAGACCAGCCCGAGGATCAAGAATGCAGGCAGTTCAACATAGAATTGCAGGGCGCTGGGTGCTTCGAAGGTGAATTCACGGACATCCCCGAACTCCAGTCGGCTGACCACAGTGCCTGCCACGGCGGCGATGGTGATAGGGGCAAAGGCGTGAACGGCGAAATGGCGCAGGATGACCTCCAGCGCAAACAGCGCCCCTGCGATGGGCGCGTTGAAGCTGGCCGAAACAGCGGCGGCCACGGCACAACCCAGCAGGTCACGCCCGGTGATGCCATCGGCTTTTATCTGTTTGCAGATCCAGGTGGAAATAACACCGGCAAGGTGTACCACCGGCCCTTCGCGGCCAGATGAGCCGCCCGAGGACAGGGTAATGAAGGAGGCCAGCGCCGAAGCCAGCCCGGCACGCATTTCAAGCCGCCCTTCGTTCAGCGCCGCGCCTTCGATGGCGTCAGCGACAGACCGGTCCTGGCCATCATCGGTGAAGCGATGCAGGATCAGCCCGACCATCAGCCCGCCGAATACCGGGATCAGCAGGATCAGGTACCAAGGCAAAGATTCCGCACAGGAATGTAGCAGGCGTACATCCTCGGTGCCATAAAGCAGCGATTGCAGCCCATTGATGCCGCGTCGGAACAGAACGGCGGCAAAGCCCGCCACGATGCCGTTCAGCAGGGCAATAAACCAAAACTTTGTCTGCCCCGGTCCCCGCCGCCGCAGCACACGCCAACCGTCACGGCAAGCAGTGATGGCTTGCTCGAATGGCCCGGTCAGGCGGGATCGGTCGGGTTTGGGCATAGGCGCCTCTGGTGACGATTCTTTCTGTTCAAGTCACGGCATAGACGGAGAAAAGGGGGCTGCGGCAAGCGGGAACAAAGCGGGCTGAATTGCGCGTTGCCAATGATCCGCAGGCCGGGATCGCGCCGAATTGTGAACGGGCTGTGCAGCGCCATGGCCAGCAGGGGGGCGGATCGGCGCATCGACTACCGCCACACGGCCAGTTAGGTGAAGGTGATCATGACTTGTCTGGCCGGCGCAAGACAGAGAACGCTGGCCCAGATCAAGGCCAGATGTGTTTGTTACCCAGCCAACAGCGCGCGGGCAGCAGCGCGGGCTTCGTCGGTGAGCGTGTCACCCGCAAGCATCCGCGCAATTTCATCAACGCGCATCAGGTCAGACAGGGGGGCGACGGTGGACAGGGTCATATCACCTTCGACCCGTTTACTGACCTGCCAGTGATGCGCGCCACGGGCGGCGACCTGAGGCGAATGGGTGACAACCAACACCTGACCATCGTCGGCGAGCGCGGCCAGGCGGCGACCGACCGCGTCCGCGGTGGCTCCGCCAACACCCCGGTCGATTTCATCGAAGATCAGCGTCAGGCCGGAGACACCGCGCGTGAGACAGACCTTCATGGCCAGCAGAAAACGGCTGAGTTCCCCACCCGAGGCAATGCGGTTCAGCGGACCTGCAGTGGCGCCGGGGTTCGTGGCGACGGTAAAGGTGACGGCGTCCACGCCATCGGGGCCGGGATCAGCCGGAGCGATGTCAGTCTGGAACACGGCGCGGTCTAATTTCAGCGGTGCAAGTTCGGAGGTTATGGCGGTGTCGAGCTGCGTAGCAGCAGTACGGCGAGCGGCACTGAGGGATTGAGCGGCTTTGTTATAGGCTGCCTCGGCCTCGCGCACTGCGGCTTCGCTGGCGGCGAGGTCTTCTGCCCCGGCGTCGAGCGCTTGAATCTGGACGCGGAAACGGGCGGCAAGGTCGGCCAGATCATCCGCTGCAACGCCATGTTTGCGGGCCAACGCGCGGATGGCAAAGAGCCGTTCTTCGGCCAGTTCCAGTTCGGTCGCGTCAAAACGCAGGTGGTCCAGCGCGGTTTCGACGCCGGATTGCGCTTCGCCCAGTTCGATCAGGGCGCGACCTAACGCGGCGATGGGAGCTTCAAGCATCTCGCCTGCCTGATCGACCACGCCCTCAAGCCAGCGCAGGGCATCGCCCGATGCACCTTCGGCCCCGTCCGGGCCAAGGGCTGCCAGCGCGCGGGCCACGTCATCGCGGATGCGTTCAGCCGCCTGCATCATGCGACGGCGTTGGTCCAGCGCTGCGTCTTCACCAGGCTGCGGATCAAGCTGGTCGAGCTCTTCGGCGGCGTGGCGGAGAAATTCTTCTTCGGCACGGGCAGCCTCCAGCGCGGCGCGTTTTTCAGCCAGTGCAGTGCCGGCGGCGCTGCGGGCACGCCATGCGGCGCGCACCTGCGCCTGCAGGTCGGGATGCGCAGCATAGCTGTCCAGCAAGGCGCGGTGACCGGTGGGGTTCAGCAGCCCACGATCATCATGCTGGCCGTGCAGTTCCACCAGAGTCTCGGACAGGGCGCGCAGAGTTTCCCCGCTGGTGCGACGATCATTGACCCAGGCGGTCTTGCGGCCTTCAGCGGTGTTGACGCGGCGGAGGATTAGTTCTTCGTCATTCGGCAAACCGGCTTCTTTTAGAACGATGTGAGCCGGGTGGTCTGATGGCAGGTCAAAGACGGCAATCACTTCACCCTGTGCTGCGCCCTGACGCACCAGATCGGCCCGGCCACGCCAACCCAAAACGAAACCCAGGCTGTCGAGCAGGATGGATTTGCCCGCGCCGGTTTCCCCCGTGAGCACATTCAGGCCCGGGTAAAATTGCAGATCGAGGTGATCGATGATCAGGAGGTCGCGTATTTCGAGCGTGCGCAGCATTCCCGGCTACTCCGTCGGGCGCGCGGCCATCGCGCGCCTGAAGTTCAGTACCACTGGCCCTTGATCGACTGGCGATAGATCTGGCTGAGCCAGTTATCGCCAATGCTGCGTGCCTTGAGCCCCTGCGCCGTGAGCAGCGCATAGCTGTCCTCGTACCAGTCTGTGGACTGGAAGTTGTGGCCTAGAATGGCTCCTGCGGTCTGGGCTTCGTTTACCAGACCCAGAGACAAGTAGCCCTCGACCAGACGGTGCAGGGCTTCTGGGGTATGGGTTGTGGTCTGGAAATCTTCTATCACGACGCGGAACCGGTTGATCGCGGCGGGATAATGGCCGCGGCGCAGGTAGTAGCGCCCAATCTCCATTTCCTTGCCAGCGAGATGGTCAAAGGCGAGGTCGAATTTCAGGATCGCGGATGAGGCATATTTGCTGTCGGGGTAAACCTCGATCACCGTGCGCAGGGCTTGCAACGCCTGAAAAGTCAGGCCCTGGTCGCGCCCGACCTCGTCAATCTGGTCGTAGTAGCTGAGCGCGAGAAGGTATTGCGCATATGCGGCGTCTTCATCCGTCGGATAGAAGTCGATATAGCGCTGTGCAGCGGCGCGACTGTTGGGGTAATCGCGGCCCTGATGGAAGGAATAGGCCTGCATGATAAGGGACCGTTTGGCCCAGCTGGAATAGGGGTAGAGCCGTTCGATTTCGGAGAAGAACCACGCGGCATCGTCCGTGCGGCTCCGGTTTAATTCGTATTCAGCGCGCTCAAAGATCTGCTCCGGTGTGTAGCCCTCCAGCGGTTGGTCACGATCCAAGGCCCCCGTGCCGCTGCATGCAGCCGAGGTCACGCCAAGCGCGATCAGGATCAGAAGCCGGGACACGAACTTCAAACCTGCCATTCAAACCGCTCCACACCGCCGTCGCATGGGTTTACCCCGCTGCTTTGAGACGGGTTTAGCACAATATATAGGGGGTGCAAAAGTTCTTATGCCCTTGGAATCGCATCCAGAGACAATCGCACGCCACATACTGCCAGCGCGCGTCCCGCTTCAGGCCACTTTGGGGATTTCGGACCAGGCGAGGCCGCGTCCGGGCAGGCGTGCAGCGGTCTGGATATCGCATTCGACAATGCGGAATGCATCACTGTTGGAGAAAAGTTCGCGCAGCAGCGTATTGGTCACGGCATGCCCGGCGCGGCTGCCGACATAGCGGCCCAGAATTGGGCGCCCAGCCAGGGCGAGGTCACCAAGCGCATCGAGCATCTTGTGGCGCACGGCTTCGTCGTCATGACGCAGGCCATCGGGGTTCAGCACTGTGCCGCTGTCAAAGACCACGGCATTGTCTAGGCTGCCGCCCAGCGCGAGGCCGTTTTCCTGCATCATTTCAACGTCCGAGCGGCGGCAAAAGGTGCGGCTGTCGCTCAGCACACGGGCGAATGCACCGTTTGCCATGTCAAGCGTGCGGCTTTGCTGACCGATGGCCGGATCGTCAAAGTCGATGTGAAACTCTATTGTCAGACGGTCCGACGGCAGCAGCGCGGCGCTCGCTTCGCCCATGTCGACGCGGACAGGGCGCAGAATTTCGATGGCGCGGACCGGGGCCGACTGGGTCCGCACGCCCTGGGCCATGATGCCGCGCAGGAACGGCGCAGCGGAACCGTCGAGGATCGGAACTTCTGGGCCTTCGATTTCGATCAGCGCATTGTGCACCCCTGCCCCGGACAGCGCGGCCATCAGGTGTTCCACCGTCGAAACGGAGGCACCGGCGGCGTTCACGAGGCGCGTGCAAAGCGGGGATTGCTCCACGACATCCCACAGCGCCGAGATCATCGGGTCGCGATCAGAAATATCGATCCGGCGGAACCAGATACCGTGTTCCGCAGAGGCGGGCAGAATAGTAAGCCGGGCGGGTCGACCGGAATGAAGGCCGGTTCCCTTGAAGCGTACGGGAGATTTCACCGTGTTCTGCAAATTGTCCTCTGGCAGCAGCACCCCATGCGGGGTTTCATGCCATAGGGCGTAAGCGGAGCAGGCGAGAGTCACAACTCAAAGATTCTAACCAACTGAAACATGTTCGTAACAATTCGGCATGACCCTGCTCACGTGACCTTAAACCCCTGCTAAAAAACAAAAAAGGGCCACCCTTGGGTGGCCCTTTGTACAGTTGCTTTGTGAAGCTTAGTTGGCCTGACGGCGTAGGAATGCCGGGATTTCGATGCGATCCTGTTCGCCTTCTTCCAGCTTTTGCGCAGCTGATCCAGCGTCAGCATTGTACATCGTTGGCTGCGTACGTGGCGCTGCAGGGGCCACCGATTCGCCCGGTGTGTCAGTTGCATGGCCAGTCATGCGCGTGATCAGACGACCAAAACGGGACTGTTCCGGCTGATGTTCGCCAGTCGCCGGAGCTGCCGCTTCAGGGGCCGATTTTTCGACCGCTTTGCGAAGGCGCGCCATGGTTTCGTCAGACACGGTGCCGGCTGCGGGCTTGGTCGGCGCCACTAATTGTTCGGGGCTGGCTTCCAGCGTTTCGGCACGCGGCTCAAAGGCCGGGATTTCAGGCTGGTAGGCCGGGGGCGGCAGACCATCATCGTCTTCGGAGACGACCGGCTGCGGGTCATCAAACAGGTCTTCGGCCAGATCCGCGGCCGCCGTGCGTTCGACGTCAAAGAGACCTGGTTCGTCTTCGACAGCGGCAGCTGCGTCGGTTGCGGCCACGATTGGCTGCTCCAGCGGCAGCGGGTCACTGTGGCGGACCTCTTCGACAGACAATTTGGTTTTCAGAGGCGCAGCCATGGAGCGGCGCGGCAGCGGAATATCGTTTTGGATTTCCGATGCGTCGATACCGGTAGCCACAACGCTGACACGCATTGTTCCCTCCATGTCGGTGTCCAGCGTGGAGCCAACGATGATGTTTGCGTCTGGATCCACCTCTTCGCGGATGCGGTTGGCGGCTTCATCCAGTTCGAACAGGGTCAGGTCGTGGCTGCCAGTGATGTTGATCAGCACGCCTTTGGCGCCGCGCAGTGAGATTTCATCCAGCAGCGGGTTGGCAATGGCCTTTTCAGCGGCCTGAATGGCGCGGTCTTCGCCTTCGGCCTCGCCCGTGCCCATCATCGCCTTGCCCATTTCGTCCATCACGGCGCGCACATCGGCAAAGTCGAGATTGATCAGGCCGGGCCGGACCATCAGATCGGTCACGCCTTTGACGCCCTGGTAGAGCACGTCGTCGGCCATGGAGAAGGCTTCGGTGAAGGTGGTCTTTTCATTGGCCAGCCGGAACAGGTTCTGGTTGGGGATGATGATCAGCGTGTCGACTACCTTTTGCAGCGCATCAACGCCTTCTTCGGCCTGACGCATCCGCTTGCCGCCTTCGAACTGGAACGGCTTGGTCACAACGCCCACAGTCAGAACGCCCAGTTCGCGGGCCGCCTGCGCGATGATCGGCGCGGCCCCGGTCCCGGTGCCGCCGCCCATACCTGCGGTGATGAAGCACATGTGCGCACCCGCCAGGTGGTCGACGATCTGTTCGATGCTTTCTTCGGCGGCGGCGGCACCGACGCTGGCGCGGGCACCTGCGCCCAAACCTTCTGTGACCTTGATGCCCATCTGGACCCGGCTGGTCGCGTTCGACTGCGCCAGTGCCTGTGCATCAGTGTTCGCCACGACAAATTCGACCCCGTCGAGCTGTTTGTCGATCATGTTGTTGACAGCATTGCCGCCCGCACCGCCCACGCCGAACACCGTGATACGGGGTTTCAGATCTTCATGACCGGGCATCGAAAGGTTCAACGTCATAATATCTCCGCCTGCTTTCTGCCTGTGTTGCCCGCCTTTGGCGCGCGTTTCTTGGTTTAGCCGGTTCAGATTAACCGATTGGAAAGGGGATCGTCACCCTAAAAACACGGAAATACCACGAAATATGGGGAAAATTCAGCGATTTTCCGCGGTATTTTGCCGACTGACCGAGATCTTGCGGATTTCCAGACAACGTACACAACACAGGGTTTTCCCGGAGCCCGAGGCCCGGTTCATATCAATACCAGTGCGCGGGGCATCCCGCGCCATTGGAATTCCGGTTGTTTGGGGCCTGCCCGACCCTTTGGTGCCACCAAGTTTTTCCGGCGGTTCTTGCGTGAACCCTAACAAACTGGTGCCGGCCTGTCACGCGGCAATCTCGGCGATGCGGGGATCTTTCAGCTGATCGGGGCCTGCGGGCAATCTACCCTTGCGGTGGACATGTTGATGATTTCCTGGATTTCACCACCCATACCTTCGGCCTTGCGAACATAGAATTTGTCATTGTCCTGAAATACCCACCAGCAATTGGGGGGCGGATGATCGAGGCTTTCATAGTCGAAGCAGATCTTGCCTTCGTCGATTGTGATCTTGCCGTAGATGCACGTCCGGCCCGACTGTTTCCAGACGTTCAGGGTGCGATTGATGAACTGTTCGGTCCCAACAATTTTGCCAGACGCGATATGCTGGAACGTCAGCGTGTGACCCACGGCAATATCGAGAAAATCATCGGGCGCCATGCGCGTCTGCGCATCGGCCTGCCAGCCTGTGATGGCCAACAGAGCCGTCAGAAGCGATGCCCGGAGCATCTTACCAATTGTCGCGGAACCATTTGACCGCGCGTTTGAGTGACTTGGCCGGGTAGCTTTCGACCGGCACGTCGAAATCCCACCATTCGTCCTGCGGATGCGCGGCAAAGAGGCTGAGCCCGACAACCGAGGAAAAGCCGGGACCTGTCGCAGCCTGCGGCAGGCCATGCACACGCAGCGGGCGGCCCAGGCGTACCTGTTGGCCTAGGATCCGGCTCGCCAGTCCGTCCAATCCCGGAATCTGGCTGCCGCCGCCGGTCAGCACGATCTGCTGGGACGGCATGTAATCGAACCCGGCGGCGTCGAGCCGCGCGCGCACTTCTTCCAGGATCTCTTCGACGCGCGGACGCATTATGCCGATCAGTTCGGCCCGGCTGACGGTACGGCGATCATGTTCCCAGTCACCCGTATCGCCGCCGATTTCAATGACTTCTCGGTCGTCCATGCCGGTTGCGTGCACGCCGCCGTAGAACGTCTTGATCCGTTCGGCATTGGCGGCCGGAATTCCCAGACCCATGGAGATATCCGAGGTCACGTGATCACCGCCCATGCGCACGCTGTCGGCATAGATTATGTGTTTTTTCATGAAGACCGACACGCTGGTCGCGCCGCCGCCAAGATCAACACAGGCTGCGCCCAGTTCCTGTTCGTCTTCCACCAGCGCAGAAATGCCAGACACGTATGCCGAAGATGCGATCCCGGCGAGCTCGAGGTCGCAGCGTTTGATGCAGCGGACAAGGTTCTGGATCGCATGGCCATCGACTGTGAGCATATGCATGTCCACGCTGAGGTTTTGTCCCAGCTGACCACGCGGGTCGATCAGGCCCGACCGGTTGTCGAGCGTGAAGTTCACCGGCTGGGCGTGCAGCACATCGCGCCCTGCTCCGTATTCAGGCACATCACAGGCGGCCAGCACGCGAGCAACTTCGTTTTCAGTGACCACCTGGCCTTCGAGTTCCACCTGCGCGTCCAGACCGTAGGACCGGGGGCTGGCTCCGGAGAAAGAGGCAATCACGTGGTCGACGCGGATGTCGGCCATCTTCTGGGCCGCCTGCAGCGCAGTGCGTATCGCACGTTCGGTTTCCTGCATCGAGGTAACCTCGCCGAACTGCACGCCGCGCGACCGTGTGGTCGCCGCGCCAATCACCCGAAACCCAGACTGGCCTGCCAGCGACCCAATGGAGTTGTCATCGCTGAGCCGCGACGTACCGTCGAAGCGCAGAACCAGGCAGGCGATCTTGGACGATCCCACGTCCAGAATGGCAATCACGCCGCGCTGCATTGCCTGTTGCCGCATCTGGCGCATGGCCCGTTGGGTTTCGTAAAGCTCGGTCATTTAATCAGTTTCCGCCATCATTCAGCTGCCTTATACGCCGCCATTCTTCGACGGCGTGCGATGTCATTCGGATTGTCGGGCGTTCGCCGATCCGCATGTCGATGACCGCGACGTCGCGGTCGAGAAGGTCCTGCACCTGGTTCAGCGCGATTACCCGCCGCAGGGCCTGAACCGGCTTGTATTCGGGCAACAAGATCCGCTGGTTGCGGTCCAGCACGAGATCCCAACGCCGTTCGCCGATACGTGCCAGGCCACGCAGGCGGTCCTCAAGCGGGCGCGCGGCTTGAAACAGTTCCATCGCTTCGGCGACGTGCAGATCGGCCCTTTCGCCCACGATCAAGGGCAGGTCCGCGCGCACCTTGCGGCTGGGTAATTCAGCTATATGCGCGCCGGTGTCGTCCAGAATGGTCACGCCTTCGTAGTCGCGCCAGACCACCGCTGGTACACGTTCGACGACCTGCACCTCCATCACTCCGCCCGGGCGGATGCGCACGGTCGCTTCGCGCACCGGGTCCAGCCCGACGATCACATCGCGGATCTGTTGAAGGCTAAGATCGAAGGAACTGATGGGAAAGTCGATTGGAACGACTTCGCGAATGTCTGCCGCGACGCTTTCGCTGGCGCCGTCAATGGCCATGAGGTCAACCATGAATTCCGGCCGCTCCTGAATGCTGGTGCGGATTTCGGCAACAAAGAGGTTCAAGGCGTCGCGCCGTTCTTCGCTGGCCAGAAACGCGCTGCTGACCGAAAAGACCAGCGCAAAGGGGACGCCGATGCGCAGAGCCAGCCGGATGCCCGGCGTCAACATCCAGCGCTGCATGCGATAGCTCAGCCTTGAAGGGGCGGGGTCGCGGGTGGCCGTCACCGGTTGCATGACGCGTCCTCCACCAGCCAGCGGCAAAGGGCGGAAAAACTGATCCCTACCGCTTCGCCTTGTTCGGGTGACAGCGAAGTGGGCGTCATGCCCGGCTGGGTGTTGGTTTCCAGCAGGTAGAGCCCGGCCAGACCATGCAAGTCATCCCAGCGGAAGTCCGTACGGCTTATGCTACGGCAGCCCAGCGTCTGGTGCGCAGTCAGCGCGTGAGTCATGCAGGCCTCAAAAATTTCTCCCGGCACATCGGCGGGCACGGTGTGATAGGAACCGCCTGGCGCGTATTTGGCGTGGTAGTCATACCAGCCATCGGTATGGATTTCGGTTACCGTAAGGGGTTTGTCGCCCATGACCGTGACCGTCAGCTCCCGCCCCGGTACATAGGTTTCCACCATAAGGTGTTCGGGCATTGCTTCGTCCAGCGACGGCGGCGCATTCGCGCTCTTCTGCACGATATAGACCCCGACGGAGGAGCCTTCGTTGTTGGGTTTCACTACATAGGGTGGGGCCAGTACGTGGGCGGCTTCAATCTCGGCCTTGCAGCGGATCACGCTTTCTACCACCGGCAGACCAGCAGCGGCATAGGCCGCCTTGCTGCGCTGTTTGTCCATGGCAAGGGCGGAGGCCAGAACGCCGGAATGCGTATAGGGGATGCCCAGCCATTCTAACAGGCCCTGCACGCAGCCATCTTCGCCCCAGCGACCATGCAGCGCGTTGAAGACGACATCCGGTTTCAGGTCGGTCAGCCTATCGGCCAGGTCGGGGCCGGCATCGAGTTCGATCACTTCGAACCCTTCGCCGCGCAGCGCCCTGGCGCATTCCACTCCTGAGCTGAGAGAGACCTCTCGCTCTGCCGAGAGACCGCCCACCAACATCACAACATTCGGGAGGTTTTCACCCGATTGCTCCACCACTGCCTCAATCGTTCGGGGCCGTTTACGACCCGCATTTACCTTAGGTACCGGAGCTGTGTTTTTATGCCTGTCTCAGCGCCGGTTCCAGCTTATTTATCTGGCACCGGTTCACCGATGCGCATGATTTCCCACTCTAGCGTGATCCCGCTGGAATCGTAAACCTTTTTTCTTACTTCTTCGCCTAAGCACTCTAGATCAGCTGCCGTCGCGGTGCCGGTGTTGATCAAGAAATTAGAATGCTTTTCGCTCATCTGCGCGCCACCAATACGTGCGCCGCGCATGCCCGCGTCGTCGATGACCTTCCACGCCTTCAGGTCGTGCACGTCATCGGTCCGCCCGGTGGAGGAAAACCCGGCCGGATTGCGGAAGGTGGACCCGGCGGAGCGGTCCTTGGTGGGCTGGGTCGCGTCGCGTTTGGCAAGCTGGGCTTGCATGCGCTGGTGGAGTTCGTCGGGATCGCCCTTGGGGGCCTCGAACGTGGCCTGCGTCAGCACCGCGCCTTCGGGAATGTCGGTCTGGCGATAGCAAAAGTTCAGGTCCTGCGCAGTAAACGTGACGACCTCACCAGTGCGCAGCACGGCACGGGCGGATTGGAAATGACCGGCCGTATAACTGCCGTAGCAGCCCGCATTCATCCGCACCGCCCCACCTATGGAGCCGGGGATGGTGCGCAAGAATGTAAGGTCCAACCCTTCAGCGGCGGCCTTGCGCGCGACATGGGCATCCAGCGCAGCGGCTCCAGCGGTGACGGAGGTGCCGTTGATTTCGATCTGGTTGAACCCGCGCCCCAGCCGGATCACCACCGCCCGCAGCCCGCCGTCGCGCACAATAAGGTTGGAGCCGACACCCATGGGGAAAACATCGACGTTACCAGGCAGGTCGCGCAGGAAGTCAGCGAGATCAGCCTCATCTTCGGGCTGAAACAGCCAGTCCGCCGGGCCACCGACCCGGAGCCAGGTGAGGTCGGACAGGGCCCGCATGGGAGTGAGCTTGCCACGGGGGGTGGGGAGATCGGTCATGGCTCAGCTCAACCGTCCATAAAACGTCATCCTGGCATTTTCGCTCAGCTCAACCCCCGGCGCATTGTTATAGGCGAGCACAGCCAGCATGCGCGTGGTGTCGCTTTCGTTGGGCGACACCCGGTGGATGGAATTGCGCCCCCGGAACAGCACCAGCGCGCCGGGGTCCATACTAAGCACCTGGGGCGCGGTTTCCCCATCCAGCAGGGCGCGCACGCCGTTATAGTTCATGTCACCCGCATCAGCGTCGCGCAGGTCCTTGATGTATTCAAACCGCCCCCCGGCGTCGGGTTTCTGAATCAGTAGGGTGATGGCGAAAGAAGAATTGTCGAAATGCCAGCCAAGTTCCTGCCCACGATTGGCGTAGTGGATGTTGATGGAAGACAACGGATCGGCATAGGGATGCAGCTCGCTTTCGCCCGTCGCGCGCTTGACGAAACCGCGGAACTCCGGCGCGTCGTAGAGCGTGCGCAGGGGCGAGGCCTGCGCCACAACATCGTCGCAGATACAGCCCTTGGAGGACACGACCTGACGGTTGGCCGGGTGATCAGCGGGGAACGCCGGGTCTGGCGGGGTCAGGTATACCGAATGATCCTGCGCGCAGAAATAGGCGCGGTCCTGTCCGGCGATGCTTTCTTCCTGCATCGCGATCAGGGCCGCAGGGCGGATGAATTCCGACAAAACCAGCACACCATCGGCATCCAGCTTGGCATTACAGGCCGCACCAAAGCTGGGGTCGGTCAGCGGGTAGGTTTCGGTATCGACAATCTCGGTCAGCTGCATCGCCGTTTTTCCTGTTCCCGGTCTTCCGGCAGAGTTTGCCCGATCCTTGGCGCGAGCGGAAGAGGTTCAGCCGCCCGGAGCCTGTGCGATGAGCGCGAGGTTGTTGGCAGGCATTTCGATCGCCGCGACCAAGTCCAGTCCGGCTGCCTGCATGCGGTCGATCACGTCGAAATCATCCTTGTAGCCCACTTCCGGGTCGCGCGCCTGCAAACCCTCGTGGAACGATACGTCCCCGTCGCTGGTCAGTTCCCCACCACGCATGAACGGGCCATAGACGATGAAACGACCACCGGGCGCCAGCGCGGCGGCGGCTTCGTCGATCAGCGTCCAGGCTTCGGTACTGGAGATGAGATGCAGCAGGTTGCTAAGAAAGACAAGGTCCTGCCCGCCCTGCGCCGCGCCCCATCCGGACGCGGTGGCGTCAAGGTGGATGGCCGGGCGCACATTGGCCAGCCCAGCTTCGACCACGTGGGCATCGATGCTGGCACGCCGCTCTGCCCCCGGCTCGGTCGGTTGCCAGCTGAGCCCCGGCAGATGGGCGGCGAAACTTGTCACATGCTGTCCGGTGCCGCTGGCAATCTCCAACGCGCGGCCGGTGTCCGGGGCAAACTCCCCCAGCAGGTCACATAGGGGCGACATGTTGCGGGCGGCTGATGGGGCAAAAAGCTTGTCGCCGTCGCTTGGTTCGGCGATGCTGGCAAACTCCCCGGAAAAGGATCGGACGGGCATGACGGCTCTCGGTCTGGCTGTTGGTACCGGACTAGTCTGGCACGGAGCCTGCCGCGGGGAAAGCGCCGAAGAGGTCGGCTCCTGCACACCCGTGTAGGCGGTGCAGGCTGGTCGTGCCCACCGACGCAGGAATGGCAAACCGCCCGCGATCAGTTTGCGGGATCAGCGCAGGCACCCTCGACAAATAGTCCCTGCTCCGGCTGGCAAATTGATAACCCAATGAAAAACCCCACCGGATGGCGGGGTTTTCCGTCTATATGCAAGCGCCCGGCTTACTGCGGGATGTCGCCTTCGATGCCTTCGACATAGAAGTTCATGCCAGCCAGCGTGCCGTCATCAGCGGTTTCGCCTTCACCCAGCCAGTCAGAGCCGTCCTGTTTTTTCAGCGGGCCCGTGAACGGGTTATAGGCGCCCGAACCAATGGCTTCGACCATGGCCAGCGCCTCGGCTTTCACGTCGGCCGGAACCGCGTCCGAAATCTCGCCGATCTCGACCATGCCAGTGGAAATGCCGTCCCAGGTGTCAACGCTTTCCCAGGTGCCGTCCATCACAGCCTTGGTTCGCGCGATATAGTAGGGTGCCCAGTTGTCGATGATGGAGCTGACGCGTGGCATCGGCGCGTATTCACCCATGTCGGACGCCTGCCCGAAGGTGATGACATTGCCAGCTTCCTGCGCGGCGGCCTGCGGCGCGGTGGAATCGGTGTGCTGCAGCACCACGTCCGCGCCCTGTTCGATCAGAACCTTGGCCGCGTCCGCTTCTTTCGCCGGGTCAAACCAGGTGTACACCCAGACGATCTTGAACTGTACGTCCGGGTTCACCTTTTTGGCGTGGATATAGGTGGAGTTGATGCCGCGGATCACTTCAGGGATCGGGAAGGATCCGATATAGCCCACGATGTTCGACTTGGTCATCTTGCCAGCGATATGGCCCTGTACCGCGCGGCCTTCATAGAAGCGGGCAGAATAGGTCGACACGTTGGCGGCGCGCTTGTAGCCGGTTGCGTGTTCAAATTTCACATTCGGGAACTTCTTGGCCACGTTGATCGTCGGGTCCATGTACCCAAAGGAGGTGGTAAAGATCAGGTCTGCACCTTCCAGCGCCATCTGAGTCATCACGCGTTCGGCGTCAGGCCCTTCGGCTACGTTTTCCACGAACACGGTTTCGACCTTGTCGCCGAACTCTTCTTCCACCGCCAGGCGGCCTTTGTTGTGTTCGTATGTCCAACCACCGTCACCAACCGGGCCAACATAGACAAAGCCAACCTTGGTCTTGTCATCAGCCACGGCAGCCGTGGCCAACCCCAGCACCATTGCGGCGCTTGCCAGGAAATTGTTCAGTTTCATTAAGGTTCCCCCTTCGTGGTCTTTGACCTCTAGTCAGTTAGAGGCGTGGAAAATCCGGCCCAAGGCAGCAGGCGCGCTGCTCTTGTCCGCGGACAGGATCACCAGCACAAGGATGGTGATAAGATAGGGCGACATTGCCAGATACTCGACGGGAATAGCAACGCCCGCCGCCTGCAGGTTAAGCTGCAGCACCGTAATTCCGCCAAAAAGATAAGCGCCGATCAGCGCGCGCCAGGGTTTCCAGCTGGCAAACACCACCAGCGCCAGCGCGATCCAGCCCACGCCTGCGGTCATGCCTTCAGTCCATTGTGGCACGCGGATCAGGCTGATGTAGGCCCCGCCCAGCCCCGCGCAGGCCCCGCCGAACAAGATCGCCAAGGTGCGCACGCGCACCACCTTGTAGCCCAAAGCATGGGCGGCATCGTGGTTTTCACCCACTGCGCGCAGGATCAGGCCGAATCGGCTGTATTTCAGTAGCACCCAGACGGCGGCAACCAGCGCAATTCCGAAATAGAGGATCGGATCATGCTGGAAGAAGATCGGGCCGATCACCGGCAGATCGCTGAGGATCGGCAACCAGATTTCCCCCGTGGCGGGCGGTTTGATACCCACATAGCTTTGACCCATCAGGGAAGAGATCCCGAGCCCAAAAAGCGTCAGCGCCAGCCCTGACGCCACCTGGTTGGCCAGCGCGTACTGGGTCAGGATCACGAACAGCAGTGACAACACCGCGCCCCCGATGGCGGCACAGAGAAAGCCCAGATAGGGCGAACCGGTTTCCACCGAAATGGCAAAGCCGCTGATCGCACCGACGATCATCATGCCTTCGACGCCGAGGTTTAGCACCCCGGCTTTTTCCACGACGAGCTCACCAATCGCGGCCAGCAGCAGCGGGGTCGCTGCAACCATCAGCGAGGCAATCAGCAGGACAGGGTTGATTGCAGACAGGTCCATTACGCAACCTCCCCCCGGGTTAGCCGGAAGCGATAGTTTGTCAGCAGGTCCAGCGCGAGCAGGAAGAACAGCAACATGCCCTGGAACACCTGAATTGCGGCGGACGGCAGACCCAACTGGCCCTGCGCGATCTCACCTCCGATATAGGTCAGCGCCATCAGCCCACCCGCCAGTAATATGCCGACCGGGTGCAACCGACCCAGAAAAGCCACGATGATGGCGGTGAACCCGTAACCCACGTTGAAGTCGATATTCACCTGCCCAGCTGGGCCCGACACCTCGAACAGCCCTGCCAGCCCCGCCAGCGCACCGGACGCACCAAGGCAGAACAGGATCAGCCGCGCGGGTTTGACCCCGGCGAACCGGGCAGCGCGCGGCGCATCCCCCGTTAGCCGGATCTGAAAGCCCAGCATGTGTCGGTTCAGCAGCACATAGGCAAAGATCACCGCGATCAGTGCAAAGACAACACCCAGATGCATGCCGGTACCGGTGATCAGCTCCGCATTATGCGCGCTTTCATATTCCTGCAGGTTGCGGCTGCCGGGAAAGCCAAAGCCTTCGGGGTTTTTCATCAGCCCCAGTGCCATCGAGGCGAGGAACTGCTCGGCCACATAGACCAGCATCAGAGAGACAAGGATTTCGTTGGTGCCAAAACGCACTTTCAACAGCGCGGGGATCATCGCCCAGGCCATTCCCCCCGCCGCGCCACCGATGATCATCAGCGGGAAGACAAACCAGGCATCTAGCGGGTAGAACGCCAGCGCGATCCCCGCGCCCACAAGCGCTCCGATGATGTATTGCCCTTCCGCCCCGATGTTCCAGATCCCTGCCCGAAAGCCCAGCGACAGACCGATCGCGATCAACACCAGCGGCGCACCTTTCACCAGCAATTGCGGGCGATAGTAGAAGGCAAATTCGCCAAAGAGCGGCTCAAAGAAAATCGTACGGATCGCCGTCAGCGGGTTCGTGCCCAGAATGCCGAACAATGCGCCGCCAAAAATCATCGTGGCCAGAACCGCGACCAATGGCGTTGCCATCGACCAAGTATGCGACGATTGCGGGCGTTTCTCGAGGCGGATCATGTATTTGTTCTCCGCTCACCGACAGCGCCGTTTTCTTTGCAAGAAAACAGTTCGGAGTTTTTGCAAACCTCCGTTGCCTGTCCCTCAAACATGCGCCACCTCCATTCCGTGAGCGCCCCCCATCATCAGGCCAATCTCGTCCACAGTCAGGCCCGCTGTGTCCTTGTGCGCGCTCAGTCGTCCTTCGTTCAGAGCCGCAAAACTGTCCGAGATTTCCATCAACTCATCCAGATCCTGGCTGATGCAGATCACTGCCGCACCCTTGGCTGCCAGATCCAGCAAGGCCTGCCGGATCGCCGCTGCCGCGGCCGCGTCAACGCCCCAAGTGGGCTGGTTCACTACCAGCACTTCCGGGTCCTGCAACACCTCACGCCCAATCACGAATTTCTGCAGGTTTCCACCCGACAGCGACCGCGCCGCGTTGGCCGGGCCGGGCGTGCGTACATCGAACGCCTCGATGATCCTCTCGGCAAACCCCTGCGCCGCACCCCAGCGCAGGAAACCTCGGTTTTCCAGTTTTTCCCGCACTGCGCCGGTCAGCAGCGCATTTTCTGTCAAGCTCATATCCGGGGCCGCGGCATGACCCAGCCGTTCTTCGGGCGCGGCCAGCAGCCCCAGTTTGCGCCGGGCCGTCGGACCCAACCGTCCGACCGGCGCGCCTGCCAGCATCACGGCATCTGATGGCGTGGATATCTCACCCGACAAAACGCCCAGCAATTCATCCTGCCCATTGCCCGCAACGCCGCCAATGCCCAAGATCTCGCCCTTGCGCACGGTCAGGTGCACCTTCTTCAGAGACGTACCAAAGGCTGATGGCGACGGCACCGACAGCCCGCTGATATCCAGCGCCACGTCCCCCAGCGCGCGGCCTGACCGTTCCGGAGTTTGCAGGCTCGTGCCCACCATCATTTCCGCCATGTCGCGCGCGGTGGTTTCCGCTGGCACACAGGTGCCCACATTCTGGCCCAGCCGCAGGATCGTCGCCGTATCGCACAGCTTGCGGATCTCTTCCAACTTGTGACTGATATAGAGGATCGAGGTGCCTTCGGATTGTAGTTTTTGAAGTGTCTGGAACAGGATATCCACCTCCTGCGGGGTCAGGACCGAAGTGGGCTCATCCATGATCAGGAGCCTGGGATACTGCAGGAGGCAGCGGATAATCTCCACCCGCTGGCGTTCCCCGGCGGACAGGTCGCCAACCGTGCGATACGGGTCGAGCGGTAGGCCATAGGTTTCACTGACCTCCCGAATGCGGCGGGACAGATCGCGCATGGGCGGCGGGTCTTCCATGCCCAGCGCGATGTTTTCAGCCACGCTGAGTGCATCAAACAGGGAAAAATGCTGGAACACCATTGCAATGCCATCAGCACGCGCCGCGCGCGGTTCGGGCGGCGCAAAGGGTTGGCCGCGCAGCAGCATCTGGCCGCTGTCAGGTTTGACCAGCCCGTAGATCATCTTGACCAGCGTGGATTTGCCCGCGCCGTTTTCGCCCAGCAGCGCGTGCACCTCGCCCACGCCAATGTCGAAGGAAACCGTGTCGTTTGCCACCACACCAGGATAGGCCTTGGTCAGACCCTGAATGCTCAGCAGAATGTCGCTCACGCGTGGATATCCTTGTCTTGCTGGTCCTCTACGGACGCGCTGGAAAGAAGCCGCATGGCCACGCCAATTGCAATGGCCTGCGGATGTTTGCCCAACTGGGGCGCGCCGATCGGACAGGTGATGCGCGCGATCGTCTCGGGCGCGTGGCCCAATGCGGCCAGCCGGGACCGAAAGCGCGCCCATTTGCTGGCCGATCCGATCAGCCCGGCAAAATGGAACCCGTGTGACAGCAGCCGGTGGCACAGTTCCAGATCCAGCGCATGGGAATAAGTCAAAACCAGGTGTTCTGCATCCCGCGGCGCGTAGCCCACAAGCGAAGCCGGGTCTGCCGCTGGTACCACGGTCACGCCGGGTGGGTGCTGTTCCGGAAACCGGTCGGGGGATGTGTCCACCCAGGTGAGCGCCAGGTCCGGCATCGGCGCCAGAACATCCACCATCGCGCGGCCCACATGACCCGCCCCCCAGATCCAGAGCTGGCGGGTTGGCCGATGCACCGGTTCAATCATCCAGCCTTCCAGCAATTGTGTCTCTGGTGGCAGACCTTGGCTACGGGCCTGGTTCAGCACACGGCGCACCGCAAGCGGCGGCTCCACCAGTCCAGCATCTCTCACGGGTCGGGCGATGACGTCCGTTTCTATCCGGTCCAGATCGGCGACCTCGTAGTGTTCCGTCAGCAAGGTAACTGCCCCGCCGCAGCATTGGCCCAGATCGGGGCCCAGCGCGTGGCGGGTCAGGCCGGTCATGCCAGTTCGCGCCGCCTGTGCTGCGGCCAGTTCCAGCGCGCCGCCACCTATGGTGCCCGATTGACCGCTGGACCAGACCAGCATCGCCGCGCCGACCTCGCGCGGGGAAGACCCGCGCAGGTCCGCGATGACTACGCGGGAGACCGCGCCGTGGCGGTCCAGCGCATCCTTCAGCCCGGCCAGATCAAATCCCATCGTTGATCCTCCGAACCCCATGCCACACTTCCTCCGCCGTGGCGGGGGCGTTAAGGGATGGATAGGCGCTACCGCAAGCGGACACAGCATCCGAAAGAGCCAGCCAGGCAGAAATGCCCAGCATGAACGGCGGTTCACCGACAGCCTTGGAGCGATAGATGGTCTCTTCCCGGTTCTGGCCATCCCAAAGTGCGACGTTGAACACATCGGGCCGGTCCGAACAGGCGGGGATCTTGTAAGTCGACGGCGCGTAGGTGCGCAGCCGGCCAGCATCGTCCCAGACCAGTTCTTCGCTCGTGAGCCAGCCCGCGCCCTGCACATAGCCGCCTTCGACCTGGCCAATATCCAGCGCAGGGTTCAGCGACGCGCCCGCATCATGCAGTATATCGGCCCGCAGGATGCGGTATTCACCGGTGAGCGTGTCGATCACCACCTCGGTCAGCGCGCAGCCATAGGCAAAATAGAAAAACGGGCGGCCCTGGCCCTTGATCCGGTCCCATTTGATCTTGGGCGTCTTGTAGAACCCCGTCGCGCTGAGACTGACGCGGCCCTCGTAGACGGCCTGCGCGGCCTCGGCAAAGCTGTAGTTGGCAGCGCCCACCTGCACGGCGCCGTCCTGGAATACAACACTGCCCGGTGCGACCTGATGGCGTTCGGCGAGATAAGCGGCCATACGGTCGCGGATCGTGTCGCAGGCGGCCTTGACCGCCATGCCGTTCAGATCACTGCCCGACGACGCAGCGGTTGCGGAGGTGTTGGGCACTTTTGCAGTGTCGGTCGCGGTGATGCGCACAGCTTCCAGCTGAACGCCAAACCGGGCGGCGGCAACCTGCGCGACCTTCTGGTTCAGCCCCTGCCCCATTTCCGTCCCGCCATGGTTCAGGTGGATCGACCCGTCCTGATAGACATGTACCAGCGCACCCGCCTGGTTGAGATGGGTCAGCGTGAAGGAGATGCCGAATTTGACCGGGGAAAAGCCCAGACCTTTCTTGAGGATCGGGTTGGCTGCATTCCACTCCGCCACGGCCACCCGACGCGCGGCATACTCTGAGGACGCCAGCAAGGTTTGTGTCATGTCATGAAGCTCAAAGTCTTCCACCTCCATCCCGTAGGGCGTGGTGTTTGGCTGCAGATCTGTCGTGACCTCTTGTTTGGCCAGATGCTTTTTTGACGAAGAATCTTGCGGTGGCCGATAGAAATTGCGTTGTCGTATTTCGACCGGATCGATCCCTAGAACATGGGCGGCGTGGTCCATGATCCGTTCGATCCCCACCATGCCCTGTGGCCCGCCAAACCCGCGATATGCGGTAGCAGATTGCGTGTTGGTGCGCAGCCGGTGGCTCTCAATCCGGGCGGCAGGCAGGAGGTACGCATTGTCTGCATGCAGCATTGCCCGGTCTGCCACGGGCAAGGACAGGTCCTGCGCCCAACCGCAACGGGTGTAGTGTACGAAATCAACGCCGGTGATCCGGCCATCCGCGTTGAAACCGGCCTTGTAGGTGATGCGGAAATCATGCCGTTTGCCGGTGATGATCATGTCGTCGTCGCGATCATAGCGCATGGCGCAGGCGCGGCCGGTCAGTCGCGCAGCTACGGCACAAGCCACAGCTAGCGCGTTGCCCTGGCTTTCCTTGCCGCCAAAGCCGCCACCCATACGGCGGGTTTCCACACGGACGCCATGCATTGGCACACCCAGTGCCTCGGCGACCTTGTGCTGTATCTCAGTCGGGTGCTGAGTGGAGGAGCAGACCATCATGTCGCCGCCTTCCTGCGGCAGCGCCAGCGCGGCCTGACCTTCGAGATAGAAATGCTCCTGCCCGCCCAGCTCGAACGTGTCTTCGATAATATGCGACCCGGCAGCGATGGCAGCAGCCGCATCGCCTTTTTCGTAGATGCGCGGGCCTTCTTCGAACCGGCTGTCGGCGGCCAGCGCCGCATCGATGGTGAGCAGCGCATCCAGTTCGCGGTAGGTGACGACAGCCGCCCGCACCGCCTTCCGCGCGGCAAGGTGGCTGGTGGCGACCACCAGGAAAACCGGCTGGCCTACGTAATGCACTGTCCCGTCCGCCAACAGCGGTTCGTCATGCGCCGACGGAGACACGTCATTGGCAAAGGGCAGATCGGCCGCCGTCAGCACCGCCACGACGCCCGGCATTGCGCGCACGGGGTCCAGATCCAGACCCGTGATCTCCCCATGGGCGATAGTGCTGAGCCCGAAAGCGAGGTGCAGAGCGCCTGCAGGCAGTGGCGTGTCGTCGACATAGCGGGCCGCACCTGTAACATGCAGGGGTGCGGAATCATGCGGCAGGGGTTTCGTGACGCTCATGCCGACACCTCGAGCACGGAACTGGCAAGCCCAGCGTCTTCGGCAAAATACCTCTGCAACATCGCCTGTGCCGTGCCCAACCGGTAGACAGCGGATGCGCGCATGTCATCTATCGGGGCGAAATCGGTGGGGAAATGCGCCTGCGCGGCCCGGATGGTGGCTTCGGTCCAGGGCTGGCCCCACAGCGCTGCTTCGACCTGCGCAGCGCGTTTCGGCGTGGCCGCCATGCCACCAAAGGCGATACGAGCGTAAGCGACATGCCCGTCCTCAACCCGGACGTTGAAACAACCAAGGACGGCCGAGATATCCTGATCAAACCGTTTCGACAGTTTATAGCATTTCAGCCGGTCGGGCTGGTGCGGGATGCTGACCGCCTCCACAAATTCGCCAGGGGCACGGTCCTGTTTGCCGTAGTCTATGAAGAAATCTTCGATGGGCAGACTACGACGCGTGTCGCCTTTGCGCAGATGCAAAACCGCATCCAGCGCGATCAAGGCCGGAGGGTTGTCCCCAATCGGTGACCCATTGGCGATATTGCCGCCGATCGTGGCCGCATTGCGCACCTGGACAGAGGCATAGCGGCGGATCATTTCACCGTAGGACGCGAACAGAGGCGTCACCGCATCGCGAACGGCGTTCATATCCGCCATGGCCCCAATGCGCAGGCTGTCGCCCACGGATTTGATCTGGCGCAGATCGGTGCAGCCGGACAGGAAGATCACCGGGTCCAGATCGCGTAGTGCCTTGTTCACCCAGAGACCAACATCCGTGGCCCCGGCCACCAGCGTGGCATCGGGCTGTTCTGCATAGATTGCAGCCAGCTCATCCGAAGATCTTGGCGCGTGGGGGGAAGGCGCGGCAGACGGCGCAGTGGATGTTTCGGCCAGATGCGGCGGCACCGGGTCCTGCGCGGCAGCCTCCGCCGCGCGAATGATCGGGGCATAGCCGGTGCAGCGGCACAGGTTTCCTGCCAGCGCATCGTCATGGGCGGTATCGCCGTTCACATGCGCGCTGACCATCGCCATGACAAAGCCAGGCGTGCAGAATCCGCATTGGCTGCCGTGATAGTCCACCAAGGCCTGTTGTACCGGATGCAGGTCGGGACCAGCGGCCGCGCCTTCTACCGTCCAGACGGATTTGCCGTTCAGCTGTGGTAGGAACAAGATACAGGCGTTCAGCGACACTGCGCGATCAGGCTCACGCACCATCACGGTGCATGCTCCACAATCACCTTCGTTGCAGCCTTCCTTGGTGCCGGTCAGCCCAGCCGTTCTGCGCAGCCAGTCCAACAGCGTGTGCGTCGGATCGACACCGCTGAGTTCGACAGTCTCTCCGTTGAGAAGAAAACTGACATCCATATTCGAAACCCGTCGCGTTACCCCGTTTGTCCCTGGTTTGCCGGACCTCGATGCGACGTAGAGGCTGGGCGGGATTTGTTATACCTGGACGAAAGGTTAGAAAAGCAAAGACCGTTCTGACAAGTGAAAGCTGTTCTGCGGTGCAGCATTTTCCCACCTGACGTTGCGGAATTGGTCAGATTTTCACCATTTTCGCGATGTTTATCAGTGACTTGACCCAGCACGCCACCGAACATGATTGAAGCAGTTTCAAACCAGAACCGAAAATGCGCGATGTTTATCGCGGGTTTGTGTAAGGAATTGCGCCCAGCAGGCGTAGGACTACGCCCTCAACGCTGTCAATTCACCTTGCTTACTATGACGGTCAGGTCGTCCAACGTGTCGGTTCAGCCGCAGCAGTAATCCACTACCATCTCTGGCCGAATGAAGCCGGCGATCCGCAGGTTCACGGGCCATTTTCAGCCTGCGCCATTCGGGATAATTGTCCGCGTAAAAAAACGAGACGGAGGTATCCTGCCTCACTTCATCAGCCGTTTAATCAGGAGCACGCGGCTGGGGGCCTCGAACACGTATACATCGGAGATGATGTTGAAATCTGGGCATTCCTCTGGCCCACAGCGCGCAGTTTCCTTCTCGCGTAGGTGTTTCAGAGAAATGCGCATGCAATGGCATGGGCTGTGTACTGGTCAACAACCGCAGCCGGGTTGCGCACCAGACGTTCTGAAACGGTGCGACGGGTGGGATCGGACAGGGCGGAAAGAACGGTTTCAGATGGTTAGCCAATTAGCATGGTGATCTGCCAAATCCCTAGTCTTCAAAACAACTATCCATTCGGTTGCGTATTTCCCGCTTGAGACCCACGAAATGTGCTTTTCGATGTGCGGGCCACCTCATAGTGTATCGGTATGACTGTCGATCCCCGATTCATCCACCTTCGCACCCATTCAGAATATTCTCTACTGGAAGGCGCGCTGCGGCTGAAAAAGCTGCCGGATTTATGCAAGAAAACCGGCATGCCTGCTATGGCCCTGACGGACACGAACAACATGTTTTCGGCGCTGGAGTTTTCAGTGGCCATGTCGGATGCTGGCATTCAGCCAATCCTCGGCTGCCAGGTGGACCTGCGGTACGTTGTTCCCCAGCCCGGCCAAACCGCAGCCGCCCCTGCCCCGCTTGTCCTGCTGGCGCAGTCGGAAGCGGGGTATGAAAACCTAATGAAGCTCAACACCTGCCTCTATATCGACAACGCAGGCGAGCTGCCGCATGTCACGCTGGAGCAACTGGCGGCGCATTCAGACGGGCTGATCTGCCTGACTGGCGGGCCGGACGGGCCAGTGGGACGGCTGTTGCAGGCCAACCAGCGCCCGGCAGCACAGGAACTGGTCACCAAACTGGCGGGGTGGTTCGCCGATCGGCTTTATATCGAACTGCAACGTCATCCGGGCGAAGCCGGCCAGCCCGAGGCGGAGAAAGCCACCGAACGCGGTCATATGGAAATCGCCTATGCGATGAATCTGCCATTGGTGGCCACCAATGATGTCTATTTCCCCAATTCAGACATGTACGAGGCGCATGACGCCCTGATCTGCATTGCCGATGGCGCGTATGTGGACCAGCAGGAGGCCCGCCGCCGTCTGACCGCGCAGCACTACTTTAAATCCCCGCAGGAAATGGTGACCCTGTTCGCTGACCTGCCGGAAGCAATTGAAAACACCGTTGAAATTGCAAAACGCTGTGCATTCATGGCGTATCGGCGCGATCCGATCCTGCCACGCTTTGCTGATGACGAGGTGGTCGAACTGCGCCGTCAGGCCGAACAAGGTCTCAAGGAGCGGCTGGCTGTGATCCCCCATGCCACCTCCGTTGAGGAATATGAGCAACGGCTGGAGTTTGAGCTGGGCATCATCGAAGGTATGGGCTTTCCCGGTTACTTCCTGATCGTTGCCGACTTCATCAAATGGGCCAAGGACCATGACATTCCGGTTGGTCCCGGGCGGGGTTCCGGCGCGGGCTCGCTGGTGGCCTACGCGCTGACAATCACCGATCTCGACCCGCTGCGCTATTCGCTGCTGTTTGAACGCTTCCTGAACCCCGAACGGGTCAGCATGCCCGACTTCGACATCGACTTCTGCATGGACCGGCGGGAAGAGGTGATCCGCTTTGTTCAGGAAAAATATGGCCGCGACAAGGTCGGGCAGATCATCACTTTCGGTGCGCTCCTGTCCAAGGCCGCCGTACGAGATATCGGCCGCGTGCTGCAGATGCCCTATGGCCAGGTCGACCGCCTGTCCAAAATGATCCCAGTTGAAGGCGTCAAACCCGTCAGCATCGAAAAGGCACTGAAAGAAGAACCCCGCCTTGCCGAAATGGCGCGGGAGGAAGAAGTGGTGGACCGCCTTCTCACCTATGGTCGTCAGGTCGAAGGTCTGCTGCGCAACGCCTCCACCCACGCCGCTGGTGTTGTGATCGGAGACAGGCCGCTGGATGCGCTAGTGCCGCTCTACCAGGACCCGCGATCAGACATGCCCGCGACCCAGTTCAACATGAAATGGGTGGAACAGGCCGGGCTGGTAAAGTTCGACTTTCTTGGCCTGAAGACCCTGACCGTCGTGCAAAACGCCATCGACCTGATTCACAGATCCGGCCGCCCCCTGCATGTGGCCGCCGATGGCACACAGCTCTATCGACCCGCGTCAGGGGCTGAAAACCAGATCAATGCCATCCCGCTCGATGATGAGGCGACCTACAAACTCTATGCCGCCGCCAAGACCGTGGCCGTGTTCCAGGTGGAAAGTTCAGGCATGATGGATGCGCTCAAGCGCATGAAACCCACTTGTATCGAAGACATCGTGGCGCTGGTGGCCCTCTACCGCCCCGGCCCAATGGAAAACATCCCGAAATATTGCGAGGTCAAGAATGGGCTCAGCGAACGGGATTATCTGCACCCGTCGGTGGACCATATTCTGGACGAGACCCAGGGCATCATCGTCTATCAGGAACAGGTGATGCAGATCGCCCAGGAAATGGCCGGTTATTCGCTGGGCGGCGCCGACCTGTTGCGCCGCGCGATGGGTAAGAAAATTCAGGAAGCAATGGACGCAGAGCGGCCGAAATTCCTGAAAGGTTCGGCCGAAAACGGTGTAGACGAAGCCAAAGCGACCGAAGTCTGGAACCTTCTGGACAAGTTTGCCAACTACGGCTTCAACAAATCCCACGCCGCCGCCTATGCTGTGGTCAGCTACCAGACCGCGTGGCTGAAAACCAACCACCCGGTGGAGTTCATGGCAGGCGTCATGAACTGCGATCTGCACCTGACCGACAAACTGGCCGTGTATTTCGAAGAGGTCCGCAAGGGGCTGAAGCTGGACCATGTGCCGCCCTGCGTGAACCGATCTGCAGCAACCTTTGATGTGGCCGAGGGCAAGCTGGTTTATGCCCTTGGCGCGCTGAAAAATGTTGGTGTGGAGGCGATGCGCCTTATCACCGATGCTCGCTTGGTCGAGGGTCGCGAAAAACCCTTTGCCACCCTGTTCGATTTCGCCCGCCGCGTGGACCTGAAACGCGTGGGCAAACGCCCGCTGGAAATGCTGGCCCGCGCCGGGGGGTTCGACCAGCTGGACCCGAACCGCAGGCGCGTGTTTGATAGCCTCGATGCGCTGGTGGGATATTCCGCTGCGGTCCATGAACAGCGCGGATCGGCGCAGGTATCCCTGTTTGGCGAGGCAGGCGAAGACCTACCGGAGCCACGCCTGGCCAATGTGCCCGACTGGCTGCCCGCCGAACGGCTGGCAGAAGAATTCAAGGCCGTGGGCTTTTACCTGTCCGGCCATCCGCTGGATGACTACATGGGCGCTCTGAAACGCAAGGGCGTGATGACACTGGACGATGTCACCGCCCGCGCGCAGGGCGGCCCGTTTGTGGCCAAGCTGGCCGGGGTCGTGGCCGGGCGGCAGGAACGGAAATCGGCACGCGGTAACCGGTTTGCCTTTGCCCAGCTCAGCGACACGACCGGGGCCTACGAGGTTACGCTGTTTTCCGAAGCGTTGGAAAACGCGCGCGACCATCTGGAGACCGGCTCAAAAGTGGTGGTCACGGCCGAAGCCACGCTGGAGGCCGATCAGCTGAAGCTGCTGGCGCGGTCCGTGGCCCCAATTGACACGGCGGTGGCCGATGCGGGCTCCTCGGGGCTGAAGATTTTTGTCGATGACATGTGCGCCATCGATACGGTGTCAAACGTGTTGGAAAGCGCGGCACAGGTGGCGCGGTCAGCGGGCAAGGGACCGGTTCTTCTCTGCCTGTTGGACACCGCATTGCCGGGCGAGGTCGAGATTGAGCTGGGCAACAGCTTTGCGCTGAACCCACAGATCCGGGGCGCGATCAAATCGCTCGAAGGCGTGATGGCGGTGGAAGATATCTGACCCAGCGCGTCAGGTCCGAAGCGCTGGCAACCCCACGCCGGTGACGTCAAACCTGCCATCGGCCGCCAAGACCTGACCGGTTACATAACTGGCCTTAGAAGAACACAGAAACACAATGGTTTCGGCCAGTTCCATTTCGGCGCCATAGCGGTTTAGCGGGATGGCGTCGTGATCGGCTTGGATGATCTCTGGCGAATGCACAGCCATGGCCCGCGTGGTCCTGACCGGTCTGCGGCAGACGCAATTGGCGCGAATGCCATATTCCCCCGGTTCCGCCGCCTGTTGTTTGGTCAGGTGGATCAGCGCCGCCTTGGACATGCCGCAGGCGACCCGCAGAGTGGACGCGCGCAGGCCCGAGATGGAAGCGATATTGACGATGCTGCCGCTGGTTTCCTTGAGTGCGGGGACAACGGCTTGCGAGACGAGGAACGCGCCGTGCAGCACGGTGGAAGCAACGCCTAACCAACCCTCAAATCATCCGGAAATGCCTCTCCCTAACGGGTCCCCACAATGACCAATGGGGGCGCGCGAAACCTTGGGTGAAAGGCCATTACATCTGGCTCAGTAATGGGGCGGCCGTTCGTCGCCCAGGATGACACCGCCGGATTGCGCCTGTTCGCGCTCGGCTTCCCGCTCCATCAGCATGCGCACGCGCCGGGTCAGGGTATCGAGCTCCACCTGCTGGTGGGTGATGACCTCGTTCAGCTCCTCTACCGTGCGGGTGAGATGGGCGATCTGTTCTTCCAGATGCTGCATGAGCCTGCTTTCCTCTGCGTCGTTACGTTCTGCTTGCCCGGCGCGCGGCCCGCGCGCAACCCTTTGCGGAGAGGGAGGAGCCAACCATGACCGTACTTGTCACTCAGGATGACGGCGTCACCACCATTGCCATAGACCGGCCAGACCACCGCAACGCCGTGGACCCCGCAACCGCGCGGGCGCTGTATGCCGCATTTCTGGCGTTTGAGGCGTCAGAGGATCAGCAGGTGGCGGTGTTCACCGGGACAGGCGGCGCATTTTGCGCGGGATTTGACCTGAAGGCCGCCGGTGCAGGGGCATCTGATGGGTGGATCGAAGAAGTCATGCTGCCCGACGACTGGGTCGACCCGGTGGGTGATCCGTGTCCTGGCCCGATGGGCCCATCACGATTGATGCTGTCAAAGCCGGTGATTGCCGCGATTGAAGGTCCCGCGGTGGCAGGTGGTATGGAACTGGCAGCGTGGTGCGACCTGCGAGTGATGGCGGAAGGGGCTTATATCGGTGTGTTCTGCCGCCGCTGGGGGGTGCCGCTCATTGACGGCGGCACAGTGCGGTTTCCGGCCCTTGTGGGCCAGGGCCGGGCGAATGACCTGATCCTGACCGGCCGACCCGTACCTGCCGAGGAAGCGCTGGCCATGGGTTTTGCCAACCGCACCTGTCCGCAAGGCACGGCACTGGAGTTCGCGCAGGCCATCGCGCGCGACCTGATCCGGTTTCCACAAGCCTGCATGCGCGCCGATCACCTGTCGGCCCGGATGACGCCAGAAGCGCTGGCCGCAGGGTTGAAACGCGAATGGCGTTCAGCCACGGCCTTTGCCGCGGAAGGCCGCGCAGGGGCTGCGCGGTTTGCGTCTGGCAAGGGGCGCGGCGGGGATTTCGGCGACATCTGAGGCCGGGGCTGCCCCCGTCAATAGTGGCTCCGGTCGATAGGCCGGGATTTGAGTATTTGGACAAAGATGAAGATACGGGCCTGAGCCCCCGATCAGGCGTGCCTTTGCCTTGCCCCGAACCCGGCCATGGGCTAGACCCCGCCGCGACACAAACACGGCAGGACAGCCCATGGCCAAGCCCAAGAAACAGCCCCGCCCCAAGGCCGTTACGCCAAAAGGGTTCCGCGATTATTTCGGCGCAGAAGTCACGCAACGCACCGAGATGCTGCGCACGATTGCCGGGGTTTATCATCGCTACGGGTTCGACGCGCTGGAAAGCTCTGCCGTGGAAACGGTTGAGGCGTTGGGCAAGTTCCTGCCTGACGTCGACCGCCCGAATGAAGGTGTCTTTGCCTGGCAAGAAGAAGATGGCGACTGGCTGGCGCTGCGGTATGACATGACCGCGCCGTTGGCCCGGGTCTATGCGCAGCATCGCAATGATCTGCCGACGCCCTATCGCCGCTATGCTATGGGACCAGTCTGGCGAAATGAAAAGCCAGGGCCGGGGCGCTTTCGCCAGTTTTATCAATGTGATGCTGATACGGTCGGCACGGCCAGCATGGCGGCGGATGCGGAAATCTGCGCGATGCTGGCGGATACGCTGGAGGCCGTGGGGATTGACAGGGGGGATTACATCATCCGGGTGAACAACCGGAAGGTTCTGAATGGCGTGCTGGAGGTTGCCGGATTGGACGCCGTTTCTTATCCGAAAAACGACAACTTGAGAGAAGCAGTTTCGTCAAGTTTCCAAAACAACCTTCGCGATCAAGTGCTTCGAACAATTGATAAATTCGATAAGGTTGGAGCCGAAGGAGTTTCTGCGTTGTTGGGATCCGGACGAAAAGACTCTTCCGGAGCATTCATCGAAGGCGTTGGGCTAGAAACTGAGCAAATCAACCGCATTGTCAATTTCCTAGAAGGCGCGAGCTACATTTTCTTGGAAGAAGACATCCGAGAAACACTGGAAAAGATTGGAACAAATCTAAGTCCTTCGTCGTCGAATGCTGGAACACTTCACAATCTGTGGCAGTTGGTGGAGGGCAGTGAAACTGGGCAAGATGGCGTTAAAGAACTAGCCCAAATCGCTGAATTACTTGAAGCGCAGGGCTACGAAACACAGCAAATAAGAATTGACCCGTCTGTCGTGCGGGGCCTCGGCTATTACACCGGGCCGGTTTACGAGGCTGAGCTGACCTTCGAAATCCTCGACGAAAAAGGCCGCCCGCGCCAGTTTGGCAGCGTGGCAGGGGGCGGGCGCTATGACGATCTGGTCAAGCGCTTTACCGGGCAGGAAGTGCCAGCCACCGGTGTCTCAATCGGCATCGACCGGCTGTTGGCGGCCCTGCGGGAAAAGGGCCGGGTCAGCAGCGCGGCGCAGGGGCCGGTCGTCGTCACTGTGATGGACCGCGACCGGATGGCCGATTACCAGACCATGGTGGCGGAACTACGCAACGCGGGCATTCGGGCCGAAGTGTATCTGGGTAACCCCAAGAATTTTGGCAACCAGCTGAAATATGCAGACCGTCGCGCCAGCCCGGTCGCTATCATCGAAGGCGCGGATGAAAAGTCCAATGGTTTGGTGCAGATCAAGGACCTGATCCTTGGCGCGCAGATTGCCGAGAACGCGACGCTGGAGGAATGGAAGGAACGCCCCAGCCAGTTCGAAGTGGCGCGGGCGGAGCTGGTGGCCAAGGTCCGCGAAATCCTCGCCGGACATGAGGACGCGTGATGCCAACACGTTCGGACATTCTGGCGCGGGCGGCAACGCTGCGCGCGGGGTTCGAGGGCGCGGGCGCACTGGCGGTGGAAACACCGATCCTGCAACCGGCGGAGACGCTGCTGGACCTGTATGGTGAAGACATCCGCGCACGGGCTTATGTGACGTCGGACGCGCTGCGTGGCGAACAGATGCTGCGCCCGGATTTCACGGTGCCGGTGGTGCAGATGCACATGGCCGACGGGGCGGAACCTGCGCGCTATACCTATGCAGGCGAGGTGTTTCGGCGGCAGGAACATGACTCGGACCGGGCCAGCGAATATATTCAGGTGGGCTATGAGCTGTTTGACCGCACCGATCCCGCGGCGGCAGATGCCGAGGTCTTCGCGCTGATCCGCGATGCGGTGGCGCATTTGCCGTTGCGCGCGGCCACGGGGGATATCGGCATCCTGATGGCCGCTGTACGCGGGCTGAAGATTGGCGAGCGGCGGCGCAATGCGCTGATGCGCCATATCTGGCGTCCGCGCCGGTTCCGCGCCCTGTTGGACCGGTTTTCAGGGCGGGCCGCCCCGCCGGAGACACGGGTGGCTGTGGTGGCGGGTGGCGTGCCTGACACGCCAATTGCACCGGTGATCGGCCTGCGGTCTCTGGGTGAGGTGCAGGACCGGGTGGCCGCGTTGCAGGCAGATGCCGCCGAACCGCCGCTGGGCGAAGGGGAGCTGGCCGCGCTGGCAGCATTGCTTGCCGTGCAGGAAACGGTGACTTTCGCGCTGAAACAACTGCGCTGTATTGCGGTGGACCTACCTTATATCTCGGACGCGCTGGACCAGTTGGAGCGCCGGGCCGAGGCGCTGGAGAAACGCGGCGTCGCGACGGATGCGCTGGATTTCGAGGCTAGCTACGGGCGGACATCGATGGAATATTATGACGGGTTCGTGTTTGGCTTTTATGCCGAACGCCGACCAGATCTGCCCCCGGTAGCGACGGGGGGCCGCTATGACGCGCTGACCCGCCAGCTGGGCGGTGGTGCGGAAATCCCGGCGGTGGGGGCCGTGCTGCGCCCCGGGCTGAT
>JAEPNQ010000012.1 GCA_017643305.1 Marinibacterium sp. | reverse complement strand
TGGCTGTTTTGCGGGTCGGGCCGGATGTTCTGTTGCGCAATCTGGGAGATTGCCAATTCGCGCCCTTCGAGGGGTTGAATTTTGCATCAGGCGACCATTGGACCACGGCATTTTCGGCCACGTGGGAAGCCGGAAACATCCTGCCCACCCTGGCCTTTGGCAACTATGTGGACCGGGCAGACCCGCAAGGCCCGTTCGAGGCCTGCGATGCCAGCTTCCTTTACCGCCCCAAGGGCGCGGTTTACGGCCCACCCATTCGTCTGGAACCCGGATATTGCACGCTCTCGATGCTGTTTTCAGACTGGAACCGGAACGGACAAGCGGATTTGCGGGTGTCGAATGACCGGCATTATTATGTCCGCGGTGGCAGTGAACAGTTGTGGGCGATGGAAAGCGCACCACGCCTTTATGGGCCAGATGATGGCTGGCAGAATTTCTCGATCTGGGGCATGGGCATCGCCTCCCGCGACCTCACCGGAGACGGCTTGCCTGAGGTTTACCTGACCTCCATGGGGGACCAGAAGCTGCAGATTTTCGAAGGCTCGCCCACACGCCCGGTCTGGCGCGATGCACGGTACGAATATGGCACCACAGCCCACCGACCGCATACCGGCGGTGATGGCCGCCCCTCCACCGGGTGGCACGCGCAGTTCGGCGATGTGAACAATGACGGGCGCGACGATATTTTCGTAACCAAGGGCAATGTCGAACAGATGCCCGTGGCCGCAATGGATGACCCCAACTCACTGCTGATCCAGAAGCCCGACGGCCATTTCGAAGAGCGCTCGGTTGAGGCCGGCCTGGCCTCCATGGTCCGGTCGCGCGGCGGGGCGGTGGCGGACCTGAACCGGGATGGTCGACTGGATGTCGTGGTTGTCAACCGCCGCGCGCCACTGGAGGTTTATGAGAACACATCCGAATTGACTGGCAACTGGCTGTCGGTCGCATTGTTCCAAACCGGGATCAACACAAGCGCGATTGGTGCCTTTATAGAGCTTCGAACTCAAGGCCGCACAATCGTCCGCGAGGTTACCATTGGCGGCGGCCATGCCGGAGGCCAGATAGGGGCGGAGCATTTCGGGATCGGAGAGGCGAAACAGGTCGAACTTCGCGTAATCTGGCCGGACGGACACACCGAGGCATGGCAGACGGTGCGCGCCAACCAAGCGCTGCGCGTCAGCCGGTAACGCCCAGTGTTGCGATATATAAAACAATTTAAAATCATATAATCACAAGACTATTCTCATTCTTTTAAAGATTGAGGGTTGGAAACCTTTAAAGGTTCCAGCGCCCAAGCCTCATCTCGCTCAAGACATGGAGCAGCTCTAGCGATCCACTGGCAACCCGCTGGGCACCACATCCGGCACGCCAAGTCGTTCCGCCGGATCTTCAAGCGCCTTCAGAAACGCAAGGAGAGCGGCAATATCGGCATCGGGCAATTGCATTGGCTGCAGGATCGATGCCGCCGCGATAGCCTCAATCTCCACCGGATCATCAAATGCTTTTCGGTCATTCACCCCTGCAAGCTTCGGCAGGATCGCAGCGCCAAATTCATAGGCGCGCAGAGATGCCCGGGGATTTAGATGATGACGCACCACATCCTCTAGTTCGGCATAAGCCCCGTTGTGCCCATAGGGCGCAGTCAGCGTCACGTTGCGCAGGGATGGTGTGCGAAACGCATAAGCATCCGCAATGCGGCCAGTAACTCTAAACCGGCCATCGTCGCGCGCGTGATCCTCAAACCGCGCGGCCTTGCCAGGACCGATCTGGGGCATGGCTATGGCGTGAAACGAATGATCTGTCTGGAACCACCCGGCATGGCAGCTACTGCACCCGGCCTCCCCATAAAACAGGGTCATGCCGCGCTGGGCGCGTTCGCCCAGCGGCGCGCCACCGGCCATGGCAATGTCGAAAGGCGATGCATCCGCACGCCATTCAAACACAATGAAATCAGCAATGACATTCGCGATGTCGGTGAAGTGTATGGGCTCACCCGGCGCGACCCGGTCAAACGCCGCCGCATAGTCCGGGATTACAGCAACGCGCGCTGCGATGATATCCCACGCCCCACCCGGCTGGCTGAGCAACCCCATACGTACGGCCCGGCTGACATCGTTCTCGGAGTAATGCCCGGCCATTTCATCCGGAGACAGTACCGGAAACATCGCCTGCGCCGACAGAACGGATTGAAACCCAAGAGTCATATCACTGCCCAACGGCGTGCGGATGCCATTGGGTTGTTCCCCATCCGCCTCCAGCCGCCCGTCATGGAAGAAGACAGTGAATTCGTCGGCCCCTAGGTTCCAAAGCCCCGGCGCATTGCGCGGCAATCGCTGTTCGGGAAGGTTGTCTGCGTCAGTCCTGCGATCCGGACCCAACCCAAGCCCTCCTTCCCCCAAGGCCAGCGAAACATTGTCAGACGTACCGAATTTCGGGTGATGACAGGTCGCGCAGGAGATATTTCTGTTGCCCGACAGGATCGGATCATAAAACAGAAGCTGCCCCAAAAGCACCCGTTCCATATCGGGTTCGGGAAACACCGGTCGCGGGCCCAACTCGATTGAGTCCGCGAAAACCGGACTGCCGAACAGCACGACAAACGCCGCGACGCACGCGCGCTTGCGCCATTGTCTGTTAGGCTGTTGTCCCGTTGTCGGCATGCGTTTAAGCGCCTTGCTCCCTCGCCCATCCGCTCCAATCGGAAAGTTCCGAATGGCAACCGGGCTGCTCCCTCAACTTTATTTTATCGATTAAATTTATACTTTCCTCCCCGTCAATGTCTTATTGAGTCAATCGCGCCACGTTGACCAAGGCCAGTTTTGTTTCCTCAACGCAAATTCATACTTTTCTCCGTCAGCTTTAGGGTGGAAAGCCGCGCAGCACCTGTTCAAGACGCCTTGCTCCGCGATGCCTCAGGTGCGTTTGTGCGCCATCCACGGCGAACAGTGTCGGCAGATTGGGATGAAATGCAGGTGATGGAAGGGTACGATGACGCCTGGCTGCTTACGATCGATCATGGCCTTTGACACCGCCGTCTACCACACATTGGTCCTCCCCAAGACGGTCAGAACTCCCTGCCCAGGTAAGCCCATACAAGCCCTGCCTCAGCAAGACCGCAACGTCATGCCGTGCAGCCCGGATTTTCCGTGCTAGGCAATGATCATGGGCCAGCCTTAGGCCTTGTGGGAGGATGACATGAAAAACCCCTTTGACACGCCGGAGCGCGTGGCGTTTCGCGACACGATCCGCAGTTTTGTGGCCAATGAGATCACGCCTTATGCCGATGACTGGGACGAAGCCGGGCAGATCCCTTGGGAGATCCACGAAAAACTGGGCGCGCTGGGGGTCTGGGGCTTTGGAATTGATGAAGCATACGGCGGGCTAGGTTTTGACGACTGTTTCATGCGCGCCGCCTATGCCGAGGAAATGGCGCGCTGTGCTACGGGCGGCGTGGCGGCCGCGGTGGGCGGTCGGTCCATCTCACTCGACCCGATCCAACGACTGGCCTCGGAAGAGATCAAGGCGCGCGCACTGCCGAAGATCCTGTCCGGACGGCAGGGTTCGTCCTTGGGCATCACCGAACCCGGCGGTGGGTCGGACGTGGCGAATGTAACCACGACGGCTCGCCGCGACGGCAACCACTGGGTGCTGAACGGGTCCAAGACATTTATCACCGGAGGAATGACCTCGGAATATTTCGTAGTCGCCGCACGCACCGGCGGGCCAGGGCTGACGGGTGTTTCACTGTTTTTTGTGGAGGCCAATACACCCGGATTTTCCCGAACTGCCCTTCCTCGCAAAATGGGCTGGTGGTGTTCGGACCAGGCCAAGCTGCATTTTGACGACGCCCGCGTGTCGGCGGAGTGTCTGATGGGCGAAGAAGATTGCGGTTTTCTTGCGGTGATGGAAAACTTCAACCTCGAACGTGTGGCGCTGATCGCGGGCATGCTGGGGATGATGAAGACCTGTTTCGATTCTGCCCTGGATTGGGCCCGGGAGCGGGAAACCTTCGGCAAAAAGCTGATCCGGCATCAGGTGATCCGGCACAAATTCGCGGATATCTCGGCCCGGATTGACGCGGTGGAATGTTACCTGAACCAGATCTGCTGGATGGTGAACGAAGGCCCAATGCCTGTCGCCGAGATTTGTAAGGCCAAAGTGTTCACGTCTAAGGCGCTGGAGTTCTGCGCCAGCGAAGCGATGCAGATCTTCGGCGGTGCCGGGTATCTGCGGGGTAACCCGGTGGAACGGATCTACCGGGAGGTGAAGGTCATGGCGATCGGTGGCGGGTCGGAAGAAATCATGCGCGATCTGGCGGTGCGGCAGATGGAACTGTAACGGGGACCGTTTTCGCAATGGCTTGGCGCGTGTGCAAATGCGGCGCGCATAAACGCGTGACATATGACGGCCGGCACCCGACAACACAGAGCCGGGTCGGACGCAGCCCTTCCACCCGCATGTCGCACTTCGTGGGATGCCTCCAATTCCAGCCGGGCAATTCGGTTCTCAGCAATGCTGCCCAGATACAACGCGCCAACAAATTCCCGCACCACTGTGACGAAATGGTACCCCGCATCCGCCCGGTCGATTTGGCGTGTCACATTGCCCTGCCAATCCAATGCCATCGCCTGCAGCCGCAGGGTAGCCGGGCCGTTTCGCACCACGCGGACTGCGAGCCAACGCAGAGGATAGGGCAAACCCCATACTGCCCGTGACGCAGCCGCCGGGACAACCAGCTCGACCCACACCTGCCCGTCTGTTCCGATGGACATGTTGTCGGGCAACGCGGGGAGATCGTCCACAAACATCTCGGCTTCCCCTACGCGCGGCCCGGCCAGCCAAAATCTCTGCACCCGAGCCGCACCGGTTTCAGCGACCAGAACATGGCTTTCGTCCGGGGCCAGCACGACGCCATTGGCGAAATAAAGTTCGTCCAGAAGGCAGGTACAGGTCCCATCCGGCGCCCGCTGCCAGAGCGACCCGGTCGGTCGCGCCTCCACCACGTCGCGAGTTGAATGTTCAATCGGATACCGCCGCGAGGAGGACGAAAAATAGACTGTGCCATCCGCCCCCACAGCCGCATTATTGCAAAACGGCGGCGGGTCGCGGACCAGAACGGACACCACTCCCGTTTCAAGCTCCATCGCCAACAGGCCCCTTGTGGCATCACAAATCAGCACCCGGCCATCAGGAAGATGTTCCAACCCCAGCGGTCGGCCACCGGTATTGCCGATCTCAGCCATAGTCGACATGTCCGGGGAAAGCCGCAAGATTCGGCCGTCTTCCAACCCGGTCAGAACTGAGCCATCGGCACAGGCCAGCACGTCTTCGGGACCGCGCCCCAGATCGCAGGATGTTTCAACACCGTTCATGTCTCAAACCATACAAGCCCATCCGTGTGACGCAACGTGTGCAGTTGCAATTTGGCCCTCTGCGCAAAGGATGGCCGCAGTGCGAAAGGATCCCCTATGCCCCAGACAGCCGGTATGGCAGATGCCCGTTTCCAGCAGGTGGCTGACCTGTTTACCGACAATTTCGCCAGCCTCAACGAACTGGGCGCGTCGCTTTGCGTGACGATTGAAGGCGAAACCGTGCTGGACCTTTGGGGCGGTCACGTGGATGCCGCACAGAACCAACCTTGGGAGGAAGACACCGTCTGTGTCACCTTTTCCAACACCAAAGCCGCTACAGCGATCTGTGTGCATCTATTGATCGAACGCGGGATGTTGGAGCTTGACACGCCCCTTACCCGCTACTGGCCGGAATTTGGTGGCGAAGGACGCGAAAACATCACCGTGCGGATGTGCCTGAACCACACTGCCGGGCTGCCTGCGATCCAGCCAGATGTGAAGGATGGCGGCTTTGCCGACTGGGATTACATGACAGGCCAGCTGGCACAGCAAACCCCGTTTTGGGAACCGGGCACGCAGACGGGTTATCACATGTTTACCTTTGGCTGGCTGCTGGGCGAACTGGTGCGCCGCGTGTCAGGCCGCAGCCTGGGAGCGTTCTTTGCCGAAGAAATCGCACAGCCCCTGGGCCTCGATTTCCATATCGGGCTATCGGATGATCAGCACGTCCGCGTATCCCCCATCGCGTTTCACAAGATGAAGCCAGGGGAGGAGATGTCGAGTTTCATGAAAGCGATCCTGCTCGATACCCAGTCCATGCAGGCCCGCGCGCTGCTGAACCTCGGTAATCTGAACTACAACGACCCGCGCGCCATGCGGGCCGAAATCGGCGCGGCGGGCGGCATCGGCAACGCCCGTGCGCTGGCAGGCATGTTCACGCCCTTGGCCACCGGCACCACCCTACTCTCGGCGGAGCGGATCAACGCCGCACGGCAGGAATCGTCGGTCGGGGCACCGGATGTGAACCTGATGATCGGCACCCGTTTTGGCCAAGGCTTCATGCTGCGCATAGACAACCGGCCGGCCCCGGTCGAAGCCGCAGTTTCGTTTCTGATCCCCGATGGGGCCTTTGGCCATGTGGGTGCTGGCGGCAGCTATGGCTTTGCCGATCCGGATCGGGGGATTGCCATGTCTTACGTTATGAACCGGATGGGTGGTGGGTTTCTGGTGAACGCACGCGGCCAACGCCTGATTGACGCGGTTTACGACGTGCTGTGATCCAATTTTGGCGGGTGCAGCCCCGCCAGCTGACACATATGCCAAGCCAGCACCAGGTTGCTGGACAGCACGGGCCGTCCGATCTGGCGTGCAATCTCCGGCCCCGCCTCCACCCCGCGAAGATTCGTGCAGCTGAGAAACAGCGCGTCAGTGTCAGCCTGCTCGGCCAGCGCCACGGCTGCCTCCACTATGCTTTCAGGGGTGATACGGGCGACCTTGGCCTCCTCCCCTTCGTCAAAGCTGCCGAATACGGGCGTGTCGATGCCATTTTCCGCCAGCACGGCACGAAGCCTGTCGGAAACCGAGGCCACATAAGGGGACAAAAATGTTAACCTGCGAGCATCCAGATGTTGGCAGGCGGCAATTAGTGCCGACACGGGCTCTGTCACTGCCGGTGTGGTGACACCTGCCTTCACCAGCGCCTCAATCTGCCCTGGTCCGATCTGTGCGGTGCCGGAGGTACAACCATAGCCCACAGCGGCATATTGCGCCGCCTCGGGCAACATCTGCGCCGATCCGGTCAGATGTGAAGCCATGCTTTGCAGAGTTTCAGGCGTGACCTCTGGATAACTCGGCACCCGAGAGACAAACAAAGCCGCGTCTTTGGGCAGAAGCACGCGGAAATCCCGCTCCAACCGTTCATCAGCCTGCAGCACCAGCAGCCCCAACGCGGTTGGCTCGTCAGGGTCAATCTGATAGGTAAAAGTACTCATTCAATCACCGGTATGCCGGATGGTGCCGGGTCAGACAGCCATTCCGCGCCCGTTTCGCGGATAACGATGTTTTCTTCGTGAACCATGATCCGTCCCGACATGGTTTCAATCCCTGGCTCCAACGTCAGCACCATGCCGGGTTCCAGCACCGTATGATCGTCGGGGATGAGCGAGGGCCACTCCGTCAACTGCATGCCCAGCCCATGACCCAGCCGCCCGGCATCGGACCCACCAGCACCGCCGGTTACGATACGGTCCATGGCATGAAACAAATCCGCCGCCGTCGCGCCGGGGCGGGCTGCGGCAAACCCGGCCTGTGTGGCCTCCAACAGCGTGGCATGGGCGGTTTGTACGGCGTCCGACGGCGGTCCAATGGAAAAATTGCGATCAAAATCACAGAAATACCCGTCACGCACCAACCCAGTGTCCAGCATCAGCACATCACCCTGAACCAAGGGCTCCGGCCCGGCAGGGGAAATGACATCGGCATAGCCCCCCTGCTCCGCCCCGCCCGCAAGGTAGGGCACCCAATTCGCGCCTTCTTCCAGACAGAGCATCTGAAACCGGCGGAACACATTATCGAGCCCCATACCGACGCGAATTTCATTTGGAACGCGGGCAAAGGCGCGGTTCGCCACGGCACAAGCGGCCCGGATCTTGGTAATTTCGGCTTCGGATTTCACAAGCCGAAGACGGCGCATCAAGCCGCCGTCCGGCACCAGTTCCACCCCCGGCATTTCCGCCAGCCGCGCCCAGTCTGCCAGAGGCATGCGAACATGGGTTTCGTGCCCCATCGGCACACCAACAGGTCCTGGCGCCAGATCCCTCAGGGTTTCTGCCAGCAAGCTGATCCCGTCATCCTCAGGCGCGGGCGCCCGCCAGGTGCGGATGTCTGTGACCCACCCTCGCCTCATCAGGGCAGCACCGATGGCGGGGATCACCGCCACCGGGTCGCCTGCAGCAGGTACGATCAGGAACCAGGGCCGCGTCGGGCTTTCCCAGAACCGCGTGAGATAGCCAGAGAAATAGCGCACCTCTGGTTCCGTGGTCAGCAACAGCGCAGCCAAACCTCGCGCCGCCATGCCCGTCTGAGCATGGGCCACACGGGCGCGGTATTCGGCAGGGTCAAAGCCCACAGGCGGCAGTTCGGCGTTCATGCCCCGACCCCGCGCGTTTTGTAGGCAAAAGTCAACCGGCCAACGCGATCAACCCGTCCACGTCCAGATGGGTTTCCAGATGTGTCGCCAGATCGTCCAGCGCGGCCTCCACCCCCGCGCCATATGCCAGCCCCCCTGATTCAGCGCCGAGCTCCCGCAGGAAGGCGGCGCGAAACGCATCATCCCGGAACATCCCATGCAGATAGCTGCCCGTCACCTGCCCATCCGCGCTGATCGCGCCTTCAGGCCGGTCGGCAACATTGGCAAAGGGGCGGTCGCGGTCCGGGCCTTCGGTCCGACCGATATGGATTTCATATCCGTCTATCTCCAGACCGGAGGCCATGTGCCGCGCGCGGGTGCTTGTCAGCCGCTTGTCCCCGGTCATCACCGTTTCCACATCCAGCAGACCCAGCCCGGGGCTGGAGCCCGCAGGTCCTTCGATCCCATCCGGATCATGGATCGCGCGGCCCAGCATCTGGTAGCCGCCGCAAATGCCCAGAACACGCCCGCCACGCCTGTGATGCGCGACTAGGTCCACGTCCCAGCCCTGCGCGCGCAGGAAATCCAGGTCCCCTCGTGTAGATTTACTGCCGGGCAGAATCACCAGATCCGCGTTACCCGGAATGGGCTGCCCCGCGCGTAACACCTCCACCGACAGACCAGGTTCCTGCGATAGCGGGTCCAGGTCGTCGAAATTGGCGATCCGCGATAGGCCAAGGCAAACCACCTTCTTGCCGCCTTCCCGCGCGACACCAGCGATGTCCAGCGCATCTTCCGCAGGTAGTTTCCACGCATCTGGGAACCACGGAAGCACGCCAAAGCCTGGCCATCCAGTGCGCTCAGCGATCAGGTCATAGCCGTCGGTGAAAAGATTAGGATCGCCCCGAAACTTATTGATAATAAATCCTGAAACTCGTTCGCAATCAGTAGCATCCAACACCTCGAACGTACCCACCATCTGCGCGATCACCCCACCCCGGTCAATATCCCCAACGAGGCAAACCGGGACATTTGCCGCAACCGCAAAACCCATATTGGCGATGTCACCGGGACGCAGGTTCACCTCAGCCGGGCTGCCTGCGCCTTCAACTAGCACGATGTCATGCGCTGCGCGCAACCGCTCAAAGCTCTCCAGTACTGCGCCCATAAGCTCTGGCTTCAGCCGTGCGTACTCCCGCGCACGCACGGTGGCCACCCGGCGGCCCTGCACCACCACCTGCGCACCAATGTCGGTTTCGGGCTTCAACAGCACCGGGTTCATGTCTGTATGTGGTGCCAGCCCGCAGGCCTTCGCTTGCAACGCCTGAGCACGGCCGATCTCCCCACCGTTTTCGGTGACGGCAGCGTTGTTCGACATATTTTGCGGCTTGAATGGCGCCACCGACAACCCACGAAGGCGAAGCGCCCGGCAGAGCCCAGCCACCAACACGGATTTCCCGACATTGGAGCCGGTTCCCTGAAACATCAGCGCGGTCATGACATCTCCACCACCGTAAGCTCCGGAGGCATGTTCCAGCGTATCGGCAAACCTGAACAGCCCAATCCGCCCGACACGATCAACACCTCTCTATCCTTGGCGTGCATTCCGTAGGCATATTTTTTCCCGTAGTCCGAAGGCACAACCTAAGGCCTGCCAAAAAGTCGAATCTGCCCGCCATGGGCATGACCCGACACAGTCAGATCCACGCGCCTGTCCGAGACTTGGAATATGTCCGGTTCATGAGCCATCATGATTGTGAACATCTCGGCCGGAATGCCATCCAGCGCTCGCTCGACATCATCCGCACTGCGTCCGGCACGACGCCATTTCCCAAACGCGCGTTGCGATTCCAGCCCGACAAGAGCCAGTTCCATATCGCCGCTCTTCAAACGGATGTTTTGATTTGACAAGACAGGGATTCCAACGCCTTCCAACGCATCGTGCCATTTGGTGGAAGCGGCGCGAGATTTGCGCGCGGACGGGTCATCTTTCCAGTCGTGATTGCCCATAGCCGCATAAACACCAAATGGCGTCCGCAATTGGGCCAGGGCGTTGACCACCGACGCCGGCTCCAGAGGGCGTGAAAAGGGAAGATGACCAGGGAAGTCACCGGGTAGGAAGATCAAATCCGCCCCGATCGCATTGGTTTGCGCGACCGCCCCCTCAACGGCCTCCAAAGGCATCCAACGGGGGCAGGCATGCAGATCCGATAGAATAGCAATACGCACCTGGTGTCCTATTGGCCAACGGCTCAGCTGCGGCTGGTGGGCGACAATGCGCGCTGGCCTTTTGATCATTTCTCGGGTCTTGCCAGCTGAGGATCCAGAAATGCCTCCACCGCCGCCGTGGCGATCACCGTGATGTTGCCCGTATCAGGGTTGGTGACGTTCAGCCCGCCTTTGACGGCAGTAACCTGCGCCTGCCCACGGGGGAGCTTTTGCGCCAAGGTGGCGCAATCGACCGCGCCCGGGTCCTGTGCGCCGATGGTCACGCGCACTTGCATCGCGGTATGCGGGACGCCAAGCGCGTCGAACATGGGGATAGAGGAATGGCGGATGGCGTCTTCGATCGCGCGCGCGGCAGCTTTGGTGTAGTCCTGCCCGTATTGATCGTTGCCCATGCCCATTTCGATGATGAAGCGTTGTATGTCAGACCTCCATCTCGAAACTGACAGAAATCGCCGCGTTGGCGATAACCGTGGGGTTGCCATCGGGGCGCGGAATGTCCAGCCCGCCTTGTACCGCATGCACGGTTATTTGGCCATATGGAAAGGTTGCGGCAACAGACTCTTTATCCAGTAGATCAGGGGCTTGCACGCCAATCTCAACGTCGATCAGCATGTCGGATTTATCCCGCCCCAATAGCTCTGCAAGGTTGATGGAATTGTGCCAAAGCGCATCTTCTACTGCCCGGATCGCGGCCGTGGTATAGTCTTGCCGGCGCAGGGACGTGCCCATGCCGAATTCGGTAAGGAGGCGTTTTTTGGTCATTACAGTCTCGATCTCTCTGCCAATCCCGCGCAAGTTTCCGGCGTGCAGTGAGAACCGGACCAGCCCATGTATTCACAGGCTTCGCTGTCGACGGCCACGCCACCTATCAGCAAGATATCCGGCCCGCGCCGACCAGCCCGATCTTCAATCCGGCTAAAGAAGGCTGTTTCCGGATTGGCAAGACCCAACCGCCGGGAGACAAGTCGCTGATCAACAAGCCCGGTACGGCCAATTGTGCCGTCGATATATGAGGCACGGCGGGTTTGTGTGTTGGTAACGATCACGCGAAACCCCGGATGTTGCGTTTGAACACGTCGTTAAAATCCAAGATGATGACAATTAGGTAAAGTGATGTCAAAACTCTACCCCTGCCTGCGCTTTGACCCCGTCTCGGAAGGGGTGCTTCACCAGCGTCATTTCGGTCACCAGATCCGCGGCTTCAATCAACTCCGGCTTGGCGTTTCGCCCGGTCAGGACCACATGCGTCATTGGCGGCTTTTCGGTCAGCAGGAAATCAACCACCTCTTCAATGTCGAGGTAATCGTAGCGCAGAGCGATGTTGATCTCATCCAGCAGCACGAATTTGACATCGGGGTTGCGGATCATCTCCTTGGCTTTCTCCCAACCGGACTGAGCGGCG
Organism: Marinibacterium sp.; assembly: GCA_017643305.1. Classification (GTDB taxonomy): domain Bacteria; phylum Pseudomonadota; class Alphaproteobacteria; order Rhodobacterales; family Rhodobacteraceae; genus HXMU1420-2. Next base: position 51,420 of record JAEPNQ010000012.1, on the reverse strand, counting down.
GCAATGTCCCGCTCCCGGTCCTGAGTTTCCCAAGTAAACCCCTCTCCAGAAACAATAAACTGGCATTCATCCGCAAAGCGACTCCGGAGAAACTGTTTCTCCCCCGTGCTCCAATTGCCCTTGATGAACTGCACCACCCCACAGGGCATGCCATGCGCGATGCAGCGCATTATCATCCCGAAGGCCGAGGAAGATTTTCCCTTGCCCGCCCCGGTATGCACCATGATCAGCCCCTTTTCTTCGGTCTTGGTGGCCATGATCTTGTCGCGCGCAGCTTTGATCTTCTGCATTTTTTCTTTGTGGCGGGCGTTCTCGTCAGTCATTTCAGGCGTCCGATGCTTGACAGGGGCGGGTTGGCGGCGCAGAAGTCTGCGAAGTTGGTGCCTGTTCTTAAGACAGGTGAAAAGGGAATGCGACAGGGTTTCGTCAGACACCCAAAGCGCAGCCGCCCCCGCGACCGTGACCGGAGAGGGGTCCACATGCCACTGGCCAGAGAGGGCTGGGAAGGCAGGACCACCGCCAGAGCCGCGCTCTGACATCCGCAAGCCGGGAGACCTGCCAGCAGACGTGACGTGATCCGGACGGGGTGTGCCGGGGTCGGGTTCCTGTGTCAGAGACCCCGCGCTTGCCCTGCCTGAACCTGAAGAGAGGGCTATAAGTGTTTGATTTGGAACAACCAGTGGAGCTGCTTGTCTGCACAACCTGCCGCCGCGGACTGCCGTTGGAAGACGATGCCAAGCGCCCCGGCACGCTGCTTCACGACGCGCTGCAGGGTCGGCTACCAGAGGGCATCACGCTGCGTGGGGTTAAATGTTTTTCCAACTGCTCGCAGGGCTGTTCGATCGTCCTGCGCGGACAGGGCCGCTGGACCTATGTCTATGGCCACCTCAACGAAGAAGACCATGTGGAAACCGTGCTTGATGGCGCGACCCGCTACCGGGATGCCGCAGACGGGGTAGTGCCTTGGCGCGAAAGGCCCGAACATTTCCGCAAGAATTGTATCGCACGAATTCCCCCATTGGAGTTGCCGGAATGACCAATCTTGAAAAACTGCCCGTGACCGTGATCACTGGCTTCCTCGGGTCGGGGAAAACCACCCTTGTTCGCCACCTGATGCAGAACCCCGGCGGGCGGCGCCTGGCCGTTGTGGTAAATGAATTTGGCGATGTGGGCGTTGATGGCGAGATCCTGAAAAGCTGCGCGATCCCCGATTGCCCGGCGGAAAACATTATGGAACTGGCCAATGGCTGCATTTGCTGCACCGTGGCCGATGACTTCATCCCGACGATCGAAGCGTTGATGGCGTTGGAGCCGCGCCCCGATCACATCCTGATCGAAACCTCCGGTCTAGCCCTGCCGAAACCGCTGCTAAAAGCGTTTGACTGGCCCGATATCCGCTCCAAAATCACAGTGGACGGCGTGATCGCGCTGGCCGATGCCGAGGCCGTGGCCGCCGGTCGCTTTGCACCAGACGTCGCTGCTGTGGACGCGCAGCGTGAAGCGGACGATTCGCTAGATCATGAAACCCCGCTGAGCGAGGTGTTCGAGGATCAGGTGAGCTGCGCAGACATCATTTTGCTGACCAAGCCGGACCTCGCCGGACCTGACGGGCTGGCCAAGGCGCGGGAGGTGATCGCCGCCGAGGCTCCGCGGCCGCTGCCTGTTGTCGAGGTGGCCGAAGGTGTGGTGGATGCCCGGGTGATCCTTGGGCTGGAAGCCGCGGCTGAAGACGACATGGACGCACGCCCCAGCCATCACGATGGCCATGACGATCACGAACATGACGATTTCGAAAGTATCGTCGTGGCTCTGCCCGAAATCAGCGATCCGGCCGTTCTGGTCGCGCGGATCGAACATCTGGCCAACACGCGCAACATACTGCGGGTCAAGGGCTATGCCGCCGTAGCAGGTAAGCCTATGCGTCTGCTGGTGCAGGCCGTAGGCGCGCGCGTGCGGCACCAGTATGACCGCCCCTGGGCGCCGGGTGAGGCGCGTGGCGGCAAACTGGTTGTGATCGCCGAACATGACGATATCGAAACCGCCGCGATTACCGAAGCGCTGGCTGGCCTGCCTACGGCGGCGGAGTAACCTTTGCGCGTGACGGCCCCTTTCATACGCCAGCCCTACAGGGCGACGGCATCAGGGTCGTATGGCAGATCCCGCCTGCAGTCGCTCTCCCGTCTCGGGGGAGGGCCATGGTCGGGGCCTATGCCAGAGCCACCACAGCCCCTTTACACCTCCGAGGCCTAACCCATGCATGTCGTGTTCCGCGAAAGCCACGGGCTGGAAGAGACTGAAACGCCAACAGACCTGGGCCAAGACCCTGCGGAGCTGGTGGTGCTCAGCTTTTCTGACAGCGACCTCGGCGCCTTTTCCGCCGGGTGGCACCGCGCTCGCGCAGCAGGTGGAGATATGCCCGACCTGCGGCTAGCCAATCTGGCGGCGCTGAAACACCCCTTGTCTGTGGACACGTATGTTGAACAGACGCTGGCTGGTGCGCGGGGCATATTGATCCGGTTGATCGGCGGCGTGCCCTACTGGTCCTACGGTCTCCAGCAGGTCGCCGCACTGGCGCAGGAAAAAGGCATTGCGCTGGCAGTGCTGCCAGCCGATGGCCGGGCCGATCCGCGGCTGGACGAGGTCTCGACCGTGCCCGTGTCAACCCTTCGGCGTTTGCAGCATCTGTGCGATGCAGGCGGTGAGGTCGCAGCGCAGAGCGCGCTGGCACAAATGGCGCTTGCCGCCGGGTTATACGCCGCGCCCGTGCGCGGGGCCAAACATGTGCCTATCGTCGGCGGCTGGACGCCCGACCATGGCCTGAGCTGCCCCGCGCTGATGTTCTCCGGCACATCCTCTGGTACATTCTCTGGTACTGGCTCACGTATCCTTCTGGTGTTCTACCGCGCTTACCTGACCAGTGCCGACCTCGCCCCGATGGAGGCGCTGTTCACAGCGTTCCGCGACCGGGGCTTTGACGTTGGCGCACTGTTTGTGCCCTCACTCAAGACGCCGGAACCTGCCAGATGGCTGCAGCGTCAGGTACGCGCGCTGGCCCCGGCGGCAATCGTCAACGCCACCGCATTTTCTGGCAAGGGCGACGGTCAGAACTCCCCGCTAGACGCGGCGGACGTGCCGGTGTTTCAGGTCGCGCTGGCTACGTCCGCTGAAACAGCCTGGGAGGAGGCCGAACGCGGTCTGTCACCCGCTGATCTCGCCATGCACGTGGTGCTGCCGGAAGTGGACGGGCGGATCATGGCGGGTGTTGCGTCGTTCAAACAGCCCGGACTACGCGATGATGCATTGCAATTCGCGCGCTATGTCCACACACCCCGACCCGAGCGGATAGCGGCAATTGCCGACCGGGTTGCCGCCCGCGTGCGGCTGGGCCAGACAGACGCGCCCCGGCTGGCGCTGGTGCTGTCCACCTATCCTGGCAAGTCGTGGCAAATGGCCCATGCGGTCGGCCTTGATGCGCTGGCCTCTGCGGAAGCCATCCTCGAAGACCTGGCCCCTCCGGCTGCGGGGGAATTTTTCAAAAATTCCGGTCCGTTTTCAATTGTAGAAAACAAATCGCCTGCGAGGATTTCACAAGATCTCGCCGAAGAGCGGCCCACCCTGTCTTTAGACGTGTACCGAGATCTCCTGACCACCCTGCCCGCCAAGCTGCGCGACGATCTCGACCGCGCTTGGGGGGCGCCGAAGGACGATCCGGATTGCCACGATGGCCTGTTTCACTTCCACGTCACCACCCGCAACGGCACGCTGGTTGCCCTGCAGCCCGAACGCGGCACGCCGAAAACACGCGATGACGACTATCACGACCTGTCCCGCACCCCGCGCCATGCATATGTGGCCTTCTATCTCTGGCTGCGGGAGAGCAGAGGGATCGACGCGCTGGTCCATATCGGCGCGCACGGCACGCTGGAATGGTTGCCCGGCAAATCTGTGGCCCTGTCACAGACCTGCTGGCCCGAGGCTCTGATCGGCGATGTGCCCGTGATCTACCCGTTCATCGTGAACGACCCCGGCGAAGCGGCCCAGGCCAAACGCCGGATCGGGGCGATTACTTTGGGACACATACCGCCGCCTCTGCGCGATAGCCATACACCCGACCGCTTCCTGCGGCTGGAAAACCTGCTGGACGAATTTTCCAACGCCGACGGACTGGACCCCAAGCGCCGCGACCGGCTGCAGTCGGACATCCGGGACGAAGCACAGGCGCTGGGGGTGGAGGCTGATCTTGGCCTCGACGCCGCTGCCAGTACGGCCGAGGCGATCACCCGCATTGACCGGTTCGTCTGTGACATCAAGGAAAGCCAGTTCGGCGATGGCCTCCATATCTGGGGCCGGCCGCCTGCGGCGCAAGGCAATTTTGATACCGACGCCTCGGTGGCCGCCGAACGGCAGGCTTTGCTGGACGCAATCGCGGGCAAGCGCATCCCTGCCGGGCCGTCCGGATCACCCTATCGTGGGCGCACCGACGTGCTGCCCACGGGCCGGAACCTTTATACCACCGACCCCCGCAGTGTGCCATCGCGGTCGGCCTACACGCAGGGCGTAAAGCTGGCCGAGGAGCTGGTCCGCCGCCATCTGCAAGAGGAAGGCGATTACCCAAAGGGACTGATCGTCGATCTCTGGGGGTCAGCTACGATGCGCACAGCGGGCGAAGAATTTGCCATGGCCCTGCATCTGCTGGGCGTGCGCCCGGTCTGGGACGCGGGCAGTGAGCGGGTGTCAGGTATCGAAATCTTGCCCATAACCGACCTCGCGCGCCCCCGGCTTGACGTGACCTTGCGGGTGTCAGGGCTTTTCCGCGACGTGTTTCCGACGCTGTCAGGCCTGTTTTCGCAAGCCGTGCGCGCGCTGGCTATGCGGGACGAAGCGTTGGATTGGAACCCCTTTGCCGGTCAGGCCCCAAGCCCACGTGTCTATGGCCCCCGACCCGGCAGCTATGGGCTGGGTCTGACCGATCTGCCGGAGGTCTACACTGATGCTGCGCGGCAGGAGGCCGGGCGCGCCTGGCTCCAAGCCTCCGGTTTTGCGCTGGACGGCGACAGCGCCACGCAGGACATGCAGGGCATCATGGACCGGGTCGCGCAGGCCGACAGTTTTGTGCATTTGCAGGATCTGGCAGAAACCGATCTGTTGCTGGCTGCGGACTATGCCGCGCATGAGGCCGGCTTTGCCGCCGCCAAGGCCACCACAGGCGGCACCGCGCGGCTCTATCACATGGACAATACACGGCCCGAGACACCGCGCGCCCGACTTCTGGCCGAAGAGATTGCCCGCGTCGTACAGGCCCGCGCCGCCAATCCACATTGGATCGCAGGCATGCAGCGGCACGGCTTCCGGGGCGCTGCAGAAATTGCGGCTACGCTGGAGCATATGGCCGCGTTCGCGCAACTGGCGCAGGCGGTGGGCCCACATCTGTTTGACGCCTATTTCGACGCAACCCTGGGCGACACGGTGGTCGTGGAATTCCTGTCGCGCGAAAACCCCAATGCGCTGCAGGCCATGCGCGATCGATTTGCAGAACTGCATGATGCCGGCCTGTGGCAAAGCCGTCGAAACTCCATTCTCGCAGAGCTGGAGCGCATCGCATGACCCGGCCTGCCCCCAAAGGCTGGTGCCCTGGCGCTTGGCGACCGATGGAAACGGGCGATGGCTGGATCGTTCGGTTGCGACCCCGTGCTTGCCGTCTGGATGCGACGCAGGTGGTGGGGCTCTGCGCAGCGGCGCTCGTGCATGGCAACGGGCTGATCGACCTGACCAGCCGGGCAAATCTGCAAATCCGGGGGGTACGTTCCGACACGCTGGCACCATTGCAGACCGATCTGGGCGCGCTTGGCCTACTGGATGCCGATGCAGGCACCGAAACCCGCCGCAACATCCTGACCTCTCCAATGGCTGTGCCGGGTGATCTGACCATAACCTTGACCGATGCTTTGCAGGCGCGGCTGGGGGAACTGCCCGACCTTCCTGCCAAGTTTGGCTTTGCGGTGGATTGCGGGGAAACCCGGCTGCTGGCGCAGGCCTCCGCCGATATTCGGATTGAACTCGGGGAAACCGGCTTGATCGTGCGCGCAGACGGCGCGGCCCGGGGGCGCGCAGTGGACCCTGACACAGCCATAGACACCGCCATCACGCTGACCCATTGGTTTGCCGTCCACCGCGGCACCGCACGGCGCATGAAGGATGCCGTACTGGCCTTGCCGGAAGACTGGCGAACAAGCGCCCCTGCCCCGGAAGCGCCGCCTTTGCAGCCCGGCACATCACCCGCCGGGCAGGTGCTGGGCGCCGCCTTTGGCAGCATCGACGCAGGCGCGCTGGCCGCGCTAATGACCGGAAGCCAGGCGACCGCGCTGATCACCACGCCCTGGCGGCTGTTCGTGCTGATGGGAGCGGAAACACTGCCGGCGTCCCCCTTTCTCACCCATCCCGATGACCCGCTGCTGCGGGTGGATGCCTGCCCCGGCGTGCCGCTCTGCACCTCGGCCACGGTCGATACGCGAGGGCTGGCCAAGGTTTTGGCGGGGGCACCAGACACGTTGCATGTCAGCGGCTGTGCCAAGGGGTGCGCCCGTCCGCGCGCGGCCAAGCGCACACTGGTGGGTCGCGACGGGCGCTTTGACCTTGTGATAGACGGGTGTTCATGGGATGAGCCCGCCCGGCGCGGGCTGGACCCGGATGCGCTGGCGAAAGGAACGGAGCAGATCTGATGCCATATACCTACGAAATGGACGGCGCTGCGATATACAAGCAGTCCTTTGCCACGATCCGGGCCGAGGCCGATCTGGCCCGCTTTGACGCGGATGAAGAGCAGGTGGCCGTGCGCATGATCCACGCCGCTGGCATGGTAGATCTGGCACCGCATATCAGGTTCTCACCCGGTTTCGTGCCCGCCGCCCGCAAAGCGGTGGAACACGGTGCACCAATCCTGTGTGACGCGCGCATGGTCAGCGAGGGTGTGACGCGTCCGCGCCTGCCCGCAGAGAATGAGGTGGTCTGTACCCTGCATGCCGACGGTGTACGCGAGATGGCGGCGGAAATGGGAAACACACGCTCCGCCGCGGCGCTGGAGCTGTGGCGGCCGCAGTTGGACGGTGCGCTGGTGGCCATTGGCAACGTGCCCACGGCGCTGTTTCACCTGCTGAACATGCTGGAAGACCCTGACTGCCCCCGTCCCGCCGCGATCATAGGTTGTCCAGTGGGCTTTGTCGGTGCGATGGAATCCAAGGATGCGCTGTGGGCCGATCAACCTGTGCCATGCTGTATCGTCGAAGGTCGACTGGGCGGCAGTGCAATCACCGTGGCCGCGATTAACGCCGTAGCGAGCCGCGCGGAATGAGCGTGGGGACGGTATATGGGCTGGGGCTGGGCCCCGGCGATCCGGACCTGATGAGCGTCCGGGCCGACCGGCTGCTGCGCAATGCGCGCAACGTGGCCTATTTCCGCAAGGCCGGGAAATCCGGGCAGGCGCGTGGCATCGTGGCGGGGCTGATCCCGGAAGCCGCGGTGGAACACCCGATGGAATATCCGGTCACCACCGAGATTCCGTTTTCCGACCCGCGCTATAACGAAATGCTGTCGGCCTTCTACACCAATTGCGTAGGCCATTTGAAATCACTTGTCGAACGAGGCGAAGATGTAGTGGTGCTGTGTGAAGGTGATCCGTTCTTTTACGGCTCTTTCATGCATCTGCATTCGCGGCTGGTGGGCGATGTGCCGGTGCAGGTCGTGCCCGGCATCACCGGCATGTCGGGTGCCTGGACCGCCACGGGACTGCCCGTGACTTGGGGCGATGATGTGCTGACCGTGGCGATGGGCACCCTGCCCGAGGATGAACTGGCCCGCCGCATGGGCGACACCAACGCGCTGGTGGTCATGAAGATCGGCCACAACCTCGAAAAAGTCACCCGCGCGCTGCAGGCGGCAGGCCGCTACGATGACGCCTGGCTGGTAGAATACGCCACGATGGAAGGCCAGACCGTGACGCGGCTGGCCGAAGCACAGCCCGAAACCCGCCGTGCGCCCTATTTCTCCATCATAATCGTGCACGGACAGGGGCGCCGCCCGTGACCGGCAAAGTCATCATTGCCGGATTGGGTCCAGGGGCCGACGCGCTGATCACGCCAGAGGTGACCGAGGCGCTGGCGGAGGCCACCGATATTGTCGGCTACATCCCGTACGTGAACCGCGTGCCCCCCCGGCCAGGCCTGAGCTTGCACCCTTCCGATAACAGGGTGGAACTGGACCGCGCCGGGCATGCACTGGACATGGCGCTCGACGGTCGCACGGTTGTGGTGGTCTCCTCCGGAGATCCCGGCGTTTTTGCCATGGCCTCCGCCGTGTTCGAAGCGGTGGAAAATGGCAACCCGAGCTGGCAAGATGTGAACATCGAAGTCTTGCCCGGCATCACCGCCATGCTGGCCGCCGCTGCGCGTGCCGGTGCACCAATGGGCCATGATTTCTGCGCCATCAATCTCAGCGACAACCTAAAGCCCTGGGCGCTGATCGAAAAGCGCCTGCGGCTGGCGGTGGAGGGCGATTTTGCCATGGCCTTCTACAACCCCCGCTCCAAATCCCGGCCCGAAGGCTTTGCCCGTGCACTGACGCTGCTTAAAGAGGCCTGTGACGATGACCGCCCGATCATCTTTGCCCGCGCCGTATCCACGCCCGAGGAAGAGATCAACGTTGTCCCCCTGCCTGACGCCACGCCGGAAATGGCGGATATGCGCACCGTCGTGCTGCTGGGCTCCAGCCAGACGCGCAGTGTTACTACAGGGCGCGGCGCGCGGGTCTATACCCCGCGATCGGTGTCGGAATGAAACCAGTCCAGCACCGCGTCCACCTCGTTCAGCTCGAGCCGATCCGGCAGGTCGGGACGGTCAATCATCAAGACCGGCAGACCCAGTTCGCGCGCGGCATCGATCTTGGCCCGCGACGCGCCGCCGCCTGCGTTTTTGGAGACCACAAGATCAATGCCGTGTTGCTGCATGAGCGCCATGTCGTTTTCCAATGTAAACGGCCCCGTCCCCACCACCAGCGCATGGTCTGGCAAGGGCAACGCCCGGCGCGGTTCATCCACCACACGCAGCAGATAGAAATGCTGGGGCTCAACGGCAAAATCCTCCAGGTGCTGCCGCCCGATGGCCAGCATTATCCGCATCGCGGGCCGGTCCAGCCAGCGCACGGAAGCGCGAACGCTGTCCACATGTACCCAGTCGTCACCGGACTGCGCGCGCCAAGGCGGCCGGGTCAGCGCCACCAGCGGCGTGCCAGTCGCGCGGCAGGCAGCCACGGCGTTCGTGCTCATCTGCGCGGCAAAGGGATGGGTGGCATCGACCACATGGCTGATCCCAGCCTCCGCGATATAGGCCGCCAGCCCTTCTGCCCCACCGAATCCGCCGGTGCGCATGGGCAGCGGCTGTGCCTTGGGCCGTTCGACGCGCCCAGCGTACGAAAATGTCGCCTGCGCGCCAGTATCAGCCAGCTTGCGCGCCAATGCGGTCGCCTCGGTTGTGCCCCCCAGCAGCAAAAGGTGCGGTGGCATGGCTGATCTCCCCTGGCTCACAATTGTCGGACTGGGCGAAGATGGACCGGACGGGCTGTCGCGTGCAAGCCTGACCGCGCTGTCGGAGGCGGAGGTTGTGATGGGCCCGGCGCGGCACCTCGCTCTACTTCCGAACCTTGCCTGTGAAACGGTGATTTGGCCGGTGCCTTTCGCCAACGGCCTGCCTGTTTTGGTTGGCTTGCGCGGCCGCAAAGTGGTTGCGCTGGCCTCGGGGGACCCGTTCTGGTTCGGCGCTGGCTCCGTGATCGCGCGGGCGCTGGAGCCGGGCGAATGGTGCGCACTGCCCGGACCCTCCACCTTTTCGTTGGCAGCAGCCCGGCTGGGATGGCCGCTGGAACAGACCGCCTGCCTTGGCCTGCACGCAGCGCCCCTGAGCCGCCTGCGCCCGCATCTGGCGGATGACGCGCGGATTATCGTGCTGCTGCGCGAGGGGGACGCCGTGGAGGAACTGGGCCGTTATCTTACTCAAATCGGGTTTGGGGCATCCGATCTGCACGTGATGGAAGCTTTGGGCGGACCGCGTGAAAAACACACGAAGATCAGCGCGCAGGATGTTGATAAAATTAGCTTCTCTCATCCAGTCTGTGCAGGCATCATGGCCCATGGCGCGGATGCTCTTTCGCTAACCCCCGGTCGGGAAGACACGTTCTTCGACCATGACGGCCAGATCACCAAAGCCCCCGTCCGTGCCCTAACGCTCGCCGCATTGGCCCCGCGCCCCGTAGAACACCTGTGGGACATCGGCGGCGGTTCCGGCTCCGTCTCCATCGAATGGGTGCTGAGCCACATAACCCTGCGCGCCACCACGATAGAGGCTCACCCTGACCGCGCCGCCCGTATCCGCGAAAACGCGGCGAAACTGGGCGCGGACCGCGTGACTGTGGTCGAGGCAGTCGCACCCGACGGGCTAGATGCCCTCGACGCCCCCGACGTCGTGTTCGTTGGCGGAGGTCTGTCACAGGCGCTGCTGGAACGGCTCTGGCAGCTGCCCCCTGGCACCCGACTGGTCGCCAACGCCGTAACGCTGGAAAGCGAAACATTGCTTGCACAATGGCAGGCCGACAAGGGCGGCGACCTGCTGCGTATCGAACTGACCCGCGCCGAACCCCTGGGCCGCAAGCGCGGGTGGAAAGGAGCCTATCCGGTGGTACAGTGGAGCGTGACGCTATGATCGTCGCGGGTTTCGGATTTCGCGCCATGGCCACGGTGCACAGCCTGCAATCTGCACTCGCGCGGGTTCAGGGCGCACATGTTGTCGAAGCCCTCGCCGCACCGGATGACAAATGTTCAGCCCCCGGCTTGCAGAGCTTGTCACGGCAATTGAACCTCCCCGTCCTGCCCATTTCGGCCACCGTCTTGCAGGCGCAGGAAACACAGACTCGCTCCGCCATTTCGCAAGACCACCGCAACAGCGGCAGCGTGGCCGAGGCCACCGCGCTGGCCGCTGCCGGGCCGGGCGCGACCCTGATCGTACCAAGACAAATCTCTGAAGATCGCCTTGCAACTTGTTCTTTGGCAGAGAAAAACAAGCTATGACCGTTCACTTCATCGGCGCCGGTCCCGGCGCGCCTGACTTGCTCACACTGCGCGGGCGCGACCTGATCGCCGCGTGCCCTGTGTGCCTGTATGCCGGGTCTCTGGTCTCACGCGAAATTCTTTCGCACTGCCCACAAGACGCCCGCATCATCAACACCGCGCCGATGGATCTGGACACCATCATCGCTGAATGCGTCGCCGCCCATGCCGCAGGGCAGGATGTGGCCCGGCTGCATTCTGGCGACCTGTCTGTCTGGTCCGCCATGGGCGAACAGATGCGCCGCCTGCGCGAGGCTGATATCCCAGTCAGCGTGACCCCCGGCGTGCCCAGCTTCGCCGCAGCTGCAGCCGCACTGGGAACCGAACTGACCTTACCTGGGCTTGCGCAATCGGTGATACTGACCCGCACGCGCGGACGCGCCTCAACGATGCCAGACGGCGAGACATTGGCCAATTTTGCCAGTACCGGCGCGACGCTGGCCATCCATTTGTCGATCCAAAACCTGACCACCGTTGTGGACGACCTCACACCTTTCTATGGCGCGGATTGCCCCGTGGCCGTTGTCTGGCGCGCATCGTGTCCGGACCAACGCATCGTACGCGGCACACTAGGCACCGTACAAACGGCCGTTGACGACAATATCACACGCACCGCGCTGATCATCGTGGGACAGGTTCTGGGCGATGCCAGCTTTGACGAAAGCTGCCTCTACGCGCCCGATTATGACCGACGCTATCGCCCACAATCGGCAGAGTCCGAATGGTATCAAGGAGTTCCAGATGAAACTTAATCCATCTGGTTTGCTGGTCTCTGCTCCATCCTCGGGCACCGGCAAAACAACCGTCATGTTGGGCCTCGCCCGCGCTTTTGCCGAAGACGGGCTGACGGTGCAACCGTTCAAAAGCGGGCCGGATTACATTGATCCGGCCTTTCACCGCGCCGCCACCGGACGCGCGTCCTTCAACCTCGACAGTTGGGCAATGGATGAACCACTGCTGAACACCATTGTGGCCGAAGCGCACGGGGCTGACATCGTGATCGCTGAAGGCTCCATGGGCCTGTTCGACGGGGTCGCCAGCCCGGGCGCAACCGGCACGGGCACAAGCGCGGAAACCGCCGGACGCATGGGCTGGCCCGTGGTGCTGGTATTGGATGTCAGTGGTCAGGCGCAATCCGCCGCCGCTACAGCATTAGGGTTTGCAAGTTTCATGCCCGACTTGCCCGTGGCGGGCGTGATCCTGAACCGCGTGGCGAGCCCCCGGCATGAACGTCTGACGCGGCTAGGAATGGAACGTGCGGGACTGCCCGTATTTGGTGCTCTACCTCGACGCGGCGATCTGGCCCTGCCAGAACGGCACCTGGGGCTGATCCAGGCGGTGGAGCACCCCGACCTGAATAAGGCGATCGCCGATTATGCGGCCTTTCTGAGGGACAATGTGGACCTATCGGCCTTGCGCGCAGCTGCCACCTCCGCAGCGCAAGGCACGCCAGCCGCGCTGCCCGCACCCCCGGCCCAGCGGATTGCGCTGGCGCAGGATGCAGCGTTTTCCTTCACATATCCGCATCTGCTGGAAGGCTGGCGACGCGCCGGAGCCGAAATTTTGCCGTTCTCGCCGCTGGCCGATGAGAGTGTGCCCGATGCAGATCTTGTCTGGCTGCCGGGTGGCTACCCGGAACTGCATGCTGGAACTTTAGCCTCTGCGAATAAATTCCTGAGATCAATGAGAAAACACGCCAAAACCCGTCCTGTACATGGCGAATGCGGTGGCTACATGGTTCTTGGTCAGGGACTGACCGACAAGGATGGCACACGCCACGAAATGGCTGGGCTGCTGGGTCTGGAAACCAGCTTTGCAAAGCGCAAGTTCCACCTAGGCTACAGGCGTGCAACCTTGCAAGCCGCTATGCCCGGCTTTGCCCCCGGCGCGGTGCTGCGCGGTCATGAGTTTCACTACACTACCATCCTAAACGAGCCCGACGCGCCATTAGCCCAAGTCGTGGACGCGGATGGCAATCCGGTGACCGAAACTGGGACGCGGCGCGGGCAAGTGACGGGCACGTTTTTCCACCTGATAGCGGCGGCGACATGAGCGGATTTGTCAGTTTTGTCGGCTCCGGCCCCGGTGATCCGGAATTGCTGACCCTAAAAGCGGTGAACCGTCTGACCCAGGCGGATGCAATCCTTTTCGACGACTTGTCTTCCGGCCCGATCCTGGCACATGCGGGGCGCAGCGCGGACCTTGTGGGCGTAGGCAAACGTGCCGGGCGGCCTTCACCCAGGCAAAATCATGTCAGCCGCCTGCTGGTTGATTATGCCAGCACTGGCGCTCGGGTGGTGCGGCTAAAATCCGGCGATGGCGGCATTTTCGGCCGGCTGGAGGAAGAACTGGTGGCTCTGCGCGCAGCCGGGATCGAATATGAGATCATCCCCGGCGTGCCGTCTGCCTGCGCTGCCGCGGCCGCTGCCGGCATCCCTCTGACCCGCCGACTGACCGCCCGTCGCGTGCAGTTTGTCACCGGCCATGACGTGACCGGCGCCTTGCCAGAAGACCTGAATTTGGCCGCGTTGGCTGATGCACAGGCCACGACTGTGGTCTACATGGGCATACGCACCTTCGCAGGTCTGGCCGAGCTACTGATGGCCAATGGACTGCCCCCGGACACGCCGGCCCTATTGGCCGAGGCCGTGTCGACTCCCGATCAGCGACTGGACCATAGCACCGTGCGCGCGCTGGCCGATCGGCTAGCGACACAGGATCCGGGCAAGACTCCGGCTCTTATCCTTTACGGGTCGCTTGCAGCGCCGTGAACGACGCAAATGCGCCTTGACGGGTTGGTCACGCTTCGTCACAAAAAAAATACGGTGCCCGGATCGCAAGGCCGGGATAATAGGGAATGGAGTGAAAAGCCCCAACTGCCCCCGCAACTGTAAGCGGTATGCGTCCCCGACAGCCACTGGCCAGCAGGCTGGGAAGGCGGGAAAGCGCAAAAAGCCGCAAGTCAGGAGACCTGCCGTAAAAAAGAAACCGCCGGGCAACCGGCACAAATCGCCGCCGGGATGGGCGGTTAGGAGGGAATAATATGCATATTGAACCTGGTGTGGTCCACGGCGCGAAAATGGTGCTGGCTTACGGAACTGCTGCTGCTGCCGGTGGCTATACTTTGAAAATGGTCGCAGACGACCTCAAGCGCCGCGCGCTGCCATCCTTCGCACTGCGCACCGTCGCCGCAACGCTGGGCGTTTTCCTGTTTTTCGAAGTTCTACCGCATTTCCCGGTCGGGATCTCCGAAGTACATTTCATTCTAGGCTCGACGCTTCTGCTCGTTCTCGGGGCCGCACCAGCCGCACTCGGCCTGATGGCCGGCTTGCTGATCCAGGGCACGTTCTTCGCTCCGACCGACCTGCCCATGTATTTTGTCAATGTGACCACGCTGCTGGTGCCTCTCTTTGCCATTCATGCGCTGGCGCAGCGAATGCTGCCCGAGGATTTGGCTTATGTGGACTTGTCTTATAGCCACGTGCTTAAGCTGTCTGCCGCCTATCAGGGCGGTGTAATCGCCTGGGTGGCATTCTGGGTCTTCTACGGTCAAGGCGTAGGCGCAGAAACGTTTGCATCCGTGACCGCCTTTGGACTGGCTTACATGACCGTTATTCTGATCGAACCGCTGGTGGATTTGGCAGTTCTGGCTGGAGCCAAATCGCTCAAAGGTCTGAATGGCAGCCCGCTGGTCAGCGAACGCCTTTATTCGGCGGTCTGATCGCGCGAACTGGAAGGAATGAAGAGGCTCCGGTATCGACCGGAGCCTTTTTTGATAAAGATGCAAGAACTTCTGCTAATCGGTATAGGCACCGGCAACCCCGACCACATCACACTTGAAGCCGTCGCCGCGATGCGCGAGGCGGATGCTGTCCTGATCCCGCGCAAAGGCGATGATAAATCCGACCTGGCCGATCTACGCCGCCAGATCTGTGCCGCGCATCTGGATGATACTGGCCATGTGGTGGAATTCGACCTACCCGTGCGGGACGGCAGCCGCGCCTATCTGGACGCCGTGCACGCCTGGCATGACGCGATTGCAGAGGTTTGGCAGGCAGCAGTGCCCAACGGCGCACAGCGGGTTGCCCTCCTGATCTGGGGGGACCCGTCGCTGTATGACAGCTCCCTTCGGATTGCGGCCCGGCTGGACCCAGCCCCAAAGGTGCGGGTCGTGCCCGGCATCACATCGCTGCAGGTGCTGACAGCGGCGCATGGCATCCCGTTGAACACGCTGGCGGAACCGGTTGTCATTACCACCGGGCGGCAGCTACGCGACCATGGCTGGCCGGTCGGTGCGGATACAGTGGCAATCATGCTGGACGGGTCGTGCAGCTTCACGCAGGTTGTGTCCGAAGGGGTGCAGATCTGGTGGGGCGCATATTTAGGTATGCCGCAGGAAATTCTGGTCAGTGGGCCACTGGCCGAGATAAGCGCACGCATCGTGGAGACACGAGCGGCTGCCCGGGTGCAGAACGGGTGGATCATGGACGTCTATCTGATGCGCCGGGCCATCATTTGATGTGAGATTTTAGTCAGGAGGAAACACATGAAACTGTTGGGCACAGGCTTTCACTGGGATGAGCTGACCGTCGGCGACCAGTTCAAGACATACGGGCGCACGATCTTTGAAACCGACATCATCAACTTTGTCGGCGTCTCTGGGATGCTGGAATCCCTGTTCATCGATGCGGAGTACCGAGCCGCACACAGCGCGATGGCGGGTCATGCAGCCCCTGCAATGCTGGTGATGTCTTTGGCCGAAGGGCTGGTGCTGAACGCAACCGGTCAGGCCACCGGGATGGCGTTTCTGAATATGGAAATGAACGTGAGGGCGCCAATTTTTGTGGGCGACACCATTCACGTGGAAATCGAAGTGGTAGAGGCGCGCAAAACCTCAAAATCCGATCGGGGTCTGGTCAAAACGCGCAACAATATCGTCAATCAGCGCGGTGAAACTGTGATCGAGTACAGCCCGCAGCGACTGATGGCCGGGTCAGGTAGCCACGACTGAGCAGCCAAGACTTACGGGCCAAGTCGGACTGGCAAGACATTGTGAAATAGAAAAAGGCCCACGAAATTTCGCGGGCCTCTCGTAAAAATCTATTGTGGAGCGCTTACGCGATTTTTTCCACAGCCAGAGCAGCTTTGATTGCTGAAGGAACCTGACGCGCAGTCATGGCACGCGGGTAGTACAGTTCCTTCATTTCCGCGACATCTCCATATAAGACGTCGAGCTCAGCAAAGTTGTCAAATGCGGTGCGTGGTCTGCAGTCACGATCAGGTCTTTGGTCGGCAGGTTTTCACCCAGCGCGCCTGCAGAGACCTTGACCGGGGTAAAGCGCTCTGCCGGTCCGAACTTGGTGGAAACGGTCTTGCGACCAACCCATTTAACAACGACCTGGCGATCGTCCATGGTACAGACAATGTCGCCGATCTTCAGCTTTTCAACCAGCAAAATGCCGCCTGCAGTCGAAATTTCTGTACCAGCCGCGAAACCTGCTAGGAAGGTTGCATCTGCGTTCACTGTGCCATCAGCCAGGTTTGTAACCGGCGCTAAGCCCGGTTTGCAGAATACATTAGTGTTGCCAGCCTGACCAACCGGAGCAGCAATTGCACCACAAGGCAACTCGCCATCAGACTTGGTAAGTGTAGCGCCATAGTCCGACGATACTGCACCGGACGTGATCGTGTTTTCAGTATCAAACGAATCGTCGAAGATACCATTGGTTGCGGTAGCGCCTGAAAGCGTGATGCTTTGCGAGTCATCAGTAGAATCGTATACTGGGGCTGAGCCGAAAACATTATCTGCTACGTAAATTAGATCTCCTAAGTTGCTGGGCCACTGCTATATCGACATTGAGCTTGCTTCAAATTTTTAACATTATGTGAATTGCGAAGCACTCCCAACAAGATTTTACGCCAACTTCACAACCGTCTTCGGCAAAACGATATTTTGATGAACCGGGCCGATGTCCACCTGTTTCACGCATTGAACAAACCCAAGCGCGCAATCGGCAGGCACAGGCGGCTGTGGCTCTGGCTATTTTGCAGCAATTATTAGTTTCTTAATATATATATATCTTCGCCTTCTTGATTGCGCGTCGCATAGACAAAACCGTCGTGTATGCGAAACACAAAGTGGCATCATTGCAGTTGGGCCAGCCTCTGCCAGCGGGTGTCATTTTTCTCGGTTTTCGAGGCTACCGTGCGCCCGATCGCATTAATGAATCTTTCCGAGGCTAAATCGACTAGTTCAAATGCCAGCGGGGAAACGCGCCTACGCGAAGTCCGGCAGATCCTAAAAAGCGAAGGTCCCGCCAAGGCCGAGCGTGCCACAATCGAAATTCTCAAGGATGAGCCGAAGTCCGGCCCCGCTTTCATGGGCCTGGCGCTGATCCGTCCGTGCAAAAGCGGTTCGACGACGCGGTGCGCGCAGCAGAAAAAGCGAAGACCCTTTCCCCACTGAAAACAGATCATCTGGAGATGACCGGCTTCATACGCCTGCGCAAGAAGGACAGTGACGCCGCCCTAGAAAGTTAGCTGACCCCGTCATCTATAGAACCCTAATGTCGACCAATCTCGTATATCTGATTATGGATAACTGCCGCTTCGACAGCCACCAACGCGCCAAGACCCCTAACATGGACAAGATCGGAATCGGTGGACAACGGTGCAGATATGCCAGATGGACCGCCCCGTCGCATCACAGAATTTTGATGAGCCGGGCTTTCCAGGCCCTCATCGTTTCAAAGCCACCTGCAAAAACCATGGGCGTTCCACGCACCGATCTTCATCCCGAACCTGCCGAGCAGCGGTCTGAATCTTGGCGCTCAGGACGATCTGGTGCTATGGTTCACGCAATTTAAATCACGCTGTAAGCAGCATTTCGACCTGCCCTGCCTGATTTACAATCAGACATCTGACGTTCAGGCCGTTGCCGCCTCGATCGCTGCAACGATGCTGTTCACAGTCTGCTCCAGCAGCGAGGCATCTTCGCTTTCCGCCATGACCCGGATCTTCGGTTCGGTTCCAGACTTGCGAATCAGCACGCGGCCCTTGTTCTCCAACGTCGCATTGCCTTCGGCAATCGCAGCCTGCACCGATGCCTCCTCCAACGGGGTCTGCCCAACCGAATAGGTCACGTTCTTCAACAACTGCGGCACCGGTTCGAACTGTCGGGTCAGCGCGCTGGCCAGGGCACCTGCACGGATCATTTCTGCCAGGAAATGCAGACCGGCCATCAGCCCATCGCCGGTGGTAGAATAATCGCTCATAACGATATGGCCGGATTGTTCGCCGCCTAGGTTGTAGCCGCCTTCGCGCATGCGGTCGACGACATAGCGGTCCCCCACAGCTGTGCGTTCCAGACCGATCCCCTGCCCGGCCAGAAACCGTTCAAGCCCCAGATTGGACATCACCGTGGAGACCAGAGCACCGCCCTTCAGCCTGCCTTCCGATGCCCAGCGGGCCGCAAGCAACGCCATGATCTGGTCGCCATCGGCAACGGTGCCTTCTTCGTCTACCAGTATGATCCGGTCGGCATCACCGTCCAGACTCAGCCCAACATCCGCACCATGAGCCACCACGGCCTCCGCCGCCAGTTGCGGGTAGGTCGATCCACAGCCACTATTGATATTGGTGCCGTCTGGCGACACACCCAACGGGATCACTTCCGCCCCCAGTTCCCAAAGAATATCGGGCGCAGCGCGGTAGGCGGCGCCGTTGGCGCAATCCACCACCACCTTGACCCCGTTGAGACGAATGTTGCGAGGAAGAGAAGATTTCACCCGTTCCCCATACCGATAACGCGCATCGTCGATCCGCTTGGCCCGACCGATATTGGCCGCCTGCGCAGGCTCAACGCCCGCTTCGATCAACGCTTCGATCTCGATCTCAACCTCGTCCGACAGCTTAAAACCGTCCGGCCCGAAAAACTTGATGCCATTGTCTTCGGGCGGGTTGTGGCTGGCAGAAATCATCACTCCCAAATCGGCGCGCATGGACCGGGTCAGCAGGCCCACCGCCGGCGTCGGCACCGGCCCCATCAACAATACGTTCATCCCGGTGGAGGTCAGCCCTGCGGTCAACGCGTTTTCCAGCATGTAACCGGACAACCGCGTGTCCTTGCCGATCACCACCCGATGTACACCGCTGGCATCGCGCCGGAAGTGGCGGCCCACTGCAGCTCCGATACGCAGCGCCATGTCTGCGGTCATAGGATGAGTGTTTGCCCTACCCCGGACCCCGTCCGTTCCAAACAGCTTGCGCATCTTGTCCCTTTCTAGCGGACGGCCTGCCAGAGACGGACCGCCTGGGCCGTTTCGGCCACATCATGCACCCGCAGGATTTGCACGCCTTGCGCCAGTGCCGCAAGTCCAACGGCAATAGAACCGGGTGTACGGTCTTCTGTGCGCGGTGCTTCGCCGATCGTACCAATAAACCGTTTACGCGACGCGCCCAGCAAAATACCACAGCCCAGCCCGTGGAAGAGAGAGATGTTGCGCAGCAGGATCAGGTTGTGCTCCAACGTCTTGCCAAAGCCGATGCCGGGATCGCTAAGGATGGCCGTGCGTGGGATACCCTGCGCCTCCAGCGTATCGATCCGGTCTTCGAGAAAGTCATACACATCCAGCAACACATTGTCATAACGTGGGTCCTGCTGCATCGTCGCCGGATCGCCCTGTGCGTGCATCACACAAACCGGTGCGGCATGATCGGCACAAAGAAGGGCAAGCTCAGCGTCATAGGTGAAGCCCGCCACATCGTTGACCAGATTGGCGCCAGTCTCCAACGCGGCCCGCGCCACGGGGGCCTTGCGCGTATCGATGGAAATAGGCGTCTGCAGCTCCGCCCGTAAGGCCGAAATCACCGGTGCAGTGCGACCTATTTCTTCATCCGCAGGCACAAATTCCGCTCCTGGACGGGTCGATTCCCCGCCAATGTCGATAATGGTCGCCCCGCCCGCCACCAGCGCACGGCCCTGTTCCAGCGCAGCCTTCGGGTTGAGAAATTTGCCACCGTCGGAAAAACTGTCCGGTGTAACGTTGAGGATACCCATGACCTGCGGCTCGGACATATCCAGCCCTGCAATGTGCGCACGCGGTTCAGTCAGTCGGTCGAGCCAAGATTGTGGGATGTCGTCGACTGGCACCACTTCGGCATCCGTCCGCGTGAGCCGTTCCGCATGGGTGAACCACAACGGCCCACCCACAAGCGGAAGCGCCCCGGTGGAACGCACAGGGCCGTGTTGGACCAATGGTCGGTAATAGATGCGCGTCACAGGGTGGCCATGTCCGCAGGCATCGCACGCAGCGCGACCGAGGCCGTGGCCGGCAAAGCCGCACCGATCACCAGCATTTCTTCGGCTTCAAACGTTGCAGCAAACCATGCCGCAATGCCAACTGCGTCATGCGGCGCGGCAGAAGGCCCATCGACCGCGTCCAGCACAACCTTGGACGGGGCCCAGACGCTGATCTGCATATGCTTTATGGCCCAATCGAGCTCTGTCCGCGTCGCAACAACCACACAGCGATCATCTTTTGAGGCCAGCATCCAAGCGTTCTGTTCAATTGCCAGCAGGTCGATCCGGCGCTGGGTCATCTTGTGGCCAGTCTGTGGCATCGGCTGATCCGGTGCGCCAACGCACAGGATCAATGGACGCCCGCGGCGCTGCAATTGGTCGATCCAACCACTCAGATATTCGGACTTGATGGCATCGTTCGACAGAAACACCAGTTCGGGATGCGGACGATCTTCGGCCAGCGGTTCGGGATCCAGCTGGTCGCGACCGCGCACAATTTCCACCCCTAGTGCACCAGGCCCACGGTCCAGCTTTTCGATACGGACAAAAACGCGCACTGCGTGCGGTTCGGCCAGCACACGCTCCGCAATTCGTTCTGCCAGAGTTTCCAACAGATTAAGACGCTCTTCGGCCAGCGCTGCGCTTATCGCCTCGGTCACCCTGTCGTAACTCAGGATACGATCGACATCATCATCGATCCGGCCGGTTATGGGTTGGACTTCGACTACGATGTTGAAACAGATCCGTTGGGTCACGCCCCGTTCGGCTTGGAAGGCGCCAATCTCGACCTCAACCACGTGGTCCCGCACGGAAATGCGGTCCAGAGGCCCAGAACGCGCGGTCGCTTCCGCGCGTTCAGACGGATGCGCAAAGGCAAGGCGTATTTCAGAAGTCATGGACCGTCGCTTTCCCCGAATGTTGTGCAAGGCTAGACAGCGACTTCGCATCTATCAGGCCCGAGGACGCCGTGCCAGTGGCCGGAAGCGGCATAAGCAAGTGCGTTTATTCGCTGCTGGCTCGCTGATCGTGGCGGCGATAAAAGTAATGCACACCGATGGTGGCCGTACGAATGAACCGGCGACTCCATGCCGGGCTAACCGCGTTGGTGTGATAGTGGGTCGCCCCGTCGGTCAGGTTGCTCGCGTACCCGTCCAGCACCGCACGCGCCACTTTGGATACGCGCTCGTAGGCCCTTTTTTCGGCGATAGTGTCCTTGTAACCGTCACATTTATATGTGAACTGGCACTGATATTTGCGACCCGTCCCCTGGGCGATTACGCCGCAAATCGTGTTGGGAAAAATCGAGCTTTTCGAGCGGTTTACAATGACTTCTGCAACTGCAAACTGACCTGCGACGGTTTCACCGCGCGCTTCGAAATACAAAGCTTCTGCAAGACACTTTAAGTCTTCGCCGCCGGTTGGTGTCGGCTGGGCATCAATCCAGCTCAGCGAGTACTCCACATCAACCACGGTTTGTTTTCCACCGGGCTTGAGCCGCTCCAGCATACTTCCAAGGGTCACACCCTTGCGTTCAGCGTCAACAACATTGTTGCCCCGCGGGATCATCTTACCGTCGTCATACTCGGTTGCGGCAACCGGCATGGCAGAACAAAGGACACTGGCAACCAGTGCAATCGCAAAACGTGTCATCCAGACCCCCAAGCGACGACGCCTTCATATACGGCGCCGGCAAATTACAGGCGTTTAGCTCAAAATATTTGATTAGTCCAGTTTAACATAGGGTTACGGGTTGAAGGCAATGCGCAATTATGTACTAGCCCGGCTTTCGAATCGCCGCCACTCCGCAACATGTTGCGATACATCTCAGCTTAACCCCTGATCTTGTGGGAAATTGCCAGCTGCGCGGCCGCAAGACGGGCCACAGGCACACGGAACGGGGAACAGGACACATAGTCGAAACCAACGTCCCGACAGAAGGCGATTGATTCGGGATCGCCCCCATGTTCACCACAGATGGACAGCGTCACGTCAGACCGCGCAGACCGGCCGAGATTGGCCCCTATGCGCAGCAATTCGCCCACGCCTTCGGTATCCAGCGTATGAAACGGGTCTTCCGGGAAAACGCCCTGCTGCACATAGTCCGACATGAACCGCCCGGCATCGTCACGGCTGAGCCCGTAGGTCATCTGCGTCAAGTCGTTGGTCCCAAAGCTTAGGAATGACGTATAGGGCGCAATTTCATCCGCCCGCAGACAGGCACGCGGCGTTTCCACCATCACGCCCAGCCGGTAATCAAAGGTCTGCCCCCGTTCGTTGCGTACGGCGGCGGCAACCGCGTCAATGCGGGCCTTGACCAGTTCAACCTCGCGTTTTGCGCTAACCAGCGGGATCATGATTTCTGGCACGACCGGCGCTCCGTCACGGCTGGCCTCCAGCGTTGCCTCAAAAATCGCACGCGCCTGCATGTCGTAGATTTCCGGCACGGTGACCCCCAACCGCACACCGCGCAGACCCAGCATCGGATTGTATTCGCCCATCGCCTCCACTCGTCGGGTCACATCGGACAGGGGGATATCAAGCGCTTCTGCCAATTCTCTTTGTCCAGTGCGGGTTACGGGTAAAAATTCATGCAACGGCGGGTCAAACAGGCGGATACAAACCGGCTTGCCCTCCATGATGCGAAACAGCTCGCTGAAATCCTCGCGCTGCATCGGCAGGAGGCGCTCCAGAACCGCCGCGCGATCATCACTGGTTTCGGCAAAGATCATTTCCCGCATAACCGTCAGACGACCGGGATCAAAAAACATATGCTCCGTTCGGCAAAGCCCGATGCCCTGCACGCCAAAATTCCGCGCGGTCTGGGCATCCGCAGGCGTATCGGCATTAGCGCGAATGCCGATGTCGCAATGGTCTTCGGCCCAGGACAGCAGCTTGTTGAAGCTGTCGTCAAGCACCGGCTCCACAAGGTCCGGCTCGCCCACAAGCACCTGGCCAGAGGTTCCGTCGATGGTCAGGATGTCGCCAGGTTTGAAACTGCGCCCGTCCGGCGCGGTCAGCCGTTCCTTGCGGGTCTGGAAACGCAGCGACGATGCGCCGACAATACAAGGCAGGCCCAGCCCCCGCCCAATCACGGCGGCGTGGCTGGTCATGCCACCCCGTTCGGTGAGCACCGCGCTGGCGGCATGCATGCCGCGAATGTCGTCGGGCGATGTTTCCCGCCGCACCAGAATACACGCCTCCCCCCGAGCCGCACTGGCCTGTGCTTCTGCGGAGGTGAACACCAGCCGTCCGGTGGCCGCGCCGGGGCTGGCGGCAATGCCGGTGGCCAACACGTTACGCTTTGCATCCGGAGCCACCTGTCGGTGCAACAGCTCACTCAAAGCGCGGGGTTCGATCCGCACCACCGCTTCCTGCGGAGTTATAATCCTATCTTCGGCCAACCGCACGGCAATATGCAGCGCGGCGGCAGAGGACCGCTGTACGCGGACCCCATCGAGAATGTGCAGGTTACCATTTTCGATCACAAATTCGACCTGCATTTCCTCGCGCAGCTTTTTCCGCATCAGGGCGGCATTATGTTGCAACGTCGCATATGCCTCCGGTGCCAGTTCCTCCAGCGACGGGCCACGCGGGTCCTTGCACAAAAACAGTGCCTTGGTCCCGGCCCCGAGCGCATCGCGGCCCTGGCTCTGGCTCAGGTAACGGCCCGTGACCTGCGGCAGCCCTGTCGTGGAATTGACCAGTTGCAGCACACCCGATCCGCATTCGCCATGGCCAACGCCAGGGATCATCTTCTGAATGACCAGCCCCAGCCCCGCATCCAGAGGTGCTCCCCGTGCCTGGCGCAGCAGGCGGGCCGTTGTCCCGTCCCAAGCGCGCGCCATCGACCGAAGCACACCGCCCAGTTGAACACCGATCTCGGTTGGGAACGGTTCTTCAGTTTCGTCCTCATAGGCGCGCAACGCCTGATCCAGCGCGTCGGGCGAATTGGGTTCGAGATGTTCGAACATGTCCGGGTCCAGGCGCGCAACATGGATGGAATAAGCCTGAACGAACCGCAGATAGAGCGTAGCCGCTGCACCAGCCCCTAGCACCCCAGACAGTTCGGCCTGGCGGTCTGCGTTCATCCCGATATTCAGGATCGCGCCGGGCCCGCCCCAGTCGGGGTCTTCGGAAGACGGGCGCACACAGAGGATATCACTGGGGTCGAACTGCGCCAGAATGGCTGTGATATCGGGCAATTCACCGCCTGCAATCTTTTGCACGGCCTCAAAGGACAGCGCCACGGTGCGCGGCACAGGCAGGTCCAGCCGAACCAGACGTTGCAGGCATTTGGCCCGACCACCATGGGTGTCAGTGGCCACGGGGGCGGTAGGCGTGATCAGAGTGGTGTGAGGGTTGTTCTGCACGGCGGCACCATTTGTTTGGCCGTAGAATACGCCGCAACGCGGCATGTGCAAGCTTCGCGGTGCGCTCTGCGCCAATCCAACCAAAGGAAATCGGGGGGTAACCCCCGAAAGCCCCCAGAGTATTTCCCCCAAGAAGACGCCCTAACCCTCGATCCGGGTCAGGTCGGCCACGCCCATGCACACGGTGCGAATGCGGTGCAGCAGGTTCAACCGGTTGCGGCGCAACGTGTCATTGTCCGAATTGATCTGCACCTCTTCGAAAAATGCATCAATCGGGGCGCGCAGGGCCGCCAGCGCGGCCATTGCGGCCGGGAAATCCCGGGCCTCCAGCGCGGCGGCGATCTGCGGCTCAGCGGTGTCGAGTGCTGTGAACAAGGCGCGTTCGCTGCCGGCATCGGCGAATTTCACATCCGCACCAAACGAATATTCCACCCCGTCCTGGGTTTCGGCCTGGGTCAGAATGTTGTTGGCGCGGCGGAAGCCCTGGATGAGGTTCTGCCCGTCTTCGGTGGCCAGCCCCGCATTCAGAGCGCGGGCGCGCGTAACAAGCAGGTTGAGGTCGTCGCTGCCCTCCATCGCAATACAAGCATCGATAATGTCGTAACGGATGCCCTGATCGCGCAGAAACACTTTGAGGCGATCATGGATGAAGGCGAGAAGGTTCGTTGCTATCTCACCTATGGCTACCGCATTGTGATTACCCCAGTGTTCTTGGTGGAAGCCTGCCCGCCCTGTCCCGCCTTGCGGATAAACTGGAGTTTCATTTTCCCATTGGGCAAGTTCCTCGGGCCCATCTCTGGCAATCTCTGCTTCAACAACGGCTTTATAAAGCAGGGGATTTAACGGCAGGCGCAGATCGTTTTCCAAAACCAGACGGACCACACCCAGCGCCGCACGGCGCAGGGCAAACGGGTCCTTCGATCCGGTAGGCTTTTCATCGATGGCCCAGAAGCCGGTGAGCGTATCAATCTTGTCGGCCAGAGCCACGGCAACAGACAGCGGTGCTGTGGGCACATCATCGGACGGCCCCAATGGCGAGTAATGATCTTCGGCCACGGCCGCTATGTCCGCGTCCCGACCCGAGGCGGCGATGTAGTAGCGCCCCATAAGCCCCTGAAGTTCCGGAAATTCATAGACCATTTCTGAGCTGAGATCGGCCTTGGCCAGCTTCGCTGCCTCCGCCGCCTTGAACACATCCGCGCCACAGACCGGCGCCAGATCCCGCGCCAGCGCTACGATCCGGCGGATGCGGTCACCCTGGCTGCCCAGCTTGTTGTGAAAGGTCACGTTTTCCAGTGCTTCGGTCCAGACTTTCATGTTAGATTTGGCAACGCGCAGATCATTGTCCCAGAAGAATTTCGCATCGGCCAGGCGGGCCGACAGCACCTTCTGGTTGCCCGCCAGTATGGTCGCGCCCTGATCCGTGGTTTCGCGATTGGCGACGGTTATAAACCGTTCGATCCGCCCAGATTTCGTGTTACGAACCGAGAAGAATTTCTGGTGTTCCTTCATCGAGGTTTGCAGCACCTCGGGCGGCAGGTCGAGGAATTCTTCGTCGATCTTGCCCATCAGCACCACCGGCCATTCCACAAGCCCTGCGACTTCGGCCAGAAGACCCTTGTCTTCGACCAGCTCCAGTCCGGCGGCAAAGGCAAGATTGCTGGCTTCAGCATGGATGTGGTCGGTCCGCTCCAGCGGGTTCAGCACCACATGGGCACGCTTGAGCTTGACCTCGTAGTCTTCGAAAGACGTGACAGAAAATGCGTCGGGCGCCATGAACCGGTGCCCGCGCGACATATCGCCGGCCTGCAGCCCTTCGATGGCGAACGGCACGGTTTCGGGCCCTGCGTCGTCCGACAGGATGCAGAGGATAGATTGCAGCGGGCGCACCCAGCGCAGCGTGCCGCTGCCCCAGCGCATGGATTTCGGCCAGGGGAAATTGCGGATAACCTGTTCCAGCGCCTCGGCCACGATCTTGGCCGCTGGGCGACCCTGTTTTTCGACCACGGCGAACAGCACATTGCCCTTGGGCGTCTCGCGTTCCTCCAACTGGTCGCGGGTCAGCCCGGTGGACCGCAGAAAGCCTTCGATCGCCTTTTCCGGTGCATCAGCGCGGGGGCCCTTGCGTTCTTCTCGCACGGTAGGGCTTTCAGCGGTCAGCCCATGCACCGTGAGCACCAGCCGCCGGGGCGTGGCAAAGGCTGCGGCATCGGCATAGGTTAGACCCGCCTCCACCAACCCATCGGTCATACGCTTTTTCAGGTCTTCTGACGCGCGCGCTTGCATGCGCGCGGGAATCTCTTCGCTGAAAAGTTCGATCAGCAGGTCGGGCATGGTTTGTCCTTCAGAAATTCAACACCCTCTGGATGACGACGGCATTGGCTATATCCACGAAAAAAGCGGATACAAGCGGCAGCACAACAAAGGCAAGGGGCGATGGACCATAGCGCTTGGTTAGAGCTTTCATATTTGTAATTGCGGTGTTCGATGGCTGCGCTGCCCTGCCCGGCAGTGTCCGGCAAGCCAATTGTGTTGGGCGCATTGGAGCGATCCGGCGTTACGTTGTGGCGTTCGACCAGGTAGCGCGCAATCGGCCCACCGATCAGCGCCGCCAGCACCAACCCCAGCATGGCCACCGCGACGCCCAACTCGGTCGCGACGCCCAACTCGGTCGCGCCGTCCAACCCCGTGACGCTGGCCACTTTCGGCGCCGACGCGATGACCGTACCTTGTCCGCCGATCAGGGTGGCCAACAAGCCACCAGTGACCGGTTCAGGCATGTTAAACCGCCGCAGGACTGCAAAGCGCCGATTGATTTCCGACCCTAGAAGGAACACAGTAAACCCCAGCGTCACCGCGATAAAGTCTGGAATTTGAAGCGCGCCGGGCATTGCCAGGTGTCAGCTGCCACTGTCCGGGCGCGGCGGGCATTCTTCGCCGATGACGGTGCCGTCATAGGCCTTTTCGCCGCAATCGTTCAGATCCTGCCAAACCCAGCCGCGCCCGTCTTCGTGAATAGCAACGATCCTGTCGACCCCATAATGCACGTTTTTCTGGCCCAGGAAGACCAGCACCGCGCCGGCTTCGATCCCCTCGGCGATAGCTGTTGCATCAAAACAGTCGAACCATACGGGCGCATTGCGCGGCTCTCTGTCTTCGAGCAGCTGATAGGTTTCGGTCAGCATTGGGTGACTATGGGTCGTAGTGAAACAGGCCCGGTAGCGGATGGGGGAGCTGTCGGCATCAATGGCGCTGAAATTGTCGGTCAGGATCGGCTCCAGCGCGCCGGTGGCGATGTTGAGCATCTGCACCTGACCGGCTTCGGCGTCTGAAACCTCGCGATAGAAGCCATAGATCTGCAGGTAATAGAGCGCCGCGCCCGCGACCACAGCAGTTATCATGATGATTGCCCCTACGATCCTGCCATTCATGCGGCGTCCATCCCAATGCAAACAAGGTTTCCGACCGGGCCCGCGCCAATGCCATGGGTTATACCATGTTTTGCCGGTCCGGTCCCGTGCGGGTCACATCCGACGAATCCGGTCCGAAATGCAAGGCGGCCAGATCGTCGCAATGGGTACCTGTTGATATTGGGCTAGACGGCCTGGATGAGCAAGCAAAGGCGAAAGCGGTCAATTGAATGGGAACAATGAGCCGCGCGTCCGCGGTTCGTGGAGTGGAGACGCGGTGGCGCAGGATGCCGCTTGATCCCCGGAACGCACTAGCATTTCGAACCGGGAAGTCTGGCCTGATCACTGCGCTGTGCCATGGCACGTCCCGGACATACGAAACGGCCTCAAGAGGCCGTTACAACGCGCGGTGGACGATCCTCGAAGAAACTTGGGTGTGTTCCTTGGCCAACAATCGGGGCAAACTGCGGCACCATCGCCTGAACCGCACTTCAAAGCGCGTCGCGTTTACTCCGCCGCCCAGCCCGCCGCTTCGGTTTGCACAAATGCATCTGCGCACTGCTTGGCCAGCGCGCGGACCCTGCCGATGTAGGCCTGCCGCTCGGTCACCGAGATCACGCCGCGGGAATCCAGCAGGTTGAAGATGTGGCTGGCCTTTATGCACTGGTCATAGGCCGGATGTGCCATCACGATACGTTTGCCAGTTTTCGGATCCTCGTAAGGATGATCCAGGATTGCGGCGCATTCGGTCTCGGCCTCTTCGAAATGGCGCAGCAGCATCTCCGTATCGGCCACATCGAAATTCCAGCGTGCGTACTCTTCTTCAGTCTGCTTAAACACGTCACCGTAGGACAGCGCGATGGGCGCCTGCGGGTCATTATAGGGCATGTCCATCACGTGATCGATGCCAAGCACGTACATGGCCAGACGCTCCAACCCGTAGGTAAGCTCACCCGAAACCGGGCTGCAGTCATGCCCGCCGACCTGCTGGAAGTAGGTAAACTGGCTGACTTCCATCCCGTCGCACCAGACCTCCCATCCCAGACCCCAGGCGCCCAGCGTGGGGCTTTCCCAGTCGTCTTCCACAAAGCGGATGTCATGCAGGCCCATATCGATGCCGATGGCTTCGAGAGAACCCAGGTAAAGCTCCTGCAGATCCGGCGGGGATGGTTTGATCAGCACCTGGAATTGATAATAGTGCTGCAGCCGGTTCGGGTTTTCGCCATAGCGCCCATCCGTCGGACGGCGCGAGGGCTGCACATAGGCCGCTGCCCAGGCGCGGGACCCCAGTGCGCGCAGGGTTGTGGCCGGATGGAACGTGCCCGCCCCCACTTCCATGTCATAGGGTTGCAGCACGGCGCAGCCCTTGCCGGCCCAGTAGCTCTGGAGCCGGAGAATGATTTCTTGAAAGGATCGGGGCGTCTGAATGTCGGTCATCTGCGGGCTTCCTTTGATACGCGGCCTGCTTATGCGCCTGCGCTGTCCGGGTCAACGGCGCAACGCGTCCGGCATTTCCCCGTGACTAGGGCTTGGCTTTTTTGCCGATTTCAGGCTTATCTGCGTCTAACGTGTTGAATTGACGCCCAACAGGTGAACTATATGAAATACTGGATCGTTGCACTGGCCCTGATTGTAAGTGCCTTGACTGGCACGACCCGCGTCGCAGCGCAGAACAGTGACGTTGTTTTCGTACAACTCGAAGCCCATCCCAGCCTGCAGACCGCTCAAATCCGAGCACAGGGCTACGGAAACTATCTGGCAGATGTGAACGGGTTTTCTCTGGGCGGGGGCTGGTACGGCATCGCGCTTGGGCCTTACACCCGCGACGACGCCCAACAGGTTCTGCTGGTCTACCAGGCAGAACGCCGGATCCCCGGCAACGCTTATATCGCGGAGGCACGCACCTTTGTAAACCAGTTTTACCCGGTTGGGGCCAATGTGCTGAACCAGGGCACGATTGCGGTACCGGGCACCACGCAGGCCGCCACCGAAACCGCGCCCACCCCCGCGCCAGAGCCGCAGGTGGCCGATGAAACCCCGGCAGAGGCCCGCCGCAGCGAACGAAACCTGACAGCGCAGGAACGCAAGGACCTGCAGATCGCGATGAAATGGGCCGGGTTCTATACTGCCGGCATCGATGGGGCGTTTGGCCCCGGCACACGCGGCGCCATGGCCGCGTGGCAGGGGGCCAACGGGTATGAGGAAACCGGCATCCTGACCACGCTGCAGCGGCAGGTGCTGATGGACCAATATAACGCGCCGCTGATCAGTGTTGGCATGGCGCTGCGCGCCGACGGGCAGATCGGGATCGAGATGCAGATGCCCTCCTCCGCGGTCCGGTTTTTGCGCTATGAGCCGCCTTTTGCGCATTACGACAGCATTTCGGATGATGGCATTCGCATGCTGCTGATCTCCCAACCCGGGGACCGGCGCACGCTTTATGGTCTCTACGACATCATGCAGACGCTAGAGATCGTCCCGCTGGAAGGGGAACGTGAGCGCAAGGAAAACAGCTTTGTCCTCGAAGGCCGCAATGCGCGCTTCACCTCCTACACCGAGGCCGCGCTGAAAAATGGAGAGATCAAGGGCTTTACCCTAATCTGGCCCACGGGCGACGAGGAACGGCGCACCCGCGTTCTGGCGCTGATGCGCGAAAGCTTCACCCGACTGGAAGGCGTTCTGGATCCGGCTGCCGGCGGCGACAACGTGCAGAACATCGACCTGATTTCGGGACTGACCGTGCGCAAACCACGCCTTTCGCGCTCAGGCTTTTTTGTCGATGGCAATGGCACCGTGGTAACGACAACGGAAGCTGTGCGGGGCTGTACCCGTGTGACGCTGGATGACAGTTACCAGGCCGAGGTTGCTGGCACCGATGAGACGCTGGGCGTTGCTGTCCTGAGCCCGGTGAACCGGCTGGCCCCAGCGGCAGTGGCCCAGTTCCGACAATCCTCCCCGCGCCTGCAATCAGGTGTGACCGTGTCGGGCTATTCTTTCGAAGGCAAGCTGGGCGCGCCAACGCTGACTTTTGGCAAGCTTGAGGACCTCAAGGGGCTGCGCGGTGAGACTGACCTGACGCGTCTGGCGCTGAACGTGGAGACCGGAGATGCCGGCGGACCGGTTCTGGACGCGGGCGGCGCTGTGCTGGGCATGCTGTTGCCACAAAAGACCGGCACACAGAAATTGCCCGCCAATGTGAATTTTGCCGCCAATGGCCCAGCGATCGGCACGGTGCTGAGCGGTCTGGGCCTGTCGACCGGATCCGTGGACGTGCGCGACAGCGCCACGCCCGACGCGCTCCTGCGCATAGCCACCGACATGACCGTTCTGGTGAGCTGCTGGGACTGAGGCACCATTTCCTCGACGAAATGGAAGCAATTCATGGAGAAATTGCCTGCGAATTGGTGACAATTCGCGCCCCTCGACAGGTCAGTCGCTGATCTTCGGGGTTACGCGGATCAGCGTCGGTTGCGGGGCGCCAAACGCATCGGACACGGCCTGTTGCATTTGCCCCAGCGTAGCCGGTTCGGCGTAACCAGCCCCATAGGCCCGGGCGAGCAGCCCGAAATCGGGGTTCTGCGCGATCACCGCGTTCGGCGCGATCTGGGCGGAGGTCATGGAGGCCTCAATCGCGCCAAGCTTGCCGTTATCCCACAGGAAGATCGGCAAGCTCAGGCCCAGTTCCACCGCTGTGCCGAGTTCATTGCAGGTGTATTGAAAGCCGTAGTCACCCGCGATGGCCAGCGTGGGCTGGGCGCGCCGGGCGACCGCGCCGCCGATGGCAGCGGGCAGCGCATAGCCCAGCGTGCCGAAGCCATAGGGGTGGTGCCAGTGACCGGGCCGGGACATGTCCCAGATTTCTTTCGAGGCATAGGCGAATTGGGTCATGTCGGAAAAGACCATGGTGTCCGCTGGCAAGCAGGCGCGCAGCGCGTCTGCAACGCGGGCGACGCCGGGAAATTCGGCCTCCACCTCTGCACGCGCTTTTCTGCGGAAACCTGCGACCTCTTCTGAAGTCCAGCCGCTGACCTTTTTTGAGGACGGATGCGCCGCCAACGCGCGTAGGAATGCATTGGCGTCGGCGCGAATTCGGATGTAGGCCAGCTGGCCATCGGTGAGGACGCGCGGCTCGACATCAACCCGAACAAGCTGGCAATCAAACCCGAGATGTTTGCGCCAGAGGTCGACCTCGGCCAGTTCGGTGCCCACGGCAATGACCAGGTCCGCAGAAGCGAAGATGCCCGCACTTTCGGGTCGCGCGAGATAGCTGCCGAAGAACAGCTGGTCTTCTGGATCAACTGTACCGCGCCCGGCATAGGTAACAAAGCAGGCGGCGGCGAATTTCTCGGGCACGTAGCGCGAGACAGGCGCGTCGCGTTCCATCGCTACCCCCCCGCCAAACACAAAGAGCGGACGGTTAGCGCGTTCCAAAAGGCGCGCGACCTGCTCCACCGCATCGGTCGGGCAGGTAAGAGTCGGATGAGTTTGCCCGGCCGGAGGAAACATAGGCGCGGCCGCCGTCAGCGTGGCGATCGGCACCTGCATATGGCGCGGAGCGTGGCGCTGGCCGGGCCCAAATTCCTCTAGCGCGCGATCGATCAACTGGTAAGCAGCGTCTGCCGTACGCGCCTCTTCCGACCAAGCAGAAACGGTGACCCCTGCCCCACGCTGATCACTCATCTGGTGCAGCTGGCCTTTGCGCGCAGCGGTTTCGTCGAGGCAGGAGGAAATCACCAGCATCGGCACACTATCCGAGGCCGCCTGCCCCATTGGCGTCAGGATATTGGTCAGCCCCGGTCCGGTGATGACATAACATACGCCTGGTCGCCCGGTGGCCCGCGCATAGCCGTCTGCCATGAACCCAGCGCCTTGTTCGTGACGTGCCAATACATGGGTCAGACCCGCCTCTTCGATCCCTCGGTACATTTCCTGATTGTGCACGCCAGGAATTCCAAAGATCACATCGACCCCGCGATCTTTCAACATGTGGGAAATTTGCGCGCCAAGCGGGCGTTCGGTCATGATCAGGCTCTCCAGAAACGGACGGTGAAAATGGCATAAACAGCCAGCAGTTCTAGCCGGCCAATCAGCATCGCGGCGATCAGCAGCCATTTCGCAGTGTCGTTGAGGCCCGCATAGTTGCCTGCGGGGCCGATCTGATCGCCCAGCCCCGGACCGATATTGGCCAACGTGGCGGCAGCGCCGGAAATGGACGTGGTGAAATCGAGCCCGGTCATTCCAAGCGCAACTGCGAGAAGCCCCATGGTCACCACAAAGAAAACGAAGAAGGAGATCACCGAGCTCAGCACATCGCCCTGCACGCGGCGACCGTCATAACGTGGGAAAAACACGCCGTGGGGCGACCGGATACGCTGGACCTGCATGCGGATGGCAGCGATCAGGATCTGGTAGCGGAAGATTTTGACCGAACAGGTGGTTGATCCCGCGCAGCCGCCAATCAGCCCAATGAAGAAGAAGATTGCCACCATCAGTGAGCCCCAAAGCATGTAATTCGCGCTGGCATAACCAGTACCGGAGATGATGGATGTTACGTTGAACAGCGACTCCCTGAAGGCGCGTTCCAGCGGGTAGCCATGTTGAGTGGCCAACACCACTGTGGCCCCCAACACCAGCGCAAGGATGCAATACAGGAACCCACGCACCTGGGCGTCCTGTAGCAGGCTCCAGGAGTTGCCGTGGATCAGCTGGACAAAGCGTACGAAAGGCAACGCGGCGAGGATCATGAACACCACGGCCAGGTATTCAGCCGAGCCGGAAAACGCGCCAAAGGATGCATCATAGGTCGAAAACCCGCCTGTGGACACGGTTGTCAGCGCGTGCACGGTGGCATCGAAAACATCCATCCCCACGGCCAGATAGCAGAGCGCACAGGCCATGGTCAGCGCCACATAGATCACCGAGATCTGGCGCGAAATTTCCGTGGCGCGTGGCAGGATTTTGCCAAATGTATCAAAGCCCTCCGACCGGAAAATCTGCATGCCACCGACGCGCAGTTCGGGGAGAAACACCATGGCCACAACAATAATGCCGATGCCACCCAGCCATTGCAGGACCCCGCGCCACAGCAAGATGCCGGCAGGCCGGGTTTCTAACTCTGTGACGACTGTGGCGCCGGTGGTGGTCAAGCCCGACATGGCCTCAAAAAACGCGTCCACATAGCGCAGGTCAGTTTCGCCCAGCACAAAAGGCAGCGCACCAAAAACCGGCAGGGCCAGCCAGACACCGGAGGTCAAAAGAAAGGTCTGCTGGATTGACAGCCGTTCGGGTACAGCGTTCTGGCAGCTTAGTGCCATGAGGCCGCCAATCAGCGTTGTGACAATTGCGCTTTCGGCAAAGGCGCTCCAATGCCCCTGGCCTTCGGCCAGGTCGACAAGCATGGGCACCAGCATGGTGACACCCAAAGCGGCAACAAGCAGGCCGATAACATATCCGACAGGGCGCGGGTCCAGCATGGGGCGAGCGTTGGCGCGAGCGGTGGCGCAAGTCAAGCCGCCGCGCGCATCTGTCCCGGTTTGTTACCATCGGGATCGGAGCAGGCTTTGGACGTTTCTCGCTGGGATACGGGCTGAATCCCTCGTCTTTCTCTGTTGCTCGGGATGGTCAGGCGCCGGGCACCCAGCGTGGCGTGGGGAGACCGCGGGCATAGGCTTTGGGAAGGGTTGCGCAGGCAAGATAGCCACCGGATTGGGCATCGGCCTTGGAAGTCAGAGCGATACTACGGCCATCCGGGCCGCCAAAGCCGATCTTGGTGGGGAACTGCACGGGGGCCTTGAGGCGGTGGGCCAGCGTACCATCCGCGGGAAAGACATAGATTTCGCCAACGTCCACGGCGGCGATCCAGTAGTTTCCATCTGCATCCATCGCAGCACCGTCCGGACGACCAGGTAGATCGGTGGTTTTGGCAAAGACCGTAGCCGCACCCAATGTGCGGGTGGCCATATCCAGTGGGGCCGACTAGATGGTCTGGACCTCTGGGTAGCTGTCGGACCAGAAAAGGCGGCCACTTTCAGCGTCATGTACCAGACCGTTGGGAATGGTCAGCCCGTCCAAAACCATGTGCAGGCTCAGACCAGGTCCGACGCAATGCAGCCGCCCTCGGCCGGGTTCCGCCGCCTTGTGAATGGTCGATGCCCAGAGCCGCCCGATCGCATCCACCGTAGCGTCGTTGAACCGGCAACCGGAATCGTCAAAAGACACCATCCGGTCAAACCGCGCCCAGCGAGGATCGAAGACATAGATGCCCGTTTCCATACCTGCCGCCGGTCCCTGATCAGTCAAAATGATGAACCCTGTCTCTTCCGGAGTGTCCCAGGTTTCAACCTTATCGCTTTCACCGTGCCTGCGCAGGATCTGGCGGCCGGGCATGTCGACCCACCACCAGTCCCCTGTCTCCGCATCCCAGACTGGGCTTTCTGCCAGCATGCTGCGACCGTATTTCAAATTCAATCTGAGCCATAAGCCTTCCTTTCCCGTCCAGCTTCAGGGCCGACCTAGACTATCAGGCGGTGTCCGCGCCAAGACACTTGTTTTCTCTACACGCTGGCACAGGCTGGCCACAAAGCAGGCTAACGGAAAGTGAACGCCATGTTGTGGAAAGTCCACGCGCTTAAATACGCGGATCGGAATACGCGGGTGCGTGGCGACAGCTTCATCTTTGATGATCACCCTTCAGCACCCCACGGTATGGATTATTTCGTCTGGCTGCTGGAGAGCGGCGACCGGCGGACTTTGGTCGATACTGGTTATTAAGCGGCCGAAGCCGACCGCCGCGACCGCCCGATCCTGTGCGACCCGGCCAGCGCGCTCGCAGCGCTTAGCGTGCAGGCCGAAACCGTCGATACAGTTATCATTACGCATCTGCATTACGATCACGCAGGCGGGCTGCACCGGTTTCCGAACGCGACCTTCCACCTGTAAGCGGCGGAGATGGCCTTTGCCACCGGCCCCTGCATGTGCCACCCGACATTACGGATGCCCTATACCGCCGACCACGTTTGCCAGATGGTGCAGCGTGTCTATTCCGGCCGTGTGGTGTTTCACGACGGTGTGGGCATGGTCGCGCCGGGCGTGCGGGTGCATTGCGTTGGTGGACATTCCCGTGGCTTGCAGGTGGTAGAGGTGGAGACAGAACACGGGCCGCTCTGCCTCGCCTCGGACGCGACGCATTATTATGAGAACTTCCTGAACGGCAAACCCTTCCCCATCGTGGCAGATCTTCAAGGCATGCTGGATGGGTTCACCACGCTAAGGCGGCTGGCTGGCGGGTCTGCCGACCGGGTCATTCCGGGGCATGACCCACTGGTGACGGAGTATTTTCCGCGGTTGGACAATGTCGATTTTGCCTGGCGGCTTGATGTCGGTCCCAACGGGACTGTGACCGGTTAGGCAGGCGCAAGCAGCGCCAGAACCTCCCGCGTGACGGCCTTGGTGCCCATGTCGCCGCCAAATTCCATTGGACGCAGGCGATTTTGCGCAAAACCATCCTGCACCGCCTGCTCAATGGCCTGCGCCGCGTCGCTATAACCCGCCTGCCCCGATTTTTCAGCCAGTTAGTCTAGCATCAGGGCCCCGGACAAGAACGCCACCAGCGGGTTCGCCTTGTCCTGCCCCATGATGTCAGGGGCCGAGCCGTGGGCGGGCTGGAACAGCCCGTGGTCGTCACCGATCTCGCCGCAGGCAGCCATGCCCATGCCGCCCACCAGCCCCCCGGCCAGATCGCTGAGGATGTCGCCGAACATGTTTTCCATGACCATCACGTCATAGTCCCACGGGTTGCGGATCAGATTCAGCGCCTGCGCGTCCACGTAATTATAGCTGGTACCCACATCCGGGTAGAGCGGTGCGACCTCATCAAAGATGCGTCGGAAAAACGCCATGGAGGCAAATACATTGGCCTTATCCACGCAGGTTAGCCGCCCGGGACGGCCCCGCGCCTTGCGGCGGCGGGCCAGTCGGAACCCAAAATGATGCAGCTTTTCGGTGGTGGCGCGGGTGATGCCCAGGGTGTCGCGTACTTCGGTGTCGCCGCGGATGTCCGACCGCCCATGGGCGGCTGCGGAATAGAACGGCCCTTCGGTGGATTCGCGCAGGATGACCATGTCGATCCCTGCCGCACGCGGATCGGCCAGCCTTTGGGGCGCGTTGGGGTATGCCTTGACCGGGCGCACGCCTGCATAAAGCTGGAACCGGTCGCGCAAACGCAGATGGGGGCTGATCTCGGTCCCGTCTGCATGCCGGACCGACGGCAATCCGATGGCCACAAGAAAGATCGCGTCGGCCTTCCCTGCCCTGTCTTCGCCGCCGTCTTCGATGTCACGCCCGGTTTCGCGAAAATACCCAGCCCCAGCATGGATGTCGTTATACTTCGGCGCAGGGCATTTGGCACGGGCCACGGCGGCATCCACCACCGCGCGGGTCGCATCGGCCACATCGACGCCAATACCATCCCCCCGGATCATTGCGATCTGCATGGCCTGCCTCCTTCAGGGTCGTGCCCATGCGGATGCTTGCACGGATCGACAACTGGAAAAAGGGCGACCCATTCGGACCCGACCGATCCCCTGGTCAATTCTGGATACTTTCGCCGAATATGTGCCCCTGCAGATCGAGAACTTGACCATCCGGCTCGACATCCGCAACCTGTTCGACAAAACCTGTGCCGCACGCGGACCGGACGGCACAGGCACGCTGGGCGTAGCCGTTGCATTGATGAACCGGGGCGCACGATAACCTTGTTTGCGACGGTCCGGTTCCAAGCCCGGATCGTCCCCGATATACAGCCAGAGGAACACCGCATGACGTTCTCACCTGCCAAATCCACGCTGCTCGGCGCACTTCTGGGCATGGCCGCCCTTGGCACCCCGGCGGCGAAGGCCGAAGACACGCCTGCACCCAGCATTGCGATTGAACTGAGCGCAGCCGAAGATATCGACGGGGCATGTCGGATGAGCTTCCTCGCCACCAATAGCGGCGCTGCGGATGTGGACCAGGCGGTGTACGAAGTGGTGCTGTTCGGAGCCAACGGCGGGGTCGCACAGCTGACCCTGCTGGATTTTCGCGACCTGCCGGCCGGACGGCCGCGCGTGCGGCAGTTTCAGTTTGCGGGGATGGCCTGCAGGGACATCCCCCGCGTTCTGATCAACGGCGCGGCCACCTGTAGCGGGTTGCCCGAAGGTGGCTGCATTGACAATCTTCTGCTCAGCACGCGCACCGGAACGGAGCTGATCGGATGAACGTGATCACCGCGCTGGAAACCCAGCTGCGCAATATCCTCGCATTGGGTGGCCCTGTTGTCGCCTTGCTGATTCTCATATCCGTACTCACACTGGCGCTGATCCTCTACAAGATCTGGCAATTCCGCATATCAGGCGTGGGCCGCCACAAACGGTTGGGTCAGGCCATGGTGGCCTGGGACAAGGGCGATTGGGCCACGGCGCAGACCCGGCTGGAAGATAGCAAAAGCTACCTGGTGCCCGTGGTGCGCATGGCCTTTGCCGCCGACAGGCCAGAGGCGATCGACCGCGTTGATGCCGAGACCGAAGACCGGTTCGCGCGGCTGGAACGCGGGCTCAGCACGCTGGATACGGTGGCGCAGCTGGCCCCGCTGCTGGGCCTGTTCGGCACGGTTCTGGGCATGATCGAGGCGTTTCAGAAACTGCAGGCTGCCGGCAATTCCGTGGACCCGTCATTGCTGGCCGGTGGCATCTGGGTCGCGCTGCTGACCACTGCCGCCGGGCTGGCCGTGGCGATGCCGACCTCGCTTATCCTCAGTTGGTTCGAGGCCCGCATGCGCCGCGAACGGGTTTTTGCCAACCGGGCCATCCGCACGGTGCTGGCCCCCGGCCATGGTATGGCACAGACCGACGATGTGGGGACCGCGTTGCATCATGGCGCTTGAAACCAGCCTGAGACGTCGCAAACGGCTGTCGATGACATCGCTCATCGATGTGATCTTTCTGTTGCTGTTGTTCTTCATGCTGACCTCGACCTTCTCGAAATACGGGGAAATTGAGCTGTCCACCGCCGGACAAGGCAGCAATGCCACGGAGGAAACCCAACCACATTTCCTGTCGCTTAAGGACACAGGCCTTCTGCTGGACGGTGTGCCGACAGAAATCGACGCGCTGGCCGATGCTCTGGCAGCGGAAGACAGCGAAGACCCGCAGCTTGTGCTGGTCAGCCTGTCGGAACAGACCACATCACAAACGCTGGTCGATGTCTTGGCAACTTTGCGCGGAATAGGCGGCATTCGGGCCGTGGTACTGCAATGATCGGGCTTTACCGCAAAACCAAGGATAGCAAACAACCGACCATTGCGTTGATCAACGTGGTGTTCCTGATGCTGATCTTCTTCATGATCGCGGGCACGCTGGCACCACCGCTGGATAATTCTCTGACGCTGGTCAAAACCTCCGAGCTGGACCCGGTCGACCCACCCGATACGCTGGTGATCCATGCCGATGGGCGGTTATCCCTGCGCGGTGCGGACCTAAATTCGGTTGACGCGTTCATGGAGCAGCTGAGCGATGAAGACCGCAGCGCCGTACGCGTGGTACCAGACCGGGAACTGCCTGCCAAGGTATTGATGCGCCATGTGGGTGAAATGCGCGCAGCGGGGGCGGAACGGGTGCTGGTTGTGTCGGAACGGGCCCTGCAATGATCGCGGCCTGACGCAATGCTGATGTCGCCGAACATCAGCGGCAATGGCCGCCTGATCGGAATGCGCCTGGCGCGCGGCTCCGTTTTCGGCGCCCCGGCAGCCAAGTCGGTCCCCGTTTCCATCACCATCTGGGGCGGCGGTTAAGTCGTCCCGCCCGACATCCGGTCGCGCCACGCCTTGTAGGCTTCGGAATTGTCCGCGCCGGTTGGCAGATCGGCCAACGCCTCCCGCCACATCACGGCGGAGGTGTGCAGCAGCCGGGCGTCCATATCCAGACTACTGGCCAGATCCTCCGCGATGCCCACGTCCTTGGATAGCAGCGCCAGTGCAAACCCCGTGGCAAAGGCTTCGTCCAGCACATGCGGTTTCATCACCAGATCAGTCATGAAATTCCGCCCGGTGGAGGTGTTCATGATCTCCACCATTTTGCCCGGCTCCAACCCAAATTTCTGGCCGACAATCAGCGCCTCGGACACGGCAGCAAAGCCGGTGGCCGCCACGTAGTTGTTCAGCGCCTTCATTGCGTGGCCGGATCCAAGCGGACCGGTATGAACAATTTCCTTGCCCATTCCCGCAAGCACGGGCCGCGCACGTTCGGCC
Source organism: Marinibacterium sp. (assembly GCA_017643305.1). Lineage (GTDB taxonomy): Bacteria > Pseudomonadota > Alphaproteobacteria > Rhodobacterales > Rhodobacteraceae > HXMU1420-2. The sequence goes on along the minus strand of JAEPNQ010000012.1, from coordinate 10,910 downwards.
AGGGCCGGATTGTCGCTGCCAACCATGATAGTGAGCGTGCCGTCCTCAGCACGTGGCACCGCGCCCGAAACCGGCGCATCCACCATGGCAAGGCCTTTGGCAGCCAGTTCTGCACCCAGTTCCTGCGTGCCCACGGGATCTGCCGAGGACATGTCGATCAGCACTGTACCCGCGGCCAGGTGCGGGGCCGCGCCGTTTTCGCCCAACATGGCTGCGCGCACGGCCTTGCCATCGGGCAGCATGGTCACGATCCGGTCACAGGCCGCCAGGCCCGCCATGGTTTCGGCCACGGTCAACCCATGCGCGTTGGCATGGGCGCGGGCAGCATCGACGTTCAGATCAAAAACGGTCACGTCGAAACCGGCAGCAGCCAGATTGCGCGACATAGGGCGGCCCATGTTGCCAATGCCGATAAAGCCGACTGCACTGCTCATGGTTCCAGCCCGAGTTCTGCTAGGGCCTCACCGGCGGACCGGAACCCATCCACCGCCTTGGGTACACCGCAATAAATGATGGAATGCATCAGCAATTCGCGGATTTCCTCTTTGCTGACACCGTTGGCGATGGCCCCGCGCGTGTGAATCTTAATCTGCTGACTCCGGCCTTCCGCGACCAGCATGGCCAGCGTCAGCATGCTGCGCATGCGCGTGTCCAGCACCGGGCGCTGCCAGGCTTCACCGAAACATTGCTTGGTCACCCATTCCTGCAGCGGGCGGGTGAAATCGGTGGCGGCATCCAGTTGTTTCTGCCCGCCCGCTGTTCCGAACATGGCATGGCGCTGAGCCAGCCCGGCTTCAAATGCGTCTTCTGTCATAGTGTCTCCTTGCAACTCCCTCACAGATTTACACGGCGCTGATGGCACAACTCACCTTGTCAGCTGTCGCGCGGGCGCCGCCCACGACTTAACTTATCAATCTTACAATCTTGCGTCGCAAAACGATATTAATCCGCTACTCAAACCGGCGGATCAGGTTGGAGATGTCCAGATCCCCTTCCCCCAACGCTGCGCTTTCCCGCATCAGTGAGATCGCTGTCTGTGTCATCGGGATACTGGCCCCTGCCGCCTGTGCGACCCCTTCGACCATGTCGAGATCCTTGATCATCGTGTCGGTTGCCCCCAAGCGGGGTTCATGTTCGCGCGTGGCCATGCGCGGTGCGAAGATCTGGAAGGGTTTTGAATCCGCAAACCCGCCCGCCAGCGCGTCGGCCAGCCGCGTGGCCTCCACCCCGTTCTTTTCAGCAAATGCGACGGCTTCAGCCACGATGGTCATGGTACAGCCGGAAATGATCTGGTTCACCAGCTTGGTCATCTGGCCACTGCCCGGCGGGCCCATATGGGTGAACCGCGCAGCAAAAGCCGCCACCGCCGGGCGCACCTGTTCGATCTCGTCCACGTTGCCGCCAGCCATAACCGTCAACGTACCGCTTTTCGCACCGGGCACACCGCCGGAGACCGGCGCATCAATCCACCCGCGCCCATGTTCCGCGCGAAACCGGTCGTGGAAAGCGCGCGCGGCCTCCGGGTGGCCGGTGGTAAAATCCACCACGGTCCCCTGCCCGGCCTCGCCAATCCCGTCCGGGCCGAACACCACCTGCTCGACGGAACCGGCGTCCATCAGACAGAGAAAGACCAGATCGCTCGCCTCGGACAAGGCACGCGGTGTGTCAGCCAGAAAGGCACCCGCCTGCACCAGCCGATCGGCCTTGGCCGGGGTCCGGTTCCAGACGGTCAGAGGCCAGCCCGCGTCAAGCAAACGGCGCGCCATCGGCAAGCCCATTAGCCCCAGCCCGGCAAAGCCGATGCGTAAACGGTCAGTCACCTTCGGGTTCCTCCACCGGCCATTGCATAGCACCGGCATGGGTCACGGCACCCAGATGCGAAGACCCGACCTGGGCAGCGTATTTCTGCAATGCCCCGGCCAGTGGCGGGTCGTAAGACTTGGGTTTCCACGCCGCGCGGCGCCTCTCCCACTCCGTCTCGTCGATCTGAAGGTCCATGGTGGCGGCGAGACAGTCGATACGGATAATGTCCCCGTCTTCGACCAATGCCAGAGGCCCGCCTACTGCTGCTTCGGGCGACAGATAGCCGACACACATGCCCCGCGTCGCACCCGAGAACCGGCCATCGGTGACCAGCGCCACCTTTTCGCCCATGCCCTGCCCGTAGATGATGGCAGTCGGCCCCAGCATTTCACGCATACCCGGCCCACCACGCGGCCCTTCGTTTCGGATGATGATCACGTCACCGGCCTTGTACGACCTGGACCGGATCGCGACCATGCAGTCTTCCTCACAGTCGAATACCCGCGCCGGGCCTTCATGTACCAGCGTCTGTAATCCCGCGATCTTGATCAAAGCGCCGTCGGGGGCGAGGTTGCCTTTCAGCACCACCAGCCCGCCGGTTTGTGTGATTGGCGCGGCGATCGGCAGCACAACCTCCCCATCAGGCGCTGGGGCATCGGCCACCAGTTCGCCCAGCGTCTGGCCGGTCACGGTTGGCGTGTCGCCATCCAGCAGACCGTTGTCCAGCAATTCGCGGAAGATCACCCGCACCCCACCCAATCGGTGGATGTCTTCGGCATAATACTTGCCGCCCGGCACCATGCTGGCGACCAGCGGCGTGCGGGCAAAGACCTCGGCCACGTCATCAAAAGTAAACCGGATCCCGGCCTCATGCGCGATAGCGGGAATATGCATCGCGGCGTTGGTGGAACCACCCGTGGCCGCGACGCAGGCACAGGCGTTTTCCAGGCTCTTACGCGTGACCAGATCGCGCGGCAACGGGCCGTTGCCTTCGAGCAGCGCCATTACTGTTTCCCCGGCCTTGCGCCCCATCGCCTCGCGTTCAATGAATACCGCAGGCGCAGTGGCCGATCCCGGCAGGGAGAACCCGAGAACCTCGGCCACCATCGCCATGGTCGATGCAGTCATCTGCCCGGGACAGGCCCCATGAGTGGGCATGGCGGCCTTTTCCATCTGTGTCAGTTCACCCCGGTCCATGTCCCCCGTCTGGACGGCCCCGATGCCTTCATAAGTGTTGATGAGCGACATGGACTGCCCCTTCCACTGGCTCACCAGCACCGGGCCGCCATGCATGAAAACCGATGGCAGGTTCAGCCGGGTCATGGCCATCATCATCGCCGGCAGGTTCTTGTCGCACGCGCCATAGCCGATCAGCGCGTCATAGGCATGACCACGCGCCACCAGTTCGATGCTGTCGGCAATCACCTCACGCGAGATCAGCGAACATTTCATGCCCTGGTGGTTCATCGACAATCCGTCCGACACGGACACGGTGGTGAACTTGCGCGGCGTCCCCCCAGCAGCACGCACGCCCTGATAGGCATGCTCTGCCTGCGCAGCGAGCCCCATGTTGCAGGGCGACGTTTCACCTTCGGTGGTCACGACGCCCACGAAGGGCTTGGCAATATCGTCATCATCCAGCCCCATGCCGCGCAGAAAGGCGCGGTGCGGGGTGCGTTCAAGCCCATCGGTGATCACACGGGAACGTCGGGTGTTTGTCATGTTTGGCCCCCTAAACCAAGCCGAACAATTCAGGATTAGTTAAGATGATAACTGCCGACATAAAGTCAGAGAAGACCTGATTGGAGCACAAGCAAAACAGCCTTGGAATAAGGTGCTGATCTCCTTTTCTCAGTCCCAGAAAGAAAGGCTTGATTTGCCTAACCCCCTGCAACTAAAAAACGGAAGTGGTCAGGCGATGGCGTCGCCGCTGGTCCGATGCGGAGCAGATCACCCCAAACCACCATCCTGAACGCCGGGAGCTTGCTTTGCCGTTGACGCGGTGAGGGAAAGTGCGACCGAGCGAACAGCACTCCTCCTCCGACCGGGACGGCCAGAACAGGAGTGAACCGATGGACGGAACTTCCAACTTCAACGGGCTGGCACGCCCGGATTTTTACCGTTTCCACCAGGGCGAAAAGGTACTGCCCTTCGACGATGCCGAATACGAGGCGCGGCTTGCCGGTCTCCGGGCCATGATGGTCGAACAAGGCGTGGATGCGGTTTTGCTGACCTCCATGCACAACGTGGCCTATTATTCCGGCTTTCTCTACTGCGCCTTCGGGCGGCCCTATGCGCAGGTGGTCACACAAACCGAAACCGTTACCTTCAGCGCCGGGATCGATGCAGCCCAGCCTTGGCGGCGCTGTTACGGCGATAACATCACTTACACTGATTGGCAGCGAAACAACTATTGGCGTGCGATCGTGTCAGTCACCGGGCCCGGCAAGGTTATCGGGTTTGAAGGCGATCACATGTCTATCGCGCAAAAGGCCATGCTGAACGCATTCCTTTCCCCCAAAGCAACGGTCGATATCGCACCCGCCACCATGATACAGCGCCTCCACAAATCGGCGGCGGAACTGGACCTGATCCGCGCCGGTGCCGCAACGGCGGATGTTGGCGCCTATGCGATCCGTGATGCGATCAAAGCCGGAGCCCGTGAGATCGACGTGGCCATGGCCGGTCGCGACGCCATGGAACAGGAGATTGCCCGCAGGTTCCCGGACGCGGAATATCGCGACACCTGGGTCTGGTTCCAGTCCGGGATCAACACCGACGGCGCGCATAACCCGGTCACAAGCCGGCGGCTGGAACGCGGTGATGTTCTCAGCCTCAATACCTTCCCGATGATCTCGGGCTATTATACTGCGCTGGAACGCACTTTATTCGTTGAAACGGTCGATGTGGCCAGCCTGAAGGTCTGGGAGGCGAACGTGGCTGCCCATGAATTCGGGATGAGCCTATTGAAACCCGGCATGTCCTGCGCGGAGGTGACCCATGCCATCAACGATTTCTTCGTCGAACGGGACCTGCTGCAGTACCGTACCTTTGGCTACGGGCATTCTTTTGGCGTGTTGAGCCATTACTACGGGCGCGAAGCAGGACTGGAGCTGCGTGAAGACATCGACACGGTGCTTGAACCGGGCATGGTAATTTCAATGGAACCAATGCTGACCATCCCCGAAGGACAGCCCGGGGCCGGCGGTTACCGCGAACATGACATCCTGATCATCACCGAAGATGCGAACGAAAACATCACCGGCTTCCCTTACGGCCCGGCACATAACGTGGTGGGCTGAGATCGCACCGGCTTTGGCCAGTCATTGGATTGGCCGAAGCCTGCAAGGACATATGAGCAGACCTCTGCCGCGGCAGTTTGGTCAACGACCGCACGGTTTCGCAGTCGCCACACGACTCCGGGCGCAAAAAACCCCTCAGCCCGCGAACATATCCTTGTACTGATCGCGCAGAATGTTTTTTTGCACCTTGCTCATCGTGTTGCGCGGCAGTTCGTCCAACAGAACCAACGTCCGGGGATGTTTGAACCGGGCGAGCGATTGGCAGACCGCATCCATCATCGCTTCCGTGTCCGGGATTTGGCCCGCTTCGGGCACGATCACGCCCACCACGGTTTCACCAAAATCCGGATGCGGCACGCCGATGACCGCACTTTCCAGCACGCCAGGCTGGTCATCCAGCACCAGCTCAATTTCCTTGGGATAAATGTTGTAACCGCCGGAAATGATCAGGTCCTTGTTGCGGCCGACGATGTGGACATAGCCGTCTTCGTCTATGCGGCCCAGATCGCCAGTGATGAAGAACCCGTCCACGCGCAGTTCTGCAGCGGTTTTTTCAGGCATCTGCCAGTAACCTTTGAACACGTTTGGCCCGCGCACCTCGATCTGGCCGACCTCACCGTCTGGGATGGTTTCGCCGGTTTCGGCATCGGTGATCTTCAGTTCCACCCCCGGCAGCGGGAAGCCAACGGTCCCGGCGCGGCGTTCGCCGTCATATGGGTTTGAGGTATTCATGTTGGTTTCCGTCATCCCATAGCGTTCGAGGATGCGGTGGCCGGTGCGGGTTTCAAACTGCACATGGGTTTCGGCCAGCAAGGGCGCGGAACCGGAGATGAACAACCGCATATGCGCCGCCAGGTCACTAGTGAACCGATCATCGCCGAGCAGCCTTCTATAGAAGGTCGGTACACCCATCATCGACGTGGCCGCAGGCATGTTGGCAATGATCTGGTCAAGGTCAAACCTGGGCAGGAAGATCATGCTGCCACCCGCCGCCAGCATCACGTTGGTGGCCACGAACAGCCCGTGGGTGTGGAAGATCGGCAATGCGTGCAGCAGCACGTCGTCAGCTTGAAAGCGCCATTCTTCCGCCAGCGTGCGGGCATTTGACAACAAGTTGTCCTGCGTAAGCATCGCACCCTTCGACCGTCCCGTCGTGCCCGAGGTATAGAGGAACGCGGCCAAATCATCGCCCTGTCGGTCCACGGTCGCAAAACTGGTGGACATGCCTGCTGCGCGGTCCATCAGCGTGCCGGAGCCATCAGCATTCAAAGTGTCCACATTGGCGCCAAGCCCGGATGCCATCGCCTCCAGCTTGTCACGGTTGCTGGCGTCGCAAACGATCAGCGACGCACCGCTGTTTTCGATGAAATAACTCAGCTCATCCGCGGTGTAGGCCGTGTTGAGCGGCAGAAACACCAGCCCGGCCTGTGCACAGGCGGCATAAAGCGCCAGCGCTTCGGGCGATTTTTCGATCTGTGCGGCCACCCGGTCACCCGGTTTCAACCCAGCATCGGTCAGCGCTCCGGCCACCCGCGCGGCCTGTTCCAGAAACGCGGCATGGGTCACAACGCGCCCGTCAGCCAGCATCAGAAACGGGGTGGAGGCCCCCGCATGCGCACCGAACATTTCGTCATACAGCGGGTTTGGCATGAGCTTACCTTTCTTGCGCCGGGGCTGTGTCCACCGATTTGGCCAGCGACCGGACTACCGCAGAGCCGACCACCTCACCAGAATGGCAGAATGCATCATGGTTCTGGGCGACCTTTGGCAGATCATAGAGATAAATCACCATGGTTCTACCGGACTGGCTCCGCTCTTTGTCTGACACGTCTGCAGTGGCATGGACTTTGTGAATAATCGCTCTGTTACCAAGATGGAAGCGCGCGACCGGCTCATATCGCCTTTCCACGGGCGATTTCGCTTGCAGAAGGTGATGCGCGGCGTGCGGGCCCAACACATCAGGGTCGCAGGCGTTCAAACTGCAGACGTCCTCGTCCAGCCTGGTGCAGGTGGACAGGATCTGTGACCCAAGCGTTTGACCCAAGGTTTCACGAGCCGACGCTGCCAGTGCCATGCTTGTTCGCTTTACGACAAGCCACTGCGCAGACGAGCGTTAAAGATCCTGGCAGGTTTCCGGGCAAAAATCAGGCGGGGCACCCTGCCCTGCCCGCACCATCTCAGGCGATCTGGTCAAACATCGCGCGCACGTTTTCCTGCGTCAGAGCCACCGGGTTGCCGCCGACGCTTGGATCGCGCAGGGCGGCTTCGGTCAATGCGTCGAAATCAGGGTTCTCGACGCCCAACTCGGTCAGCGTGCGCGGAATGGCAAAGCTGGCGTTGAAGTCATCGACAAAGGCACAGAATCCGTCAAACCCGCCTTCGATACCCAGATAGGCTGCTGCCAGATTGAACCGGTCGCGGATCGCATCGGCATTCAGCTGCAGCACGGCGGGCATGCAGACGGCATTGGTGGTGCCGTGGTGGGTGTGGTGTACTGCCCCAATCGGATGGCTCATGGCGTGGATCGCGCCCAGCCCCTTCTGGAACGCCGTAGCGCCCATGGTCGCTGCGCTCATCATGTTACCGCGCGCTTCCAGATCGTGGCCGTCGGCATAAGCACGCGGCAGATAGTCCTTGACCAGCCGCATGCCTTCCAGCGCGATGCCCTGGCTCATCGGGTGATAATGCGGGGATGAATACGCCTCCACGCAATGGGCAAAGGCATCGAGCCCGGTCCCGGCAGTGATGAATTTTGGCATACCCACGGACAATTCCGGGTCGGCAATGACGACGGCAGGCAGCATCTTGGGGTGGAAGATAATTTTCTTCTCATGCGTCTGCGAATTGGTAATGACACTGGCCCGCCCCACTTCGGACCCCGTCCCGGCGGTCGTAGGCACGGCCACCACAGGCGCAATCGCATCGGCATTGGCGCGCGTCCACCAATCGCCTATGTCCTCGAAATCCCAGATCGGGCGGGTCTGCCCCGCCATAAAGGCCACGGTTTTCGCCAGATCCAGCCCCGAGCCGCCACCAAAGGCGATGACCCCGTCAAACCCGCCTTCGCGGTAAAAGGCCACGCCCGCATCTGCATTAAAATCGTTGGGGTTCGGGTCCACGTCGGAAAAGATCGCCGCGCCCAGTCCGGCCTCCTCCATCAGCGCCAGCGTATTGGTGGTGATCGGGTTATCTGCCAGCCCCCTGTCGGTGATCAGCAGCGGCTTGGTCATCCCCGCCGCCTTGCAGGCATCGCCGATCTCGGCAATGCGGCCAGCGCCAAAGCGGATAGGGTTAGGATAGCTCCAGTTTGCAGTCAGGCTCATGGTTTCAACTTCTTCAGGTGGTAGGATTTCGGTCGTGTCACGGAGTTATAACCAAGGATCGACAGTCCGGCACCCCGCCCCGTGTCCTTGCAGCCGGTCCAGCACAGGGCCGGGTCGAGGTAGTCACAGCGATTCATGAACACAGTGCCGGTTTCCAGGCGGCGACCAATGGCCTCCGCTGCTGCGGTGTCATGGGTCCAGAGCGCGCAGGTCAGACCAAATTGGCTATCGTTCATCAGCGCGATGGCCTCTTCATCATCCTTGACGGGCATGATCCCTACTGCCGGGCCAAAGGTTTCATCGCGCATGATGCGCATGGAATGGTCCACGTTGGTCAGAATCTGCGGCGTCACATAAGTGCCGCCATCATCACCCGGCATCTTGGCAATATGCGCCTTGGCCCCGGCGGCAACAGCTTCGTCCACCTGCGCGCGCACTTCGCGGGCAAAGCGGATATTGGCCATCGGCCCCAGCGTGGTCGCCTCATCCCGTGGATCGCCCAGCACATAGCTGCTCACCAGCGCCACAGCCTTTTCGACAAAGGCATGATACAGGCTTTCATGCACATAGATCCGTTCGATCCCGCAGCAGCATTGCCCGGAATTGAACATTGCCCCGTCAATCAGCGTGTCCACCGCCGCGTCCAGATCGGCATCCGCCCGGACATAACCCGGGTCCTTCCCGCCCAGTTCGGTTGCGACGGCGGTGAATGTTCCGGCGGCGGCACGTTCCATCGCGCGCCCACCGCCCACGGAGCCGGTGAAATTCACCAACCCGAAACACCCGCCCGCGATCAGGTCGGATGTGGTGTCATGGTCCAGAACCACATTGGTGAATACGCCTTCGGGCAGCCCGGCGGAAGCAAAGGCATCCGCAAGATGCTCGCCCACCAGAATGGTCTGTGACGCATGTTTCAACACCACGGCGTTGCCCGCGATCAGCGCAGGCGCAATCGTGTTGATCGCGGTCATATAGGGGTAGTTCCATGGCGCCACGACCAACACCACACCTACCGGTTCGCGTTCAATCTTGCGCAGGTATTCGTCGCTGTCTTCAATCATAATAGGGGCCAAAGCCTCCTCGGCGATCGAAGCCATGTAGCTGGCGCGCTCGTTGAACCCGCCAAATTCACCACCGTAACGCACCGGGCGACCCATCTGCGTGGCCAGTTCTTGCACCATCCGGTCCTGCGTTTCACCGATATAGGCCACAGCCTTCTCCACATACGCAAAACGCTGGGCCACAGGCACCGCTGCCCAAGCCCTCTGCGCCGCCTTTGCAGCCACGACTGCGGCCCGCGCGGCGTCTGCGTCGAGGCAAACGCGTTCAGCGCAGACCAATCCGTCAATTGGCGACATACAGGTGATTGTACTTCCCATTCTTTTCCTAGGCCTTCTCAAACCCGCGTGCGATTTCCCAATCCGTCACCACGCGATCAAATTCTTCCTGTTCCCACTCCGCCGCGCGGGTGTAGTGATCCACCACAAAATCGCCCAGCGCGGCGCGCAGCATGGCCGACCCGCGCAGGGTTTCCGTTGCACTGCGCAGCGTATTGGGGATTTCCGGTACAGTTTCGTCGTCATACATGTCGCCGGTGGCAGGCGGGGCCAGCTCCAGCTTGTCTTCGATGCCTTTCAGACCGGCGGCCAGCAACGCGGCCTGTGTCAGGTACGGGTTGATGTCCGATCCGGGGATCCGGCATTCCACCCGTACGCCCTTGGTGCCTTCACCACACAAACGGAAACCCGCGGTGCGGTTGTCCACCGACCAGGCGGTTTTGGTCGGCGCAAAGGTGCCTTTGGCAAAGCGTTTGTAGGAGTTAATGTAAGGCGCAAAGAAATAAGTGCATTCCGGCGCATAAGCGATCAGCCCGGCCACAAAATGCTTCATCACCTGCGACATGGTGTGTGGCGCGTCCGGGTCGTGAAACGCGTTGCTGCCATCGGCCCACAGCGACATGTGCACATGGCTGGCGCTGCCCACGCGGTCCCGATCCCATTTCGGCAGGAAGGTCGCAGAATGGCCCTGCTGCCAGGCAATTTCCTTGGTCGCGTGTTTGGCAATGGTGTGATGATCAGCACAGAGCAAGGCATGGGCGTACTTGATGTTCAGTTCTGCCTGTCCTGCCTCGGCTTCACCCTTCGTGTTTTCAACGGGCACCCCGGCGGCCACCAGATAGTTGCGCAACGGGCGCATCACATGTTCTTCCTTGGTGGTCTGCAGGATGTGATAATCTTCGTTATAGAGCCCCAGCGTCGTCAGGTCGCGATAGCCTTCGGCCCGCATCTCATCCAGCGGCTTCTTGAACAGGAAAAACTCCAGCTCGGTCGCCATCATCGGGGTCAGCCCCATCGCCTGTGCGCGGGCGATCTGTTCTTTCAGCACCTGCCGGGGCGCATGAGGCAACCGTTTGTGTGTGTGGTGGTCTAGGATATCGCACAGCACCATTGCCGTACCCTCCAGCCACGGCAACCGCCGCAGC